>DAOTUZ010000073.1:0-55003 GCA_034437295.1 Anaerolineae bacterium | reverse complement strand
CCCCGCCGCGATCATTACCACCGCGACGATCCCCACCACCACCTGACGGGCGGCGATCCTTGGCGCGGGCTTCTTCAGCCGTCCAGCCTTCAAGCACCGCCTGGCGGCTCAAACGGGCTTTGCCATCCGGCGTCACATCGGTCAGCATCACCATAATTTCATCGCCAAGCGCCACTTCATCTTCAACCTTCTCGATGCGGTGATCCGCAAGCTGCGAAATATGCACCAGCCCCTCGCGCCCCGGCATAATTTCCACAAACGCGCCATACGGCTCAATCCGCGTCACCTTACCGGTGTAAATACGCCCAATTTCCGGATCTTCCGTCAGACCGCGAATCTCTGCCATTGCCTTATCAACAGTGGGGCCATCCACCGCCGCCACAAACACCGTGCCGTCCTCTTGAATATCAATCTTCACGCCGTGGCGTTCCTGAATACCGCGCACATTCTTGCCGCCGGGGCCAATCAGCGCGCCAATCTTTTCAGGGTTGATACGGATCGATTCCATGCGCGGCGCATATTCACTCAAGTGCTTGCGCGGTTCAGGAATAGCCCCAAGAATCACATCCATGATGATCATCCGCGCATCATGTGCCTGTGCCAGCGCCTGCGCCATCACCGCATCGCTCACGCCGGAAATCTTAATGTCCATTTGCAGCGCAGTGATGCCTTCAGTCGTACCGGCAACTTTGAAATCCATATCCCCGATATGATCTTCCAGTCCCTGAATGTCGGTTAATACGGCGACGTTATCGCCTTCCTTGATCAAGCCCATGGCGATACCCGCCACCGGGCGCTTGATCGGCACGCCCGCATCCATCAGCGCCAGCGTGCTGCCGCAAACACTCGCCATCGAAGTGCTGCCGTTGCTGCTCACCGCTTCGCTAACCAGTCGAATCGTATACGGGAATACATCCTCATCCGGGATCATCGCCCGCAGCGCCGCTTCTGCCAGCGCCCCATGCCCGATCTCACGGCGCTTCGGCCCGCGTAACGGATAGGCTTCGCCGGTGCTGAACGGCGGCATATTATAGTGATGCAAATAGCGCTTACTCTCTTCAGGGCTTAACGAGTCAATTTCCTGCGCGTCGCGTGGCGTACCCAGCGTCGCAAATGTCAAAACTTGCGTTTGCCCGCGCTTGAATAGTCCCGTACCGTGAACACGCGGCACAATGCCAACTTCCGCCGCTAACGGGCGAATTTCAGTCGTGCTGCGGCCATCCGGGCGCACGCCATCTTCAACGATACGGCGGCGCACTTCCTGCGCAACAACCTCATTGAACGACTCCTTAACGTGCTTAATATCAATGCGCGCATCCTCTGCCACTTCACCGTTACGGGCAATATAGGCTTCGACCAGCGGTTCGCGAATAGCCTCCATCGCCTCGTTGCGTCCGGCGCGGTCAGTTGTGGTCAGCAGCACATTACGTACTGCATCACGAGTCTTAGCCGCAACTTCTTCCAGAATGGCAGTATCGATCTTGCCAGAAGCATACGTGTTCTTTTCTTTGCCAATGGCAGCGCGCATTTCCAGTTGAACCTGAATCAGCGGCTGAATTGACTGATGCGCAAGACGCAGCGCCTCCAACATGATATCTTCGGGAACTTCGTCAGCCGCACATTCCACCATGTTGATGGCTTCTGCGGTGCCAGAAACGCGCAGGTCAAGCGTGCTGTTAGGCATTTGCGACAGCGTGGGGTTAACCACCAGTTGGCCGTCAATCAAGCCGATCCGAACGCCGCCAACCGGCCCATTCCACGGCACATCGCTGATCATAATAGCGGCGCTGGCAGCGGCAATCCCCAGCATATCTACCTGATGTTCCTGATCGTGAGAGAACGCAGAGAGGATAATCTGCACTTCGTTACGCATATCATCCGGGAACAATGGGCGCAGCGTGCGATCCACCACGCGAGAGGTCAAAATCGCCTGTTCGCTAGGGCGTCCTTCACGCCGAAAGAAGCTGCCCGGAATACGTCCAGCCGCATATAACTTCTCTTCAAAATCCACGCTCAGAGGGAAGAAATCAATCCCCTCGCGCGTTTGCTTGCTCATCGTGGCTGTGGCAAATACCACCGTATCGCCCAACCGAATGGTGACTGCCCCACCAGCCTGTTCGGCCAGCTTACCCGTTTCAATGACCAGATCGTCATTGCCTACCCGCACATTGAACCGGTGAATGGTTCCCATCGGGCTTTGAATTGTTTCCATAAAAACGTGTCTCCTTGCGCTCTTCTGGCGCTATATATGACACGCCCGGTGCTCAGAAACTGGAGAGTGACACCAAAAGCATTTGCTTTGGCCCCAGTCTCCAATCCCTGCTCCACCGGGCATGTTATTCCCTCATAAGCCGCCGCGCGGCTTAATCCCAAATGTGACGGCAAGACGATAAGAATTAACGGCGCAGCCCCAGTTTTTGCAGGATGGCGCGGTATGATTCCGGATCCGTCTGGCTCAAATACTTCAAATGGCGGCGGCGCTGCCCAACCAGCTTCAGCAGGCCGCGGCGCGAGCTTTGATCCTGCTTGTGCGCGATCATGTGATCCGTCAAAGCGTGAATACGGGTGGTCAAAATAGCGATTTGCACTTCTGGTGAACCCGTATCGCCCTCATGGCGGCCATAGGCCTTGATAACTTCCGCCTTTTGCGTCTTGGTAATGCTCATGCTGTTCTTCTTCCTTTATTTACTCGTCACCAGGCAAGCTGGACAGCGAAGCCTGCCGGTCAATTGCCGGTCTATAGTCCGTCATTATAGCAGAATGATATTTGCATGCTAGAGGCGATCTCCGCGCATCACCCTTAGCGCCTATTCCTCATCCCCTCTTTTAACTTTCAACGGTTTTCGACTCAATTATGGATCGCTTTTTTTTATTTTTTTATCCATTTTTGCCCTTTTTCTCCCTCAAATTTTGAGTCCATTTTGTTAGCAATATAGTCACCAATTCACCGAACAAATGTGCTACTCTAAATCTATCAGGCAATTTTCAAACAGGGGATACACCATGTTCGCACACCACAGCAGCAAACACACCGCATCAAATTGGATCAAGGCCAGAACGTCTCTCCCACCGCCGCCCCCTGACAGCAAATTGAGGATGAGACGTTTCCAGCACAACCGCCGAAGCAGGTATGAGAGGCGTTTTTCTGGTAAAATCCTGTGCTGCCATTTGAGACATTTACAGGGTTATACGGGTTTATCTGGTCTTATCGTATCAACATTATGCTTCAGCGAAGCGCTTCGAGTGCCGTATATGTCGCAATCTTTTTCTTTGACCAGCTTCCTAGGCCAGCTTGGCTACTTTGCGGGGCAAGATATAGCTGCGCTGAAACAAATTGCCGCAACCGCAATTCCAAGGCCAGCAGAGGCCGGCGAAACGCTGTTTCTGGAAGGCGATCCTTGTGTCGGGCTGTGGATGATTGAGCATGGCCGCATCAAAATTTATAAGCTCAACCCGCAGGGCAACGAACATATCCTTCGGATTCTAGGCGATAACAATACATTCAACGATGTAGGGGCGCTGGATGGCGGCTTAAATCCCGCCAATGCCGCCGCGCTCAGCGATTCGATGTTATGGGTACTGCCCACACAAACATTTCGTAACCTGATCTCGAATGATACCGTTTTCGCCGCGCACGCTATCCAAACGCTGGCGCGGCGCGTTCGTGGTCTCGTCGGCCAAATCGAAGATTTAACCCTGTACTCGGTCACCGTGCGCGTAGCGCGATTGCTGCTCAAACAAACCGAAGACCCGGCCTTAACTGGCGTTGGTGTAACCCGCGCCGCGCTGGCCGCGCATCTGGCGACGACCCCGCAAACCATTAGCACCGCGCTCCGCGAATTAGAAATGACAGGCGCAATTCAATTTGATCGCCACAATATTCAAATCGTGGATGAGAAGCTGTTACGCTCAATTGCGATGCTCTAACGCCCAAAACATTGAACAAAATCTGCGTTTGATCTTTTTTTCACCAACTTCAGCTAGATGAAGTACAACCTGTTATTTTGCTGATAGGCTTATCACGATTGGCAGAATTGTAGGAGGCATCGCTTGAGTGATTCACAATGGATGCCGCGTATCAATACCAAATTATGCAACGGTTGCGGGGAATGTATTGCGCAGTGTCCCACAGCAGCCTTGGGCTGGAAAGACGGGAAAGCCGCCCTGCTCCACCCTGACAAGTGTATTTATTGCGTAGCCTGTGAAGATGTCTGTCCGGTTGGCGCAATCGAATTACCATATCTAGTTCTCAAAGTTACTGATCCACAAAAGGAAGACACATGCAAAACAAACCTATCAGTCCAACGTTAATGAGCCTTTTAGTCATCGGTTTTACCGTCTTGTTTCTGGCGGTGGTGCCCATCCAAATTAGATTTGAGATGCCCACCGTTCAAGCCCAGGAAACACCCGCTGCCACCGCTGCGCCTGAAGGTTACGGCGCCGCGCCCGCTGGCGAAGCTCCCGCTCCCGCGGTAGTCGAATACACCCTGCGCACCGTGCTTGGCCTTACCCCCGCAATGGCCTTCATTGGCGTTGGGGGCGAGATTGACGGCGTCGTCAATCCGCTGCTAACCGCAAACGTTGGTGATACCGTTCGTATTACAGTAGTCAACGGCGACCCCGTAGCCCACGACCTCGAAATCACCGAGTTCGGCGTCTCCACCGGTCAGTTAGTCGCCCTTGAAGAAACAGCGACAGTTGAGTTCGTCGCCAGCATGCCCGGCGACTTTGTGTATTTCTGCAGCATCCCCGGCCACCGCCAGATCGGCATGTTCGGCACGCTGCGCATCAGCGGCACCGTAGAAACCGGTGATCGCGGTGAACTCTCTGCCTCTCAGGGCAGCGGCACCGCGCAGGTTGCCCCACAGCCCACCATCGAACCGGCTGATCCTAACGCCGTTTCAATCGTGCGTGACCCCTCGGATGTCCCGCCCCCCGTTGGTGATCGCGGCCCGATGACCCACCGTATTGACCTGCACACCGTAGAACTTTCCGGTCAGTTGGCCGACGGTACCACCTTCACCTACTTCACGTTTGACGGCACCGTACCCGGCCCGATGCTGCGTATCCGACTGGGTGACACGGTTGAAATGCACCTGTTCAACGATGCCACCAGCCTGTTCCCGCACTCCATTGACCTGCACAGCGTCACTGGCCCCGGCGGCGGCGCGGTCTATACCCAAACCCTCCCCGGCGGTGAAACATCTTTCTCGTTCAAGGCGCTGAACCCCGGCCTCTATGTGTATCACTGCGCCACTGCCAGCATTCCGCATCACATCAGCTCCGGTATGTACGGCCTCATTCTGGTCGAGCCGCCCGGTGGCCTGCCGCCAGTTGACCGTGAATTCTATGTCATGCAAGGCGACATCTATACCGAGTTCCCATTCGGCACCGCCGGTCACCAGCCCTTCAGCGCCGAAAACATGAGCAATGAAGACGCTGACTATCTGGTCTTCAATGGCGCAGCCGGCGCCCTCACCAGCGATCAATATGCGCTGCGCGCCAACGTTGGCGAAACCGTGCGTATCTACTTCGGCGTCGGTGGCCCCAACTACATGTCGTCCTTCCACGTCATTGGTGAAATCTTCGATCGCGTCTATGATCAGGCGTCGCTCACCAGCCCGCCGCTCACCGACGTGCAAACCACCATCGTCCCCCCCGGCGGGGCAACCGTGGTCGAATTCCAGGTGGACGTACCCGGCAACTATATTCTGGTTGACCACGCGCTCAGCCGTCTAGAACGTGGCCTGGCAGGTTACCTGATCGTTGAAGGCGAAGAACAACCCGAAATTTTCCATGGCTCCGGCCTGCAGGAAAGCTCCGGTCACTAAAAGCAAGTAGTTGTAAGGGCGTGGGGGCTATCTTCAGCTCCCACGCCTCCCCGTAAGTAAGGAACAATGTATTATGCCTACGCTAACTCGTTGGTACATCAAAGCCGCGCTCATCTACCTCATCGTCGCCCTCTCTCTAGGCGCGCTCATTGCGATCAGGCCAGCTTTCATGCCGCCAGCTTTGTTAGCATCACTGTATCCGGTATTCATCCACCTCTTCATCGTGGGTTGGATCACGCAGCTTATTTTCGGCATCGCATTTTGGATGTTTCCGAAACAGTCTAAAGAAAATCCGCGCGGTAATGTCCGGCTTGCTTGGTTGATCTTCGCCCTACTCAATATCGGGTTATGCCTCCGTGCGATCAGCGAGCCGGGTGTGGCGCTCAGCGCGGGATCAGTGGCTGGACTCGGTCTGGGCATCTCCGCAGTTTTACAGGCGCTGGCAGGGTGGCTTTTTGTCGCCAACGTCTGGGGACGGGTGAAGGAACGGTAATCATGCCTCGATTAAGCGTATGGATGATCCGGGCCGCGCTGCTTTATCTAAGTGCTGGGTTTCTATTCGGCGGGTTGATGCTCTTCAACAAAGGCATCCCCGTAGAAGGCAGTTTGTGGCGCTTATTGGCTGTACATATTGAAGTCCTGCTGTTCGGCTGGATGTTACAGTTGGCGATGGGTACTGCATTCTGGATTGCCCCGCGGTTCAGCGGGCCAGAGCGTTACGGGCGGGTTCGCCTCGCTGAAATCGCCTTCGTGCTGCTGAACATCGGTGTTTTATCCAGCGCCATTGGTCAGTGGTTCATCAGCCAACCGCTGACTGCCATTGGTCGGGTCGGCATTTTATTAGCCGGCATTTTCTTCGTGTTTCACATCGTTTCGCGCATTAAGCCGCTTGCGACGGCACAAGTTACAAAAGGAGTGCAGTAAATGAGCAGCAATGAAGAGGCAAAGGTAATTGACGTTCGCACAGTTGAGCCGCGCTACCGTCACCCGCTAATTTTCAAAACCTTTGACGATCTACAGCCCGGCCAACACTTTATGCTGGTGAATGATCATGCGCCAACGCCGCTGTATTACCAGTTCATGCACGAGCGTACTGATATGTTCACATGGAACTATGTTGAAGAAGGCCCTGAAGTATGGCGCGTCCAAATTGGGCGGAAGGACTCCTAAGGAGGGTATCTATATGTTTCGCAAGCTGAGTATTGTATTCTTTCTGTTTTCGTTACTCGCTGGCACTTCGGTGTTCAGTCAGGATGCTGACGAAACAATCGCCGTCAGCGGCGCATGGGTGAGAGCAACCGTCACCTTAAGCGATCTCAGCAGCGAAGAAACCCCCGAAGCCGATATGGTCATGGGCGGTGTTAGCGCCGCCTATATGACCATTCAAAATCATCTACCCGAAGCTGTTCGGCTTTACGGAGCCGAATCTTCCGCTGCATCAACCATTGAAATTCATGAAACCCGTATGCAGGGCGATGTGATGCAAATGCGCCCGATTGAGGGTGTTGATATTCCCGCAGGCGAAACCGCCGTGCTCGCGCCCCGCGGGTTGCATATCATGATGTTTGACCTTCAGCAGAATCTTGTTGAAGGCGAAGCCATTCAAATGACGCTGAATTTTGAAATCCTGAACAGCAGTGGTGAAGTGAGCGGTGAAACCTTCAGCCAGATCGTTGGTTTGCCCATTTTAAGCGAGCCGCCTTCACCTCTTCCACTCGATATCCAGCATGTTTGGGCGCGCCCCGCCAGCAATGACGGCGTGAGTGCGGTTTACATGACTATTTACAACCCCGGCGAAACACCGGAGCGCCTCATTGGCGTAGAAACAGCAGTCGCAGAATTGGCAGAAATCCACGAAACCCGTATGCAGGGTGACGTGATGGAGATGCGCCCCGTAGAAGGCGGCGTTGATATTCCCGCAGGTGAAACCGCTGTGCTCGCGCCGCGTGGGCTGCATATCATGTTGTTAGAACTGCATCAACCGCTGCTTGAAGGCGAAGCGTTGATGCTCACTTTACTCTTTGAATCCGGCGAAGAAATCGCGATTGCCGTCCCCATCTATGACCTGATGATGATGGGCATGTAAGCTAAGCAGCATCTATCTACACCGGAATTTGTCGCAGATATAGGTCGGTATGCTGGAGGAAAACCTCATGAAAAAAGCAGCCGTGCAAATGCAACTGTCATTCCAATTAGGAATTGTCTCGCTGTTAGCCGTACTGTTCTTCAGCGCATGTTCGCCTGCTGCGCCTCAAACAAACACTCAGGCCGCCCCCGTTTCTACCGAAGAAGCGGCGCCCATCTCAACTGAAGAAGCAGCGCCACAGGACACTTCTGTACCTACTGAAGAAGTGTCGCCGCAGGTCACCCCCGAAGTGGGCGTGTACATCGGTGATTTAGTCGATCCACCCGTTCAGTTGCAAGATTTCACAATGGCGAGCAGCACCGGCCAAGAGATGAGTCTCAGCGATTTTGACGGCAAATGGCGGTTGATTTTCTTCGGCTATCTTCACTGCCCTGACTTCTGCCCGCTAACGCTCGCAGAATACCGGCAGATCAAAGCCCTATTGGGCGATGACGCCCAAAATATCGAATTTCTCTATATCAGCGTTGACAGCGCCCGCGATACGCCGGAAGCCATGCGGGAATATCTCGATAACTTTGATCCCGCCTTCATCGGCCTCTCTGGCGATGACGAAACACTGGCGCGAATCCAGCCAGATTACGGCTTTTACTATCGCCGCCAGCTAACCAATGATTCGCAGGCGCGCTATACGGTAGATCACTCAACCCGTACCTATCTGGTAGACCCTTCTGGGCAGCTTCGCGCAACTTTTACCTACGACATCACGCCGTCGGATATTGCCAGCGCAATTCAATGGCATATGCGGCAACAGGAAGGAAACTTAACATGAGTGCGACAGAAAACACGCAGTCTTACGTCTATTTCGATGATCTGAAGGAAATTTCAGAATCTGCACCCACCGAGAGCATTGTCAGCCGCACCATCTATAAAAACGGCCAAACCCGTGTATTTCTGTTTGACTTTGCGCCGGGTCAGTCGCTCTCTGAACATTCATCGCCTGCGCTGGCTATCATCCAAATTCTTTCCGGTGAAGCAACCATCGGGCTAGGCGATGATGTTTATGAAGCTCATGCTGGCAGTTGTGCCTATATGCAGCCGCGTTTACCGCATAACGTAACCGCCAAAACAGCAGTGAAGATGATGTTGACCATGCTTCCTGCCCCATCAGATTCGTAAAAGGCGGCTGATGCGTACTTCGAACTTACGTTTTCCCCTATTTGCCCTTGTGATCCTGATGTTGATCAGCGGTGGCTGGGCGGCATTACAACGTGCCGGCTGGTCGCTGCCAACATTCAACTCATCGCTGGTAGGGCTGCACGGCCCGCTGATGATCTGCGGTGTTTTCGGCACGCTTATTTCGCTGGAACGCGCCGTTGCGTTGTTTGCAGTTGCTGGATCGCGGGGGTTATGGGCATTCCTAGCCCCCGCCATTTCCGGGCTAGGCGGGCTGCTGTTGGTCACTGGCATTTCTGTAGATGCCAGCAAATGGTGCTTCGTCATCGCCAGCATCATCATGGTTGCAATTTACCTGTATACCGCCATCACCCGCCGTTATTGGACGCAGTACGCCCTGATCATGGGATTCGGCGCGGTGCTGTGGGGCATTGGCAACTTGTTATGGGCTGCCAACCAGCCCATCTATGTGGCCGTTCATCTGTGGATGGCCTTCATTGTCCTCACCATCGTCGGTGAACGCCTAGAACTCTCACGAGTCACTCGGCTCACCCGTAAAAGCACCTACCAACTGTCAGGCGCAGTCGTCGTCTACAGTCTGGGGGTGTTGATCGCTATTTTCTCACTGGATCTTGGTACGCGAATTGCCGGCATCGGGATGATTCTATTAAGCCTATGGTTATTCCGCTTCGATATCGCCGGCAAACGCCTGCGCTCATCCGGCTTAACCCAATACATCGCCCTTTGCCTGTTCACCGGCTATATCTGGCTGGGCGTGGGCGGCCTGATCGGCATCCTTAACGGCGCCTTGTATGCTGGATACCAGTACGACGCTTTCATTCATTCCATTGTGGCCGGGTTCATCCTCTCGATGGTCTTTGGTCACGCCCCGATGATCGTCCCCGCGCTCACTGGGCGGCATATCACCTTTTCGCCGTTCATGTATGTGCCGCTGGCAATCTTGCATTTCTCGCTCATTTTACGCCTGATCAGCGACTTCAGCGGGTCTTTTGATGGCCGCATGACCGCCAGCGCCATCAATGCCATCTCGATCATTTTATTCCTCATCATCATGGCCTACGGGCTGGTGAAAGGGGCTGCTCCACGCCAGAAACCGCTGGGGGCGCAATGAGTACGGCTGACGCACTTCGCGCACAGAAAAAATCCGCCGTCTCCATCAAAAGCGTAGCCATGCCCGCGGAACACGGCGGTTGGGGTTTCTTACTGGAGCCGATCCTGTTAGGCATGCTGGTGCTGCCATCAGCTGCTGGCTTTGCCATCAGCATCGCTGCGATTGGCTTCTTCCTACTGCACCAGCCGCTGAAAATCATCATCAAAGATCGGCAGCGCGGGCGCGTTTTCGCCCGAACCCGTCTAGCGCAGCGTTTTGCCGTAGGTTACGGGGCAACTGCGCTCATTAGTATCATCATCACATTCTGGCTCGCAAAAGGCATATTCTGGCTGCCGCCGCTGCTGGTTACCCCCTTAGTCATCGCGCAGTTCTATTTTGAATCGCGGAATCAAGGCCGCAGTCTCTGGTCTGAAATTTTCGCTGCGGCAATACTCGCCAGCATTGCCCCGTCGGTCATTCTAGCGGGTGGGGGGGATGCCCTTACAGCGGCGCTCGCTGGTCTGCTGATTCTTTTGCGTATTCCAGCCATTATCTATGTGCGCACGCGCATTGACTGGTTGCATAGAAAAGCAACCAGCAGCATCCCTGCGTTGAGCACCCATCTCATCGCAGTAGCGATCACGGCTGTCTTATGGGCGGGTAGTTTTATTGGGATCAGCGCCTTGATCGGCACGCTCATTTTGCTGGCACGCGCCATTTATGGCCTAGTGATGCGAAGCGAAAAAAGCATGAAAGCCGTCGGTTTTAAGGAACTCTTTTACGGGCTGCTGTATGCCGTACTCTGTGCGTTTGCGCTGATATAACCCTGCCCACACATCCACAAACAGAATCAAAAAGGGGGCAGCCTAACAAGCTGCCCCCCTTTTTTAATCGATCTACACCATGCTTATTTTATGAAAGCTACTTCTAGCACTCGCTGTAGCCGCAGCTTGAACACTTTTTGCAGCCTTCAGCGCGAATCAGCGACACCGTGCCGCAAGACGGGCACATTTCAGCGCCACGAGAATACCCTTTCACCGACAGCATTTTGCCGTTGCTGGCCGCCAATGTTTCCTGATCGTGGTCATGGCTGTGGCCGTTGCCATTACCGTTGGAATGGCCGTTTGCGGCATGGCCGTTGGTTGCGGGGGTCACTGGCACAGGCGCAGGTTCAACCGTAGGTAGGGGAACGCCTGCTTCTTCAATGAAACTTAACTGCTGCGCTTGATCTTCTGGGAAATACTGCTCCATCAGCGCGCCAGCCAGCGCATCAGGCAGCGAAAGCACGCGGTTTTTACCCATGCCCACCGAACGCGAACCGCCGATTCCTTCCAACTGCTCGATGATCAGCCGCAGCATTTGCAGGCGGTTACCCGGCGCAGTTGTGCGTAATTGCAGCGAAATCATGCGGCCAAGCCCCTCTGCGTCAGCTTGTAAATCGCTGCCAGCCTTGCCGGGGGCGGTGATGAACACCTCAAACGGATAGCCGTTTTCGTCGCTGTTCATGGTGATATAGGCAGTACCGTAGGGGGTGCGGCTGTGTACGGTCACGCCTTGCAGTTTCTTCGGGCGGGGGTAAACATGATGCGGCGTAACCACGCCCTGCACTACGGCAGGCTGTTCTTCAGCCTTCTCGTCTTTAAGGATCAAAACCTGCTCATCGCGGCTGCCATCACGGTAAATTGTGCCGCCCTTGCAGCCAAGCTCATACATGTATTCATACAAGCGGCGGGTTTGTTCCACCGTGTATTCATTAGGCACATTTGAAGTTTTGCTGATGCTGCTGTCTACCCAACGCTGAATAGCCGCCTGAACCTTGACGTGATCTTCAGGCGACAACTCCATCGCGGTGACAAAATAATCAGGTAGTTCTACGGCTTCAGGGTGCTTTTCGCGCCATTCTTGAACCAGCGGAACCTGTTCCTCATGCAAGCCAAGGCGGCTTTTACGGTAGTACAGCCACGAGAAGAAGGGTTCGATACCCGTAGAGGTATTGACCATCGTGCCAATTGTGCCATTGGGCGCCTGCGTTAGCAGCGTGACGTTACGGATGCCTTTTTCATGGACTGCCGCCTGAATATCTTCTGGCATAGACTGCATAAAGCCGCTTTGCCCAAACTTTTCAGCGTCAAAATACGAAAACGCGCCCTTTTCCTGCGCCAGATCAATGCTGGTTTCATAGCTGGCGCGGGCGATAAAAGCGTACAGTTTGTCAATAAAGGCGACGGATTCATCGCTGCCATAGCGAATTTCAAGCTTGATCATCAGTTCCGCCAGCCCCATGTTGTTCAGGCCGACGCGACGCTCGCCTAACTGCTGCCGCTGGTTTTCCTCAAAGAAATAGGGGGTAGCGTCAATCACATTATCGAGAAAACGGGTAGCATAGCGCACAGAGAGATCGAGATCATCCCACAGCACATCATGGTTGGCTTCATCATAGAATTTTGCCAGATTGATCGCGCCTAGATTGCACACGCCAAAAGCCGGCAGCCCCTGCTCGCCACAAGGATTGGTGCAGATAATCGGCGCGTAGTACCACGAATTGGACATTTTGTTGTAGCGTTCACGGAAGAATACGCCGGGTTCGGCGCTTTCCCACGCGCTGTCAATGATCGCATTCCACACCTCACGAGCTTTAACGGTGCTATGTGTGATGGTGGGATAGCCTTTCGCCAGCCATGATTCCAGATTGCCGTCCCATTCATCGTCATAAGCCGGATATGACGGATCAGGGAAGATGAGATTCCAGTCGCCATCTACCTTGACCGCTTCCATCAGGCGGTCACTGACGCCAACGCTGATGTTGGCATTGGTGATCTTCCCCGCCTGCCGCTTGCTGTTGATGAAATCGAACACATCTGGATGCCAGTCATCGAGAATCAGCATGAGCGCGCCGCGACGGCTGCCGCCCTGCTCAATTAGGCCGGTGACGAAGCTGTAAAGCGCGCCCCAACTGACCGATCCACTGGAACGGCCATTCACGCCCTTCACGTAGGCATGGCGGGGGCGCAAGCTGCTGAGGTTGATGCCCACGCCGCCGCCACGAGACATGATCTCGGTCATCTGGCGTAGGGTTTCGATGATGCCGCCACGCGAGTCTTTCGGGCTGGGAATCACATAGCAGTTATAGAAGGTCAACTGCTGATCGGTGCCTGCCGCCGCCAAAATACGGCCTGCCGGCACAAATTTGAAATCATCTAGCAACCAGCGGAATCGTTCTGACCATTGCGCGCGTAATTTGGGGGTAGCTTCAGCCTGCGCGATGCCGGCGGCAACCCGATCCATCATCTGCTCTGGCTCGGTTTCCAGCGGTTTATCCACATGCTCCAGATCGCGGGTGACAACTTCGCCATCGAGGAGTTCAATAGTCACTGTTGGTAGATCAATTTGCAAGATATGCCCGACCTCTCGCTGGCCGGTTTCGCCGTTCGTCACCACAATAACCGTATCGCCAACTGCCAGCGTGGCGCGTTTCATATCTTTTATCGCGTAGCGATCCAAGAATATTTTATAGCCCAGCTCATGAAGCGCATTTTTCGGCTTGACGCTATCAACCATAGCTCATTACCCTTCTATATTGGCCTGCTTAGGGGCACAGGCAAAACGAAAACGCTCGACAGCTGCACACCCTCCAACCGTCTGGAATCGGGACTCTGTGTGATTGTTTGATGTCACTAATTTTGAAAAAAATGACCGCCCACAGAGGGGGTTCAATCATGAAATAAAGGTTTACAAAACCCTTTTAGAATCTGTTAGTACTGTATCAGAAAACCTGTTTAGATGTCCAATATACCATGGCATGAAGATGGTTAAGAAACGGTTTAAATCACCAAGAGTTTTCCCACGTTTGCCAGATTATCCCACATCAACGGGGGCAGCAGATTTGCCGGTGTGCGGCGCATGACGACAATAACCCGTGTAGAGAACGTCGGGCATTTCGCCCTGTTGGTGTGATAAAATTGCGACTGTCGAAGGGAAATATTTTGCACGATCTGGGCATCATCATCCTCAACTGGAACACGCGCGATTTGCTACGCCGCTGCCTGCAAACCGTAACGGAAGCGAACGCCCATTTCAGCCGCAGCGTGATTCTTGTAGATAACGCCTCCAGCGATGACAGCGCCAAAATGGTACGCGAAGAATTTCCAGAGATCACGCTCATCGTTAACGATGAGAATATTGGCTACCCTGCCGGCAATAATGTTGGTTTACGGGCGCTCGGTTATTTAGACAAAGGCAGCGTATTAGAGACGGCGCCGCGCTATGCGCTGCTGCTGAATCCGGATACAGAAGTGCCGCCCAATGCCTTTGACGATATGGTTGCCTACATGGACGCACATCCTGAAGTAGGAATTGCGGGGCCAAAAATTGTGCTGCCGGATGGCTCGCTAGACAAAGCCTGCAAGCGAGGTTTTCCCACGCCGGCGGTTTCGATATATCATTTTCTGGGATTGTCTAAGCTGTTCCCTAACAATCCAAAATTTGGGCGTTACAATATGACGTTCATCGATCCGGATCAGGAAGCAGAAGTTGATTCAGTTGTCGGAGCTTACATGCAGATACGCCGCGAGGCGATTGCCGATACTGGCCTGCTGGATGAAGCCTTTTTCATGTATGCCGAGGATCTTGATTGGGCATATCGAATCAAAAACGCCGGATGGAAGGTGATGTATCATCCGAAGGTGCAGATAACACACGTCAAGCGCGCCGCCAGCCGGCAGAGCAAAAAGGCTCAGTTCGAATTTTGGCGCGCGATGTTGATTTTCTACCGCAAACATTACGAGGCAACGACGCCGGTATGGCTGCACAGCCTAATCATGACGGCACTGCTGATCAAGGGGGGGCGGAACATGTGGACAGAGATTCGCTCTCCCGCAGCGCCCTAACCGGAAACAGGGTAAACCGCACCAAAACCGCGCTAGATGCGCTGCTGGTTTTCACCGACATAACCGCGCTGGCGCTGGCCTTTTTGCTTGCCTACTGGGCGCGGCAGAACCTGCCGCTTTTCAGTATTCCGCAAAACCAGCCGGGCTTCATGATCTACATGCCTACGCTGGCGCTGCAACTCGTCACCGTCCTTATCCTCTTCTACTTTTCACGAATGTACCATCAACCGCGGGCAATTAGCCGGATTGATATGACGCGGAACATCATCGGGCTGGTGACGATTGGCTCGCTCATGGTGATGGGTTTTCAAGAGCTGATCTTCAAGAACAGCATTGCCGACCCGATTGATTATCCCCGCAGCATGTTCTTCTACGTACTGGTGTTCAGTATCATACTGGTGACGATTGGCAGAATTTTGAATCGCGCACTCGTACGCCAGCTTCGGCTTCGCGGTTTTGAACGCGACCCGCTGTTGATTGTGGGAATGGGGAAAATTGCCCGCGATCTGGCGCGCAAGATCAAAAACAGCCCGGATCTTGGCTATGACATTGTAGGGATCGTAAACCCACGCCCGCAAATGGCGATCAAAGACAAGGTGAACGGCATTCCGGTGGTGGGCAGCGCCACAGACCTGCCCAATTTGCTAGATACCTACCGAGTACAGCAGGTGATTATTGCTATTCCCGACGCGCAGCGCGGCGAAATTGTTGAGTTGATCACTCTATGCCAGCGTGGGCGCGTGGATATTAAGGTATATCCAGATATGTTCGCCTATATCGCTGGCGATATGACGATGGGCGAATTGGGCGATGTGCCGCTGATCACGGTGCGCGACATCACCCTACGCGGCTGGAAGCTGAGCCTTAAACGCGGCCTTGACCTGTTAGGTTCAGGGTTGGGGCTGATCTTCCTGTCGCCGTTCCTGCTGCTCACGGCGATTGCCATCAAGCTGGAGTCTAAAGGCCCGGCCTTTTACACTCAAGAACGCATGGGGCTGGACGGGCGCCCCTTCCAGATGATCAAGTTTCGCTCGATGCGGCAGGATGCTGAATCTTCGGGCATTGGCTGGACGGTAGAAAACGATCCCCGCGTGACCCGCATTGGACGGTTCATGCGTAAGACCAGTTGGGACGAGATGCCGCAGTTGATTAACGTGCTGCTGGGCGAGATGAGCCTTGTGGGGCCACGGCCTGAACGCCCATTTTATGTGCAGCAGTTCCGCTCGCAAATTCCACGTTACATGGAACGCCACCGCGAAAAAGCAGGCATGACGGGTTGGGCGCAGGTGAACGGGCTGCGTGGGGATACTTCGATTGCCGAACGCACCGCTTATGACCTATGGTATGTGGAGAACTGGTCACTGTGGCTGGATGTGAAAATTATCATCCGCACCGCGTTTGGCATGTTTACCGGACGCGGCGAAAATGCGTATTAACCCTCATTTTGCGCGCTAATTCGCGGGTTTACAGGGGCGCTTCAACAGCTTTCCTGCGTAACAGCCTAAAAATACCAGTGAGATAAACGAATGACGATTGAAGCTCTAACCGCCGCGATGCATGCATTTGTCGAAAGCAAAGGCTGGTACGCGCCGGACTCTAAGCGCCCGCAAACGCCGCGCAATTTGGCGGTTTCGCTTTCACTGGAAGCTGGCGAAGTGCTAGAACACTTTCAATGGGGCGACAACACCGCAGACAAGGCAGAACTAGCCGGGGAATTGGCGGATGTGATGCTGTATCTTTTGCAGCTTTCCAGCATTTGCGAAATTGATATTAGCGACGCAGTGATGCAGAAGCTGCAAACGAATTATGGGCGCGAGTGGGAGTGAAGTTTGCCTGCCACGCATTGTCTGGGATAGATTTGAACCGTTTCATAGAATTTACGGAGCCTATTGATGCCTTTTTCAAGCGGCATATATCTGCCTGAAGTGAATAAAATACTGAGCAAAATTAAAGTTGAACGATTTCTCGATATTGGTGCAGGCAACGGTAAATACGGCGCCCTTGTTCAACAAACTCATCCCAATAGCCACAGAATCGGCCTTGAAATTGAGGAAGCCTATATTCAAACCTATGGCCTTCAGCATTATTATCAAGAACTGTGGTGTATGAGCGTTGAAGATCTCATCTCCGCCAAACCAAACGAGGATTACGATCTGATTATTTTTGGCGATACGATTGAGCACTTACGAAAATCCGTCGGTATCGATCTGCTCAACTTTCTTATTTATCATACAAAATATCTCTTAGTTTTGTTTCCTGAGCAGCTCTTGCAAGGGGCATGGGAAGGGCATCAGCAGGAAGCGCATATTTCTGTCTGGACGAATAATGATTTTTCAGCATTTGATCACGTATTTTTGCACCGCGCCCGAAAAGATTTTGCCGCCATCAACGGTTACCTACTGGATCGCTCAAAAGAGCCTCAGGTTCAAGACATTCTGGTACCCACGTCGAGCCTAGATAAAATCAGCCAAACAAATTTTTTACCTCCGAATTATCATGCTCGTGAACCCGTCAAAGCCAATATATCCCCGAATAGCGCAGATATTGCCTCGCCTGAAGCTTATTTACTTGCAGCGCATCTGGCAAGGCAGCATCAAGCCACCCACATTATCAGCATTGGCTGCGGAAAACTGGCGCAGCAGCTTTCTCTATTTCATCCAGAATTTAGCGTGATCGGCGTTGATTCCATCGATCTTATAGATGGCTGTCGGTTTCATTATGAATTTGGCGAATGGATTGAATGGGATTTTGAAAAGCCAGGTCTATTACCCCTTCCCTATGAAACGTTACAAAACTCAATCGTTATTTGCGCAAATTTTATCGAACGACTGAGAACACCTAACCATCTGCTTTACAATTTGAGACACATTCTTAATGATGCGCCCCTCGTTATTTTAACGACACCTGACAGGGAGCGACTTTACACGGAGACTCATTTTGGGCCACCCGCCTCGCCGTTGCACGTTCGGGAATGGGGACTGAACGAGCTACGTAAGTTACTTCATGCAAGAAATTTCAACGTTGAGTTTTTGGGGCATACCATTGATAGCAATGTTAGTCGAAAAAAAAGAACCAGCTTAGCAATCCTTGCAAACAACAACCAACCCCAAATACAGCCAGCGCCGGATCACTTCAAAGTTGTGGCAATTGTGCCAACCCATAACGAGCAAGATGTACTGCCACACTGCTTAAATGATCTTATCGCCCAAGGCATTGAGGTCTACATCATTGATGACTGGTCTACTGATAGCACCTATGAAATTGCACAATCTTATATTGGTAAGGGTGTGATCGGCGTTGAAAGATTTCCAAATGAAGGGCCATCTCACAATATTTTAAGACGGCGTATGCAGCGTGTACAAGATGTGAGCCGCACTCTGAACGCTGATTGGGTGATTCTACACGATTCAGACGAGATTCGAGAATCACCATGGGCGGGTGTGCGCGTCAAAGACGCGATCTATTATCTCGATCAAACGGGCTTCAACTGTCTAGATTACACAGTTCTTAATTTTGAGCCTACAGATAATGAATTTCAGGCAGGTAGCGACTTCGGCTCATATTTTCGATATTTCAACTTCGGGACTCACCCCGCCTATTTTATGATGCACAAAGGCTGGAAAGACTTCGGGCAGCCATTGACCCTACAGGATTCTGGTTCTCATACAGCATTCAATGATGGTAAACGGGTAGCACCTTATAAATTTCTACTACGTCACTACCCTATCCGCTCACAAGAACACGGGCTTAGAAAGGTACTTGGTGAGCGACTGGCACGCTATGACACAAAAGAGCGTATGCAGGGTATGAACAATCATTATGATCATGTTGATGAGCATCATCAATTCATCAAAACACCAGACTCGCTGATTCGTTTTGACAATACTTTCTACAGCAACTATCTGGTAGAGAGATTGTCTGGAATAGGCATTCGAGAGAACATTACCGAGGAGTGGCTCCAGAAAATATATGCTTTGCAAGCGCAACAAGCAGCGAAAGAACAGGTAATGATTCTAGCCGATTTACAGGCAAGGCAGACTACTGAAGAATCTATCGCGATTATGGAAACAGTTGCTATCACTGCACCCCCCATTGATGCCAGCCCTACGCAATCCGCTGTCTATAAGGAAGTCATACCAGAATCCAGCTTGAGGGGAAGTTTGCGCACTGCCTATCACACCATTATTCCACTCAGTATGCGCCTAAAAATTCGGAATCTTCGAGGACGAATGATAAGACACTAAGCTTATCCCAAATCGTCTCTATACGACAGATGACTTTCTCCCCTATAATCGCAAAGGTCGTTTATTTCTTAAAGTTGATAAGAGTTTTCCATGTCCACACAGGCGCTGACCAACCCCGCAGTTGATTTTTCCGAATGGTATAACGAAGTTGTATACCGCGCTGATCTGGCCGATCATTCGCCGGTGCGCGGCTGCATTATCGTGAAGCCATACGGCTATGAACTATGGGATAACATAAAAAATGCGCTGGATCGGCGCTTCAAAGCGACGGGACATCAGAACGCTTATTTCCCGCTGTTCATTCCCAAAAGCTATCTGGAACGCGAAGCTGAGCATGTGGAAGGCTTCAGCCCGGAACTGGCGGTAGTCACGATTGGCGGCGGCAAGGAATTAGAAGAGCCGCTGGTGGTACGCCCGACATCGGAAACGATCATTGGCGAGGCGATGGCGAAATGGATTCAATCCTACCGCGACCTGCCGCTGCTGCTGAACCAGTGGGCCAATGTGGTGCGCTGGGAAATGCGGACACGCCCCTTCTTGCGCACGGCTGAATTTCTGTGGCAAGAAGGGCATACCGCCCATGCGACAGAAGAAGAAGCGGAAGCGGAAACGCTGCAAATGCTGGATGTGTATGCCGATATGGTGGTCAACGAAGCGGCCATTCCGGTGATTCGCGGGCTGAAACATGAGACTGAAAAATTTGCTGGCGCGCTGCGTACTTATACCATCGAAGCGATGATGGGCGATAAGCGCGCATTGCAAAGCGGCACCAGCCACAATTTAGGGCAGAATTTCGCTAAAGCGTTCAATATGCAGTATCTAGACAAGAACAACCAGCTTCAGAACTGCTGGACAACTTCATGGGGCTTAAGCTGGCGTGTGATTGGCGGGATTGTGATGGCGCATGGCGATGAGAAAGGCTTGAAACTGCCGCCCCGCCTTGCGCCTTATCAAGCTGTGATTGTGCCGATCTTCAGAAACGACGATGAGCGCGGCGCAGTGATGGACGCGGTAGAAACGCTGAAGAAGGCGCTGCTGGCGGCAGATGTGCGCGTACATGTAGATAACCGCGACTACCAGCCGGGCTATAAATACAACGACTGGGAAATGCGGGGCGTACCGGTGCGCCTTGAGCTTGGCCCCCGCGACGTGCAGAATGGCACGGTGGTGGCGGCGCGGCGCGATATTCCGGGCAAGGAAGGCAAACGCTTCCTTCAACAGGAGAACATTGCCACGCAGGTTCGATCGCTGCTAGAGGAAGTACAGGCGAACATGCTGGCGCAAGCAACCGCTTTCCGCGACGCGAACATTTTCGACGTTCACTCGTATGATGAACTGCGCAGCGTGGTTGAGGCCGGCGGGTTTGCGCGCGGGTGGTGGAACGGCAGTAACGAAGATATTGCAAAAATTAAGCAGGAAACCAGCGCCACCCACCGCTGCTATCCATTGGAACAACCCGGCGGCGAGGGCGTTTGCTTTATGAGTGGCAAGCCGGCAAATCAGATCGCCATTTTCGCCAGAGCATATTAGCAATCTTGAGTCGCCTTCGGCTGTAGGCTTAAAGCCTACGACGGCGATAAGGCACACCAACTGTTCGATTAGGGGCGCATAGACCCCTAATCGACCCCGAACACCTTAAACGTTAAAGCCACAACGCAAACGACCACTTTGAGCGATCATTATCTGGATGCAGAAAGCGCAGGATAATAAGTTGAAGGCCGTCGCGCAATCTAACATATAATAGATTTTTTCATATATAATGCCCGCTAAGGTTGAAGTGCTATGGGCTGTTTGTTACAATTCGCACAAATTAGTGGGTGTTTTCCAATAAATCGCGCTTTTTTAACTTCTAGCTTGCGTGTAACAGGAAAATACCGCACCGCAGCCCGGTGATGCGTGACCGCCATATGCGACTGATCGTGTGTGGCATTGTTGGTTTTAAGGTGAATAATGGCGGCATACTTAATTGTTGACGTTGACGATTTATTAGAACATTTCCAACGTCGGAATATTGCTGTAGATATTCAAGAGCTGGCGGTTGGGCTGCGGGGTGGCGCGGCGCTGGCAGCCGGCTTGATGAGCGCTGACCGCCTGAAAGCCGTGGCAGTTGCCAACTGGAATCTACACAAACCACGCCGTGGCAGCCCGGACACGCAGATGATTTTGAGGACGGCTGGCTACGAGGTGTTCGACGTACCCCGCCGCTCGGCGCTGGTGGATGCTTTAATCGTGCATTATTTCTCATTCGACCCTGAACCGGTCAATGAGCTTATATTGGCGACGACAAACCCGGATCTCATCCCGCTGATGAGGCGGATCAAAATGACCCGCAGCGCACGGATCCGAATGTGGGGATCGGTGGATGTGCTTTCAGGCACCGAATTTGCCGACGAGGTGATCTTTCAGCCGTTGGAAACGCTGCTCGGCATTCAGCAGACCAAGAATGTCGCGGTCTATATTGACTTTGAAAACATCGCCATCAGCCTGAATGAACAGGGCTATACGGTCAATCTCGATCATTTGATTGCAAGCTTCAAACGGCAGGCGCGGCTGCATGGACAGCCGGTGAAATTTGCGGCATACGCGCCGTGGGGGCAGCGAGGCAGCCTGCCGCCAGTGGTGGATAGCAGCGGGCGCGAGGTTGCCGATGAATCGCCTAGCAAATTGATGATGGCAAATATTGACCCGGTGTTCAATTTACCGGGGAAAAACAGCGCGGATATGCGCATTGCCCGTGATGTGATCACCGATGCCAGCCATTCGGATGGCGCCGATGTGTTCATCGTTGCCAGCGGCGACCGGGATTTCAACGACGCGATCAACGCCCTGCTGGCTCGCAACAAAACGGTGATTGTATGGGCGGTCAAAGGCGCAACCAGCCGCCAGCTTGAAAACAACCCCGGCATCTTGATCGAATATGTCGAAGACTTCACCGATCTGCAAACGCATCAGCAGTTAAGCCTTGCCACGATGAGCGGCAATGGCGACATTACAAATTTCACGCCGTCGCAGTGGTCAAGCGTGATCATCCAGTTTGATCGGGTAACCCAAGCGATGGAAACAAACACAATCACCCGAAACCGGTTGATTGAGCAGCTTATTGAGATTAACGCGGTGATTTCGGCGGCACGCGGCGAAGACCTGATCTCGCAGGCGATTTCGATGGGACTGCTGTCTGTTTCAGCCGATGGAAGTGGCTTAAGTTTGGATGGCAATCATCCAGTGGTTGAAAAGACACGCTTGATTCGGGATCGCGTGGTTGTGCGGGTGATGAACACGCTCACCGTGCGCGAGTGGGAATATGTAAATTACGGCTTCCTGCTTAAGGGGCTGGCGATGGATCGTGACCTTGATCGCCCGGGCATGAATTACAGCGATCAATGGCGCTCGGACTGGATTGACTGCCTTGTGCGCGAACACGTACTGCTGCGGGAACTGCTGCCCCACCGCCACAACCCCGATGATCTGGTGCCGGTGATCAAGCTGCGCCCGGATTACGCCGTGCCAGATCAGCCAGAATTTGCCGTTGAGCCGCTGGTTGAAAACTGGCAAGGCATCTCGATGGACGAGATGGAACGGATGGAGCCTGAAACTGCCGATATGGTGGCGCGGGTGATCGTTAGCGTAGAACAATTCACCAGCTTTAGAGGCTACGCATGGTGCCCACTTGGCAGCTTACACAAGCGGCTGTCTGCCCATGATCGCGGCATGAGCTTTCAGCGCAGCGTTGAATATTTGGTTGAAAACAGCGCCGCCACGATTAGTGAATACAGCAACCCGCAGAGTGAGTTCCAGACGAAAGGGATTTCGCTCATCACTCAATCGGACATTTGCCGGAATATCATCAGCGAGCGCAATGCGTTTGTACGCACGCTGCTGGCGATGTACGAGCGCAACACGATTATTTCAGAGCAGGGCTTTGCGTCGCTGAATATGGATCACAAGTTTGATATATCCCTGTGGTTTTCGATTATGGAAACCGAGAACATTTTGAATCCGGTTCCGGGCAGAGCCGGCCAATACAGCCTGTTTCGCACACATCATACGGTGTCACTGGTTGCAGATAGCGAGCGGGGGTAGGGACACGATTAGCTTCTACCTCCGGCGCCCTTTCCTGAGGAAAGGGCGTTAAGCTACAGCGCAGCAAGTGAGAGGCGCAGCCTGATAAAAACAGGCTTAATCCCCCCACCCTATCCCCTAAACCAGCACTCTGATACACTTACGACATTCCCTATTTGCGAGTTGAAATGGTTGACTTTCCTGAATTCGAAGCCGCGGCGTTCTGGCAGGAACCCGATTTTATTCTCACGGATCTTGTGTCTTTGATGGCAAACCGCATGAATGCGGAACTTGGCATCACTTTGATGGTGCGCGGCACGATCATGACCGGCACGCTGATTGGCGAACGCGACTATCTGGCGGCGGTGAGCAAGATGTTCAAACGGATCACCCGCGATATGTTAGATAAACCCACCTCCGAAGACCTTCAATCTATTGAAGAAGCCTTCGACTTTGATGATCTGGTTGAGGATTTCTACCCACCGAACACGCCTGAAGAAACCGGACTGCCCGATATTTTACCGCTGGACGAACTTCCCACAGCGCCCGCGGGCGAAGCTACCGCGGGGCTGCCGCCGATTCGCTTCCTGCATCTCAAAGACCCGGTGATCGTTTCGCCGGGTTCGAGCATGGCCTTCCGCGACAGCGCACTGCCGATTATGCGTATTCGGCTGAACCAGATTGAGGGCTGGATGCTAGGGCGGGTGATGATGATGACTTCAGACGATTACCCCGCTTACGACGACGATGACGAAAGCGAAGCGCCGCCTTCGCGTTATTCACGCGGTGGTTTTGTACAGTAACAGCGTTGGTATGATTGCCAGCGTAAGCTGCACATGAACCGCCAGCAAATATGGGTCATACCCGTCTATGTCCAAATTGCTTCACAGCAAAGCCGTAAAAATTTTCGGTATCGTAGCCTTAATCTGGCTGCTGTTCAGTCTAGTTCTGGGCGGCGTGGTGCTTGCATATGCGCAACAGGATCACGCGCAGGAAGCCGATGTGATCATCGTGCTTGGCTCCGGCTTACGGCGTGACAATCGCCCTGGGCCTGCGCTCACCCGACGCTCGCAGCATGCCGCCGAGCTATACGGGCAAGGGCTGGCAAGCGCCATCATCTGTACTGGCGGCTATACGGCGGGAAGAACCCGCAGCGAAGCCGAGGGCTGCCGCGATGTACTGCTTGAAAGCGGCGTTCCGGCAAGCGCAATTTTGCTAGAGGACCAGAGCCGCAGCACCGAAGAAAACGCGATCTATGCCCGCGTGATTATGCAGGAAAATGGTTTTAGTGAGGCGATTCTGGTCAGCGATGGCTATCACCTACTGCGAGCACAGTGGATCTTTTCGCAAGCAGATATTCCGGTTTTCACCTCTCCCGCGCACTCCCCCCCTACGATGTCTCTGCTGATCAGCACCGCGCGCGAGATTGCCGCGCTGCATTGGCAGGCGTTTAAGACGCTGCTAAATTTGCCATTTACACACGTACCAGTGATGTAGAGAACGCCTCCCAATCCAAAATTCAGGCTGTAAAATGCCCATTCCTTCAGAAACGTAGCCTAAGCGTGGGTTTGGCGGTAAGGAGCGATAGGCGAGGCGCTGTATCCCGCGCCACCCCCTTTCGGCGTATAATTTACATATAGATTACATTTTGGTGACAGGAGATATTTTATGCGCCGATTCATGCTTACGATGGTTTTGTTTGTACTGCTGATGGGAACCTCCCTAGCCTTCGGGCAAGAGACGACCCCTGAACTGGCCTCCGATCCGGACGCCTCTCCGGTGTTAGAGATAGCCGATACCCTGCCAGAAGACGGCGCATTTGATATTAGCCCCGATGCTGAAATTATCGTGATCTTCAACCGGCCAGTAGTGCCGCTGGGTACAATTGAGGACAACGCCAACCTGCCGAATCCGCTGCAATTTTCGCCGGCGGTGGAAGGGGTTGGCGAATGGCTGAATACTTCGATTTACACCTTCAGCCCGTCTAACGCGCTGGCGGGCGGCACAGATTACACCGTCACGGTTGATTCGGCGCTGCAAGCGATAGACGGCGCATCACTAGCACCCGCGAACAGCTTCAGCTTCACCACCACCCTGCCGCTGGTCACTTCTGTAAATCCGGCTGGCCTTGAAACCGGCGTTGAGCTGCGGCGAAGCATCCAGATAGTTTTTAACATGCCGGTGGATCAGACCAGCGTGGAAGGCGCGTTCGGCCTGTTTGATGCAAATGATGAGCGCGTCAGCGGCACGTTTGAATGGTCAGATGACAGCACCGGTTTCCGCTTCGCGCCAGAAAACGCGCTGGAATTGGAACAGGTTTACACCATTCAGCTAGTCGGGGGTATGGTGACATCCGCGGGCGGCGGGGAGGCCATGGCAGAGGATGCCGAATGGTCATTTGAAACGGTGCCAAATCCGGCAATTTTGGGAACCTACCCTAGAGATGGCGCTGAGGGTTTTCAAGAATTCTATTCTGGTTTCACCCTGCGCTTCGCTTCACCGATGAATATCGAGACGCTGGAAGGCCGGATCACGGTTGAGCCAGAGCCATTCCGCGAGTATGACTCGTATTATGGAGACTGGGATAACAGCTATACGCTGTCTTTCCCGCTTGAGCCAAGCACCAGTTATACCATCACCCTTGAGCCGGGGATGGAAGACATTTATGGCAATGCGATTGAGGATGGGCGGGTTATTACCTTTAGCACCGGCCCATATCTACCAGAAATGCAGCTTCAAGTGCCGGGGCCGAGCGGCTTTTATAACGCTTACAATGAGGCTACCGAGCTTTTCACAACCTCACGCAACGTAAGTTCATTGCAGATGGCGCTGTACGGCCTGACGCTGGATGAGGCGGGGCCGTTCTTTGAAACAGATTACGATGGCTTGAGCCAGATCAATCTGAGCGCGGAGTCGCTGCTGCGCCGCTGGTCCGTTGATCTGGGCGATGTTCCGGAAAACGCGCTGCGTTACGAACTGCTGACGCTGGGTGGAATATCGGATGTGGCCGACTGCCCGGCGGCGCCGCCAACACGGCTTCAGGTGGGCGACGTGGCGACGGTGATCAGCGAGCCTGATCCGGTACGCGCACGTTCAGCCCCGGTAGACGGCGAGATTGTAGACCTGCTCTACAAGGATTACCGCCTGCCGATCATTAGCGGCCCGATCTGCGCCAATAACATGCTTTGGTGGGAAGTGGTATTACGCGATGAGCGTACCGCATGGGTGGCTGAGGGGATGACCGAAGAATATTTTCTCGATCTGGCGCTAGAAGGCGATGGCGCGCCACCACCCACCCGAAATTTCGCTACTGATACTGGCGCGCTGCTGCCCGGACTCTATGTGCTGGAAGCGACCACGCCGGAAACTGCCGCGGGTGGATACCAGCCGCAGCGCCATTTAATGGTGGTTGGCACTGCTAATGTCGTGCTTTATGCCAATACTACCGGCGTGACGGTATGGGCAACTGATGTCCAAAGCGGGCAACCGCTGGCCGGCGCGCCGATGACGATCTATGACGCTAATGGGGCAATTGGCAGCGGCGTGACAGATGCCGAAGGGCTGCTGCGCATGGATACGCCTCCGGCAGATAATACTTATTCGCCGCGTTATGCGGTGCTGGATGATGGCAGCCATTACGGGATCGGCTTCAGCCGCTGGACAGATGGCATTGATCCCTACTATTTCGGGGTGAGCCTGAATTACCAGCCCGCCGAATTTTCAACCTATTTATACACAGATCGCCCGATCTATCGCCCCGGCCAACCGGTCTATTTCCGGGGAATTCTGCGGGCGCAGGATGACGTACAGTATTTCCCGCCAGAAGCAGACGAGATAAACATCGCGATCTACAACGAGGCGGGCGAGATCATTCATGAAGATACCCTGCCGATCAATGCGTTTGGCTCGTTTAGCGGGCAATTTGACCTGAGCGATTCGGCTTCGCTAGGGTACTACCGCATCGTAGCGCAAATACCCGGCAGCGAGATGGATCAATGGGCGAATCCTTCCGTCACGTTTGGCGTAGCGGAATACCGCGCACCGGAATTTCAGGTGACGGTAACGCCCACCGAAACGGAAGTGGCACAGGGCGATACGATTGAGGTGACGATTGATGCGCGCTACTTCTTCGGCGGCGCAGTGGGCGGCGGCACCGTACAGTACAACGTGGTTGCGCAGCCCTTCTATTTCGAGTATGAGGGGAACGGCAGCTTCAGCTTTGAGGACATCAACAGCGACGCGGGCGCGAGCGAAATCTATTACGATCCCACCAGCGCGATCTTCAGCGGCGAAGGCACGCTAGACGCGCAGGGGATGCTGGTCGCACAAATTCCGGCAACGCTGGAAGATGCCCTACAAAGCGCCACCTTCACCATTGAAGCCACGGTTTCAGACGAAAGCGGGCTGGCAGTTTCAGGCCGCGCAGATGTGATCGTGCATAAGGGTGAAATTTACGTCGGCGTACAGCCTGAAAATTATGTGAGCAACGCGGGTGAAGAAACGGCTGTTAACTTCATTACCGTAGACTGGGAAAGCCAGCCTGTCGCCAACCAGACACTAACCGTAGAAGTGGTGGAACGCCGCTGGTCAAGCGTGCAGGAACAGGACGAATCCGGGCGCACGGTGTGGACTTATGAGGTGGAAGAACTGCCAGTCACCAGCGGCGAAGTGACCACCGATGAGAACGGCTTGGCACAGTTCAGCTTCACCCCCCCGAACGGCGGCACTTTCAAGGTTCGGGCGTCGGTGCGCGATGATCGCGGCAGCGTATCGGCTTCGGCGGCCTATGTGTGGGTGAGCGATACCAGCTATGTTGCGTGGCGGCAGCAGAACAGCAACCGAATTGACCTGATCTCGGATCAGAACGAATACGAGATTGGCGATACGGCTGAGATTCTGATCACTTCGCCATTTCAAGGGACGAGTGAGGCATTGGTAGTGGTGCAGCGCGGCGATGTACTGCAAACTGAGCGCATCACCATGGACAGCAATTCGTTCGTTTACAGGCTGCCGATCACCGAAGCATTTGCGCCGAACGTGTTCGTGAGCGTGTTCATCGTTCACGGCGTAGATGAGAATAACCCGGTGAGCAGTTTCAGAGTCGGACTCATCGAGCTGTCGGTGGAGCGTGACCGCAAGGAAATCACCATCGGGATCACCAGCGACACCGAACAGGCTGGCCCCGGCGATACGGTGAATTTCACCGTAAGCACCAGCGATTACACCGGCGCGCCGATTCAGGCGGAAGTGGGCATCAGCCTGAGCGATCTGGCGACACTGACCATCGCCCCGCCGAACACCGGCACGCTGCTCGATCATTTCTATGGGCCGCAGATGCTTTCGGTGCTGCTGGCCTCACCACTCACCATCAATACCGATCAGATCACGCAGACCATCATTGACACAATCAAGGGTGGTGGCGGCGGATTTGGCGAAGGCGGAATCTTCGATATTCGTGAAGAATTTGTAGATACCCCCTTCTGGAATCCTTCGATTGTGACGGGCGCAGACGGCACGGCGCAGTTCAGCGTGACGCTGCCCGATAACCTGACCACGTGGCGAGTAGATGCGCGGGCGGTGAGCGAAGCGCAGGACGGCAATCTGCTGGTTGGGCAGACCACATTTGATATTCTAAGCACCAAACCAGTGCTGATTCGCCCTGTGACGCCGCGCTTCTTCACGGTGGGCGATGAAGTGACGCTGGCGGCTATCGTGAATAACAACACCGATCAGGATTTGACGGTAGATGTATCGCTGGAGGCCAGCGGCCTGAGCTTTGCAGATGCAGATCAGCAGGCGGTTGAAGTGACCGTAGCCGCAGGCGGGCGCGAACGGGTGGAATGGGCGATGCTGGCGGATCAAGCGGACGCAACCGGCGCGAATCTCACCTTCTACGCCAACGCCAACGACGGCGCATACACCGACGCCAGCAAGCCGCCATTAGGACAAGGCGACGATCTGCTGATTCCGATTTACCGTTTTGACGTACCGCAAACCACGGCTACCGCCGGCACGGTTGATGCGGGCGAAAGCCGCACCGAAGGCGTATCTCTGCCTAGCGGCTACGAGATCGTGAGCGGATCGCTGGATATTCAACTAAATGCATCACTGGCTTCAGGGGCGATTGATGCGCTGGATGTGCTGCGTAATTTCCCGCACCAATGCACCGAACAAACGGTGAGCCGCTTCCTACCGAACATCATGACGGTACGCGCTTTTGACGCGCTTGGCGTCGAAAATCCCGATTTGCAGGCTGAGCTGAATCTCGCCACAAATCAGGCCATTCAAATGCTGGTGGCGGCGCAAAAAGTGGACGGCGGTTGGGGTTGGTTCGTTCAGGATAGAAGCAATTCATTGGTGACCGCCTATGCCCTAATCGGGCTGATAGAAGCGCAGGCACAAGGATTCAGCGTGCCACAATCTGCGATCAACGGGGCATCCCGCTTTGTGCGCGGCGCGCTGACCAGCGTTAGCGCGAATACGCCAGACAATCAACTCAACCGGCAGGTATTCCTGGTCTATGCGCTGATGCGAGCAGATCAGCCAGAGGCATCACGGGCGGCGAATTTATACGAGTTCCGCTCACGGATGGATCAGTACGCGCTGGGGCTGCTGGCGCAAACACTAAACGGCATTGATCCGGACGATCCGCGTACTGCGGCGATCATGAGCGATCTGGCGACACAGGCGATCACCAGCGCCACCGGCGTTCACTGGGAAGAAGCCGCAAACGATCCGTTCAACTGGAACACCAACACCCGTTCAACGGCGATCATCCTTGATACTTTCGCGCAGGTTGATCCAGATAATGCGCTGCTGCCGAATATCGTTCGCTGGCTGATGAGTGCGCGAACTGCCGATGCGTGGGAAACCACACAAGAGACGGCGTGGTCGGTTATGGCGCTGACCAACTGGATGATCGCCAGCGACGAACTGAACCCTGATTACAGCTATACGGTGACGATGCCGCAGACCGAGACGACGCTGAGCGAAGGCACAATCACCCAAGACGACATCTTTACCACCGAGCGACTGCGGGTGGATGTGTCTGATCTGCTGCGGGATCAGGTGAACGAGCTGATCTTTAGCACCGCTGGCGAAAGCGGCACCCTGTACTACAGCGCGGCGCTGAATGTGAGCGTGCCGGTGAGCGAAGTTGAGCCGGTAGATCGGGGAATCATCTTACAGCGCGCCTACTACCTGCAAAATCAGGATGGCACAGTGGGCGAAACGCCGATCACAGAAGCGCAAGTAGGCGATAACGTGCAGGTGAGATTGTCGATCATCGTGCCGAACTCGCTGAATTTCGTGATCATCGAGAATCCGATTCCGGCAGGCACGGACGCGGTGAACCCTGATCTGGCAACCAGCCAGCAGATCGGCACGCGGCCTGAGCTTGGGCGCACCGACAACCCGCTAAGCATGGGTTGGGGCTGGTGGTGGTTCAGCAATATTGAATTCCGCGATGAGGCGGTGGCGCTGTATGCCAGCTATCTGCCGGCAGGCACGTATGAGTTTGTGTACACGATTCGCGCGGGGATGCCGGGCGTGTTCAACGTGATTCCGGCGACGGGGCAGGAATTCTACTTCCCGGAGGTATACGGGCGCAGCGCTGGAGACGTATTCACGATTACAGCAGCAGAATAACCAAGCATTAAAAAGTTACCGCTGAGACACGTTGTTGGTGTCTCAGCGGTTCAAGGGCTTAATTCGGGCGCACGCTGAGATCAAAGACGGCGGCATATCATCATTTTGGGGTCTCGCTACATATTAAGATCAAAGCATAGAAAAAGAAGGCATGATGAAAAGCCACCGGATCTATAAAATAAGTTTCGCGCGGGTCTACCCCGAATATATCGCCAAGGCAGAGAAAAAAGGACGCACAAAAGCGGAGGTTGATGAGATTATCTGCTGGTTAATGGGATATGATCAGGCGGCACTAGAAGCGCAGTTGAAAAAGCAAACAGACATTGAGACCTTTGTTGCTGAAGCGCCTGAACTGAATCCCTCACGGGCTTTAATCAAAGGCGTAGTTTGTGGCGTTCGAGTGGAAGACATCGAAGAACCCACGATGCGGGAAATTCGCTATCTGGACAAGTTAGTTGATGAGTTAGCAAAAGGCAGACCGATGGAGAAGATTTTGCGAAAGCAATAAATCTTCTGGAATAGCGCCGGAAAAGTTAAAGATACCGCTTTTATTTGCAAACTAGGTGTTTGGTCGCACGCTGAGATCAAAGACGGCGGAACGCAGCCCGCGATTTTCAACGATGAAGGTATAAGACGGGCCAGAGGCAACCACCGCCACATTTTGCAGGGCAAACAGGGTATCGGTGATCAACTCGCCATCCAGTTGATCGGCCTGGCGCACCATGATCCGCGCGCGATCCATCGCTAGATGGATGTCAAAATGCGCCTCATTTGCGGCATTGGCGGCGTAATAATTTGACAGGCTGATGGTGAAACGAGCCGACGCGCCGGGCTGAATTTCTAAAGTGCGTGAAAGCGCGGGCTGACATTGCAGATCGAGATAGAAACTGCCACGCTCCAGCTCAACGCCAAAGCCGGACGGCGAAGAACAGGTGAATTGGGGCGTGGTTTGCGCCAGCACGCCGCCAGTGATGAGCGCCAGAACGACGGGAACGACTGCAATTATTTGTTTCATTTCTTAACCTCATAGAGTTCTAACAGCACGCCGCCGGTGCTTTTGGGATGCACAAAAGCATAGCGCGTGCCGTCGGGGCGGGTGCGGGCTTCAGCGTTGATCATCTCGCCGCCACCCGTCGTAATACGGGCGATGGCTTCTCCAATATTTTCGACCTCAAGGCAAATATGATGCAGCCCCGCGCCCTTCTTCGCTAAATATTTCGCCACGCCGCTGTCTTCGGTGAAGGGAGCAATCAATTCGATTTCGCCCTCACCCACTGGCAAGAAGGCAATGTCTACGGCTTCAGATTCGTTATGTTCTAAATGATGCAGCGGCAGGCCAAGGGCGTCACGCCAAAAGGCGAGTGCAGCATTAACATCTTCGACCACGATAGCGACATGATTGATTTTGAGTGGGGGCATACAGCAAACCTATTGATCAATGGGAGAAGGTGAAGCCTAAAATGCGGTAAAGATAACTGTACAGGATGCGGATATTTTTACAATGATACGCGGTAAAACAGACCTATTGGACACATGATTCACCGTAGAAATGAGCGCTCAAGTCTTTTCACCAGCAGACAGGTTATAATCCGAAGCAAAAGCGTATTTTTAAGGAAAGGATTTTGAGCATGACTGCTGGAGAATTAGCTGGAGTACCCGTGATTCCGGCGCTGACGCCGGATCATCTCGCGCTGCAAAAAATGGCGCGAGATTTTGCCCGAAACGAGATCGCGCCGATTGCCGCCGAGTTTGATGAAAGCGGCGAGTTTCCGCTGGAAACGGTGCGGCAGATGGGGCAACTGGGGCTGATGGGAATTGAAATCCCTGAAGAATACGGCGGCGCGGGCATGGATACGCTGGCTTATGCGCTGACGATGATCGAAGTTGCCAAAGCTGATGCCAGCCACAGCACGATTGTGAGCGTGAATAATTCGCTGTACTGCCACGCAATTTATAAATTTGGCACCGAAGCGCAGAAGCAAAAATTTCTCGCACCCGTGGCCGGCGGCGAGAAGATCGGCGCTTACAGCCTGACCGAGCCAATGAGTGGCAGCGACGCAGGCACGATGCAAAGCCGGGCCGTCTTGAATAGCGCCGGGACGCATTACGTGATCAACGGGCGAAAAAGCTGGGTAACGAGCGGGCCGGTGGCCGATTACGTGATCCTGTTCACGATGACCGAGCCGGAAAAGAAGCATAAAGGGATCACCGCATTTCTGATTGAGGCGGATCGGGCGGGCTTCATTCGCGGCAAAAAAGAGCCGAAACTGGGCATTCGCGCCAGCGCCACCAGCGAAATTGTGTATGAAAACTATGAATGTCCAGTTGAGAACGTGCTAGGCGAGCCGGGCGAAGGCTTCAAGATAGCAATGACGGTGCTGGATGCGGGGCGGATCGGGATTGCCTCACAGGCGTTGGGGATTGCCGAAGCAGCCTACGAAGCCAGCGTGCAGTATGCCAAAGAACGGCAGGCCTTTGGCGGGCCAATCGGGCAGCTGCAGATGATTCAGCAGAAGATCGCGGATATGAAAACCCGCATTGAGGCCAGCCGCCTGCTCATTTATAGCGCCTGCGCGGCGAAAGAGCGCAGTAAAACCAGCGGCGGACGCTACACGCTGGAAGCGAGCATGGCGAAATTATTCGCCAGCGAAACGGCGGAATTTGTCACGGATGAAGCGGTGCAAATTCACGGCGGCATGGGCTACAGCAAGGAATTACCTATCGAACGTTATTACCGCGATGCGCGCATCACCCGTATTTATGAAGGCACCAGCGAAGTGCAGCGAATGGTGATTGCCCGCAACGAACTGGGGATGCGCTGATGAAAGCCGCAGTTCTGAACGCACACGGCGGGATTGATACGCTGCAAGTGATAGACTTGCCTGAACCACCCCCGCCTAAAGTGTATGAAGTACGGGTACGGATTAAAGCGGCAGCCTTGAACCGGCTGGATTTATGGGTGCGCGAAGGTTGGCCGAGCCTGAAACTGGCGATGCCGCATATTGTGGCAGCAGATGGCGCGGGAATTGTAGAAGCAGTTGGCGAAGGCGTGACGCATGTCGCGACGGGTGACCGCGTGGGCATTAACCCAACCATCATTAATGAAGGTTGTTTATCGCTGACCGGAAGCGAAGAATACTGCCTTGACGGGCATATTCTGGGCGAAATGGTGCCAGGGGTAGCGGCTGAGTATGTGAATTTACCAGCGCGTAACCTGATCAAGCTGCCGGATCACGTGTCATTTGCAGAATCGGCGGCGGCGGGGCTGGTGTACGTGACGGCATGGCATTCGCTGATCAACTGCGGCAAGCTGCGCCCCGGCGAAAGCGTGTTGATCGTGGGCGCAGGCGGCGGCGTGAATACCGCCAGCCTACAAATTGCCAAAATGTGCGGCTGCACGGTGTACGTGGTGGGCAGCAGCGCCGAAAAATGCGAGCAAGCGCGGCAGTTGGGCGCGGACGTGACGCTAAACCGGGCGGATGATCCGGCATGGTCAAAGGCGATCTACAAACTGACGAACAAGCAGGGCGTGGATGTGGTGGTGGATAACGTTGGGCAGGCGACCATCACCGACAGTATGCGCAGCGTTCGGCGCGGTGGGCGCATCTTGATCGTGGGCAACACCAGCGGCCCGATGGCTAATATTGATTTACGGCTGATCTTCGGGAAGCAAATCAGCCTGATCGGCAGTACGATGGGGCCGACGTCGGCCTTCAAAGCAGTGATGAGTCAGGTATTCGCCGGACGCTTGAAGCCGGTGATCGGCGCTGAACTGCCGTTGAGCGAAATCCGGCGCGGTCATGAACTGCTGGAGGCGGGAAATCTATTTGGCAAAGTTGTGCTAACACTTGAGTGAGTATCACCAACAACGATGACTAACGCTTCGCCGCTTTCCCATTCACATGTTCCGGCGCTGCGGGCATTGGCCGAGCGCCTGAGTTTGCCTACGGTGGCGCAGTTGGCGCGAACCCCCGGCGCCAGCGCAATTTACCGGGTGACCGTTCACTATCATGACCGGCGGGCGAAAGACAGCGTGGCGACGCTGCGAAAAATGGGGACAGGCGAAATTGTGGTTGAGGCGTTCTTTGACCGCGCACTGAATCAAAAATCGCTGTCGCATCACGTCAGCCGTGATCAGTTTGACACCTTCAATGCCGCCATGTTAGGGACAGGCTTTGACCGGTTGGGCGATCAACCGGATATTCCCCTCTATGATGTGGTGGATGTGTGGCTGGTGGAACGGGCAGCAGGCACCTTCACGCATGGCATTTTAGTCGTGCCGAAAGAGGCGCAGGGCAGCTATGGGCAAGTGGTTAACACGATCCGCCACGGCATGCCAGAGATGATTCGGATGATTGCGTGAAATGTGACTGCCGCCGTTGTGATAGGACGAGCGAGGCTAAAACAAATAGAGGCGCCCTAATCAGACGCCTCTATTTTTGCTGTTTTGAAGAAAATCAGCCGCCGCCCGCGCCGCACAATTTTTTCAGGATCAATGATCAGGTCAAATAGGCGCACTATTTAGCCGCCAGATTGCGTATACTTATTGAGTATATGGAACTGGAGTTTATGCAGTGAGCAAGCAGCCATCCCCGCCGCAAACTATCATCTTTCCGCCAGAGGAAAGCGAAAATCAGAAGAATGGCATTACCCCGCCGCCAATACATGCGATGAGCGCGCTCGCCACGATTGCGCTGGATGCGGTGTGGAGCGTTGGCGATCTGACCGGATTTTTAATCCCCGTTATTTCGGCCATTACGGGAACGTTATGCTTTCTGGCCGTTCTTGGGATTCAAAAAAGCGTCGCCAAAGATGACTGGGCGAGCGCATTTCCGAAAGCGCTGGTGATGGCTATACTAGCGGGTGTACCTTTCCCTGTGCTGGGGACGGCAACCGGCGCGATGCTGCTAGGTTGGGCTGGTTTAAGCAGCCTTTCACGACTGGGCAGCGGCAAAAATTAGGACTCTGCGGTGATCCAATTTGGCGATTTTCAATTACATCTAATTCAAGAAAGTATGACGCAAATGGACTGCGGCGGCGCATTCGGGCTAGTGCCACGCGCATTGTATTCGCGCCTATACCCGGTGAATGATGAAACCAACAAAGTGCCGATGCCTTCAAATGTGCTGTTGGTGCAAACAGGGACGCAGAATATCCTGATTGACAGCGGCAACGGCAGCAAAATTCCTGAAAAGCTGCGCGAGCATTTTCAACTTGAGCATCCACATGGCACGCTCAGCGATGCGCTAGGCCGGTTAGGGTTAACGCCAGCCGATATTGATCTGGTGATCAACACCCATCTGCATAATGACCACTGCGGCGATAACACGTGGGTAGATGAAAGCGGGCAGATTGTGCCGACTTTCCCGAACGCTGAATATGTGACCCAGCGGCGAGAATTTGAGGATGCCAGCCGCCCCAACGAGCGCACCCGCGCCACCTATCTGGCGGATAATTTCGCGCCGCTGGTAGAAAGTGGGCAAATGCGCTTATTAGACGGCGATGCCGATCTGGCGACGGGGGTGCGCGGGGTGGTGACGCCGGGGCATACGCCGGGGCATATGAGCGTGATCCTTGAAAGCGGCGGCCAACAAGGTCTTTTCGTGTGCGATATGGCGAGCTTCGCGCTGCATTTTGAGCGATTGGCATGGATGACAGCTTACGATGTTGAGCCGCTGGTCACGCTGGAAAGCAAGCGCAAATGGCAGCAGTGGGCGCTAGAGACCAACGCGCTGCTCTTCTTCCCGCATGATGCAGTGAAACCCGTCGGGCGCTATGTGCAGGTTGAAGGAGGAAAGGCGGCAGTGATAGCGGCAGCGGTAGAGTACGCCTGATACACACTGCAAGCAGCTTTCAGCCCTAAAATCAAAAAGGGCGCGAAAATTCACGCCCTTACAAATATCACCCTTATTTCGAAGGAAAGTTTACACCCTCACGCCATCCAACACGTGCCGCAAATACTGACCGGTATAGCTGGCTTCAATCTGTGCGACTGCTTCGGGCGTGCCTTCAGCGATCACCTGGCCGCCAGCATCGCCCCCCTCTGGCCCCATATCAATGATCCAGTCGGCCACCTTGATGATATCGAGATTGTGTTCAATCACCAGCACCGTATTGCCGGTTTCGACAAGCTGTTGAAGCACCTTGACCAACCGCTTCACGTCAGCGGCATGCAAGCCGGTAGACGGTTCATCAAGGATATACAGCGTTTTACCGGTTGCGCGGCGCGAAAGCTCACGGCTGAGCTTCACCCGCTGGGCTTCGCCGCCGGAAAGCGTGGTTGCCGGCTGGCCGATACGGATATAGCCAAGCCCCACTTCTTCCAGCGTTTCCAGCTTGCTGGCGATACTTGGCACGTGCGTGAAGAACTGCAAGCCTTCGCTGACCGTCATATCCAGCACTTCGGCAATACTCTTGCCTTTATATTTGACTTGTAAGGTTTCACGGTTGTAGCGCGCCCCATGACAGACATCACAGGTGACGTATACATCCGGCAAGAACTGCATTTCGATTTGTAAGCGCCCCTGCCCCTCACACTTTTCGCAGCGGCCGCCCTTCACATTAAAGCTGTAACGCCCGGCGGTGTAGCCGCGCACCTTGCTTTCAGGCAGTTCAGCGAACAGGGTGCGGATGTGATCGTACATCTTGGTATAGGTGCCGGGGTTGCTGCGCGGGGTGCGGCCAATTGGGCTTTGATCAATGTTGATGATCTTGTCAATGTACTCGATGCCTTCGATGCTGTCGTGATCGCCGGGGCGCTCGCGCGCGCCATTCAGCACCTGCGCCAGACGGGTATAGAGCACGTCCACCATCAGCGACGATTTGCCGCTGCCGCTGACGCCGGTCACACAGACCAGCTTGCCCAGCGGAAACGCCACATCCACATTCTTGAGATTGTTCTCTCGCGCACCATGAACAACGATGCTTTGCCCATTACCGGAGCGGCGATCTTCAGGCACTTCGATACGCAGGCGCCCGCTCAAATAAGCGCCAGTCAGGCTGTTTTCGACCTGTTCCACCTCCAACGGCGTGCCTTCAGCGACGATTCTTCCGCCGTGTTCGCCAGCGCCCGGCCCCATGTCAATCAGCCAATCGGCGGTACGCATAGTTTCTTCGTCATGTTCAACGACTAAGACGGTGTTGCCCAGATCGCGCAGGTCTTTCAGCGTGGCGATCAGCTTGCCATTATCGCGCTGGTGCAAGCCAATAGACGGCTCATCTAGCACATACAGCACGCCGGTTAAGCGACTGCCAATCTGCGTCGCCAGCCGGATGCGCTGGGCTTCACCTCCAGAAAGCGATCCCGAAGAACGCGCCAGACTGAGATAGTTCAAGCCGACGTTATCCAAGAAACTGACGCGAGACTCGATCTCATTCAAAATCTGGTGAGCAATTTCCTGATCGCGGGCTGAAAGCAGCGCCTCACCCACACGCCCACGCAGACGCTCAACCCAACTGCGAAGCTGGTTGATCGGCAGCGCCGTAACCTCATTGATATGCTTATCGGCAATCGTGACCGCTAAGGCTTCAGGGCGAAGGCGCTTTCCGCTGCAAGCCGAACAGGCCACTTGGCTCATGGTTTGTTCGATTGCCCAGCGAATACCTTCGCTTTCGGTGTCTCGATAGCGGCGCTGAAGATTGTTGATCACGCCTTCAAAGGCGACCATGTATTCGCGCCAACCGTTGCCGTTGCTGTAGCGTACCTTGATCTTTTTGCCGCCAGTGCCGTACAGCAGCACTTTTTGCTGTTCAGGCGAAAGCTGTTTCCACGGCACATCCAGCGGAATATCGTAAGCCTCATTCACGGCGCGGGCAAGCTGGCTCGCCCAACTGTCTTCGGCGGAAAAATCCCACCCATTGGCCTGAATCGCGCCACCAAGAATCGTCCGATCAGGGTTAGATATGATGAGATCGGGGTCTAGCTCCAGCCGAAAGCCTAAGCCCTGACATTCGGGGCATGCGCCTTTGGGGGTGTTGAAGCTGAACAGGCGCGGTTCAAGTTCCGGCAGGCTGCCATGCCCGTTGATACAGGCCAGATGCTCACTGAACAGAATATCTACCGCCGGCGTTTCATTGAGATTATTCACGATCACCAGACCCTCACCAAGTTTCAGCGCGCCTTCTATGGCTTCAGTGAGGCGGGTTTCAAAATTATGGGCATCTTCGGCGTCTTTATCGGCGTATTGACGGATGATCAGCCGATCTACCACCGCTTCGATGTTGTGAATCTCGTAGCGTGCCAGCTTAATCGCTTCGTCCAGATCGCGCACTTCGCCATCTACGCGGGCACGGGCATAACCCTGTTTGCGAAGGTCCTCAAAAACCTTCTCGTGCGTCCCCTTCTTGTCGCGGATCACGGGCGAAAGAATTTGCACCCGCACGCCCTGATCTTCGGGCAGACCGCTGGCAAGCCGCATCACTTCATCCACGATCTGCTGTGAAGTTTGCGCGACGACTTCTTCGCCGCAAACCGGACAGTGTGGGATGCCAATGCGCGCATAAAGCAAGCGCAGATAGTCATAGATTTCGGTGACGGTGCCGACGGTAGAGCGCGGGTTATGGCTTACGCCCTTCTGGTCAATTGAAACGGCGGGGCTTAGCCCCTCAATTTGATCGACATCGGGCTTTTCCAACTGGCCGAGAAACTGGCGGGCATAGGCGCTCAAGCTTTCAACATAGCGGCGCTGGCCTTCAGCGAAGATCGTGTCAAAAGCCAACGACGACTTTCCCGACCCCGAAAGACCGGTGATGACCACCATCTGGTTGCGTGGAATCTCCACGTCAATATTCTTCAGATTATGCTCGCGCGCGCCACGAACGACGATCTTATCCTGAGCCATGAAGCCCTCTAACAGTATCTTTTTTGTACGAATATTTGTTCGATTATTATAGTCGGGGATGATGCCGAATCCAACGGTTGAAAGTCTACATTTATATGATGAGCAGCGGGTGAAATGTGAATAGAAGAGGGATTATTCTTTGCAGCAGATGTTATTCAAGGCGCAAAACGTTAAGATTTACGCGCTTGAACCATCCTGAAAAATAACAACAGCTAGGATTCCCGTGATCCAACGGCAAAAAGAACATAGAAGCAGATTAGGGTTTTTCTTTCTTGCGGCGGCGCTGGCCTGCGGGCTTATTCTGGCGGCGCTGGTGCTGGATACGCTGAGTCATCCCCTACCGGTCAACCTGAACCAGCAGATACCTAACAACGGCAGCATCCGCTTCACAATTGACCGCACGCGCAGCCTTTTCGCCGCCGACTGCCTGCATCTGGCGTGGTTAGTGAACGGCGCCAGCGAAGTGCTGATCGCGGAAGCCCCCGCCCCGCTTAGCGGCGAACGCCCCCACTGCGACGGCACCGCGCCATCTATCCGCGTCACATTTGAGGACGGGCAGCATTTCGGGCAGGTTTATTATCACTGGGCGCTTTTCGATCAGATCGCCGCGCAACTACTGTTCTTTAGCGCGGGGCTTTTCGCCGCTGCGGGATTATGGATGATCGGCGCGGGGGCATGGCGAATCTGGAAGTTCACGCTGATCCAGTATGGATTTATCGCCCTCTTTGCCATTATTTTCACGATCACGCTCGATCTTTTCACCAACAGCCTAAACACCTACCGATTCACATGGGATTGGGTGCATTATCTTGATATGGCTGAACACGGCATCGCTGGCAATACAGGGCTGGTTTCACCCTACGCTTACCGCCCACTGCCGCCGCTGCTGGCAAGCCTGATCGGGGATTTCAGCGGGCGCTCATCTATTGCCGGATTCCGAACGCTGGCTTATGCCGGAGCTATCGGGCAAATTGTGCTGGCGTTCACGCTGGCGCGGCTGTTCATCACCCGCGAAAGCCGCCGCTTTGGGGGCGCGTTCGCGGTGGCGATCATCGCCGCAGTTTCGACCTTCAGCGTAAAATTTTATCTGTTTGATACCTTCCGTACTGACCCGCTGGCCTTTCCGCTGGTGCTGCTGGGCATGATCGGGCTGACGCAGCATGTGCGCCGCGCCGCAAACGGGCAATCTACATTCAGATGGGATGCGGTGATCCTGCTTTCGGGCGTGATCGGCGCGCTGATTCGCGAGTTTGCGGCGATTCCCACTAGCCTGCTCATCGTGGTATTCGTGCAGCAGGCATGGCGAGAACGGCAATTCAGGCCATTGATGAAGGCGCTCATCGTCAGCGCGATCATGGCGCTGGCTTTCCTACTGCCGCGCCTGCTGATTCCAGTGGGGCGCTCGGATCAGCTTTTCGATGTGATCACGACGCCGGAATTGGTCACGATGTGGCGGCGCAACCTGAATCTGGCGATAGGGCTGTTGATCGCCCTACTGCCGGTATGGATGCTGCTCACGCCGCGCCGAATTCCCGTGATATGGCGACAACTGCGCGGGCTGAAGTTGAGCATCGCCCTGTATGTACTGGCGGTGATGGCGCTTAGCTTCTTAGGCGGCACCGACATTTCGCGTTTCATGGCCTTCCTACTGCCGGTGATGATCATCCTCTGCGCGATTTTAATCAATGAGGCACGTTCCGCGTGGGAAATCGTCTATGCCGTGCTGGCATGGGCGATCTACAACCGCCCGTTCTCACCTGTGCCGATGGGCAATCTTGATGCCTATCTCGATTTTTACGTGGTGTATTGGAACCGGCAAACAGGGGCTACATGGCTGCGCGTGGGGGAAGCGGGGGCATGGGTGATGGGCGCGATCATCATGCGCGTGCTGCTTTTGAGACGGCAGCATAAAGACATATCAGCCAAACCAAGCGGTTAGATGGGGAATCAAAAAGGGCGCGGTGACATTCTCGCGCCCTTTTGATTTACCAGTGAAAATTACCGCGGCATTAACGTCACACCCGGATAGAGCGTGGCTTCCGGCGTATGGCTAGGGCCGGGGGTGATGGTATTCGTTGGCGTGAAGCTGGCGGCTAAGGCGGTGCCGGTCGCCTGCATATCGGCCTGCTGATCGCTCACCACGACATCGCCCAACCAGCGCACAATCGAAACCCACGAGCGGCCCGGTTTCATCATCATCGGCGTGTTATCGGCATAGAACAACTCCAGCGCCGAACCCGGCTCGCGGTCACGGCGGCGCCAGTAACCCTCAAACCAGCGGCCATCACGGAATAGATAAGCCCGCCCGCTGTCCCAAAGGTTGATCTGCTGCGACGCCGAACTGCTTTCCGGCTCGAATAAGTCGGGGCGTTCTTCGTGCGGAACTTCGATGATCACAAAATTATCGACCCACACCTGCTGCCCATCGGCGGCGTCATAGTGCGGCAAGCCTTCGGTGAAGCGTAGATAATGGCCGGTTCCCTCATCATACTGCCAGCGCGCATCGGTATGCCCGTACCAGTTGACGAAAATATCTTCGCCCGGTTGGCTGTTGGGATCAAGCTGATCGCTAAAAGAGAAGCCCCGCGCACGGCGGCCTTCGTTGATGCCGCGGGCAGTTGCCCGTTCCCAGATCAACTCGGTATCCGCGTAAAGCGTATGCTCAAAGGCGAGATTATCCCCCGGAAAACGGCAGAAGCCCGCCTGCACGCAGTTATCACCAATTGAAGGCGATATGACTTGCAAAGACCACGGTTGATGTAGCAGTAAATCTTGCACCGGGGCGCTGGCGCCAGAATAGGCGAACAGGGCTTCATACATCGGCGCAAGCTCAAGGTCAAGCAGCCGTCCGCTGCGTACCGGCCCAACGTGATGCGGCATGTTATTGCGGAAGATGGCGGCAAAACGGGTCACGCCGCCTTCAACTTCATATTCATAGATCACATCTGCCGCATTCAGGCCGCTTTGTGGGCGCACTTGCGGCGGGAAATTGGAAATTTTGATGATCAGGTTGCGGCGGTCACGCGCTTCTTCACTGGGATAGGGCAAGCCAGTGAGCGGGCTGTAGCCTTCAGGGTAAATGACCGGGCCAACAATCGTCGCCGTTGGCGAAGGGGTTAGCGTCGGTGTTTCGGTAAGCGTCGGCGTATGGGTAGGCGTAGCTGTATTAGTGGGCGTAGCTGTATTGGTAGGCGTTAGCGTTGGCTCAAGTGTGAGCGTTGGCTCTGGCGTGGCCGGAACCAGCGTATTCGTCGTAAAAACAGGCGGCGGGGGCGGCGTATTGGTGGCAAAAGCTGATCCCTGCCCAACAACGCTGCTCCACGAAGCCATCAGCAGCAAGGCGGTCAACAGCACGATCAACAATGTCCATGTTTTGCGCATGAACCTTTCCCCTCATAAAAACCATCGGGACAAACGAGTCGGAAGTATACGGCGCTTACTCTTGATTTTTAAGGGGCGCGGCTCACCCCCGTAGAGCAAGCGTAGGGCAAAGTGATATAATCATTTGCGAGATTTTCATATAGAAAAACCATATCACAGCATATCATTACCAGAACATATGTTATAGAAACCAGTTTGTATTGATTTCATTGGATAGACGGGATAAGAGGCGGAAAATGGCGGCGCGTGCGCGGTTACTTATTTCATATGCACACCCGGATGATGAAAGTTTTGGTCTAGGTGGGTTGATCGCTAAATATGTGGCACAAGGAGTCGAAGTTTATTTAATCTGCGCGACCAATGGCGATGTTGGCACGGTCAAGCCAGAATTTATGAAAGGCTACGACTCAGTAGCGGCGCTGCGGCTTGCTGAACTGGACAAGGCTTCCGAGATTCTTGGTTTCAAAGAAGTATTCAAGTTTGGCTACAAAGACAGCGGCATGATGAGTTCCGAAACTGCGAATGACCCGGACTGCCTGTGGCAGCAGCCCGTTGAAACGATCACGCGGCGAGTGGTGGAAGTGATCCGTGAGGTTCAGCCGCAGGTCGTGATCACTTTCAATAAATATGGCGGCTACGGCCACCCGGATCATATCGCCATCCAGCGGGCTACCGTCGAAGCGTTCTTCAAAGCGAGTGACGCGGGCTATGAAACTGGACAAGCACCGTACCAACCGCAAAAACTGTATTATTCGGCCATCGCCAAACGGCAAATTCAGATGGGCATCATGCTGATGAGGATACGCGGGCAAGACCCCCGGCATGTAGGCCGCAACAAAGACATTGATATACAGGCCATCGTAGATCATGCAGAGCCTGTTCACACCCTGATCAATATCAGCGCCTACTACACCCAATGGGAAGCCTCCAGCAACTGCCATGCCAGCCAATTAGGGGGGCGCACTACGCCACGCCTTCCGAAGGTGATTCGACAGCGTGTATTCTCCAAACAAGGATTCACCCGCATACACCCGAAGCCTGTTCAAGATCGCGTGGATGAAAATGATCTTTTCGCCGGCGTGAAGCTAGATGAGCGAACCACCCCCGCCGCGCAACAGTTGGAGCCTATTTAACGCCGCAATTGTGGTTGTAGGGGCGCGCCCAAACCATATCGGGGCATCCTGCTTCATAGCCTTGCGCGGGAACAATGTATGAGTGCGAAGTCTTCACGAAATGACGCGGCAAAAGCAGAGGCGCGAATTGACCGCCTTATGGATGCGATTGAACTGGTCAAAGCCGATCAGCGCGAGGAAGCCCGTGTTATCCTGCGTGAATTGATTCGCGAAGATGCCAATTTTGAAGATGCGTGGCTGTGGATGAGCGTAGCCGTGGACACGCTGGATCAAGCCTCTATTTGCCTTGATAATGTGCTGCGGATCAATCCCGGAAATTATGGAGCGGCGGGGGCGCTGTATCGCCTGCGGATTCCGGAGCTAGAGATGGAGCGGAGGCGCTCGCGGCTGCGGATAATCCGAGATATTTCGCTGACATTGATGTGGGCGCTGGTGCTCTTTGTGCTTTTCGGGGGCCTATGTTCAATTGTCAATATAATGCTGGCGCTGCAAGCCACCTGAGCGAAGTTAGACACCTATTTTCAGGCGGCGGGCAGTAACGGAGCGGCTAAACCAGATAGGATATTCTGCCCATCTGGGCCTTGTACCCAACCGATGAATGCGCGGTAATCCAGATCCAGCGGTTGGCCGCCATCCGGCTCGCGCAGACCAATAATGTACAGCATGCTGCGCAGTGGGTAGGCGCTATCAGCAATGGCGGCCATTTCCGGAAGCACACCATCAACAGCCAGCGCGCGAACGCGATTATCGAGGTAGCTGCCCGATACGTAACCAATTGCGAAAGGATCGCGGGATACGGAGGTAATCACTTCGCTGCTGCCGGGCGCAATACGCGCTGATGGCGTAGTCTGGCGGCTGCCCATGATCATGTGTTCAAATACAGCGCGGGTGCCAGAGCCAGATTCACGGGAAATAACAGTGATGGGCTGATCTTCTCCCCCTAATTCGCTCCAATTTGTGACACGCCCTTGAAAAACATCGCGCAGTTGGCTGCGGCTTAAACCGGTCACCGGGTTTCCCGGATGCACGATCACCGCGATAGCGTCTTGACCCACTGGCGCTGCCCATAAGGGAATTTCCTGCTCGGTTTCGGAGGGAAGATAATTTGTCAGGAAATAGGGCGTTTCCCCTTCATGAATCCGCCGCAGCATTGCCCCGAAATTACCAGACTCCACCTCAAAACTGACGTTCGTATGCTCTAGCGAGTATGCGCGCGTCAGTTCTTGCACTAGCGGCAGCGCAGCATTACTCGCAAACATACGCAGTACGACCCCCTCACCAGTAGGTGTAGCGGCGGGCATTACGCGGCTGCTGCAACTCATCAGCGTAAAGGCAACAACGACAAGCGCGCGTCGGGTTTTCCGGGTCACGGGATCAGCCTGATGGTTTGAATACAGCCATCATACCGGCGAAAATTTTACAGTGGGGGAAAAGCGGGCGAACACTGGAAGTCAAGAGAGGGGAAACCTCACACAGCCTGTAGATAACGTTCCAGAAACGCCTGTACATAATCTTCCAACGTCCCTTCAAAAATGGCGCGCCGCATCATTTCCATGTGGCGGATCAGGAAGCGAATGTTATGCAAGCTCAACAAGGTGTGCGCCAACAATTCGTGCGCCTTCACCAGATGGCGTAAATAAGCGCGGCTGAACATTTGGCAGGTATAGCAATCACAGTCAGCTTGTATCGGGCGTTCATCGCGCATGAAGGCCGCCCGCCCGATATTGATTTGCCCGTCCGGCGTGAAGATTGCGCCATGGCGAGCGATTCGCGTTGGCAGCACACAATCAAAAATATCCACGCCGCGAAGAACGGCCTGTGCCAGATCATCTGGCGCGCCAACGCCCATCAAGTAACGTGGTTTATCACTCGGAAGCATCTGCACACAGGTATCTAGCGTCTGGTACATCTCTGACTTAGATTCGCCTACCGCCAGCCCGCCAATGGCGAAACCGGGGAACTCCAGTTGTTTCAACCCTTCGCTGCTCACTGCGCGAAGGTCTTGATAAATTCCGCCCTGCTGGATACCGAAAAGCGCCTGCCGGTGATCGTCACGATGCGCCTCACGGCAGCGCGCCGCCCATGCCTGCGTGCGCCTTACGGCAGATTCCACCATAGCCCGTTCTTTAGGCTTCGGGCATTGATCGAAGCACATGATAATATCCGCGCCCAGATTTTCCTGCACGGCCATGGAGAGTTCAGGCGTGAAGCGGTGGCGACTGCCATCAATGTGGCTTTGAAAGGTGACCCCTTCATCATCAATACGGTTAATTTTGGCGAGGCTGAACACTTGAAAGCCGCCAGAGTCGGTCAGGATCGGCTTCGGCCAGCGCATGAACTGATGCAAACCGCCCAACTCACGTACCAACTCACTGCCCGGCCTTAAATGCAAATGATAGGTATTAGAAAGCACGAGGCTTGCGCCAAGATCAGCTAGATCACGCGGGGAAACTGCTTTCACAGTGGCCTGCGTGCCGACGGGGGCAAAAACCGGAGTCAATAAATCCCCATGAGGTGTGTGAAAAACCCCTGAGCGCGCATCACCGTGTGATTTTACAAGCTCGAAAGAGAATGCCATAATCTTAGTGCTGAATTCTTAGCCGAAAAGATTATAGCAAACTTTCGCCATCATGACTTGGGCGCCCAGTTCCGATGATCAACCTTTATGACCTACTAGAAGCTGCCGGCGGCCAACTCTTTGGCGAACCAGCAGCGCACCTGTTCAGCCAATTCTGCGTCGATTCTCGAAATGCCACCGAAGCCTGCCTGTATGCAGCCATCAAAAGCGAACGCGGCGACGGACACCAATATATGCAAGAGGCCGTTGAGCGCGGGGCAACCGGGCTGTTATGCAGCCGCCCGCCAGAATTTGATACCACTGGCATTTCGGTCATACTGGTCAAAAACCCGCTGCAAGCGCTGATGATCTGGTCGCATTTCGTGGTTGGCAAACAGGGCGTCCGGGTGATTGGCGTGGCGGGGACATCGGGAAAATCGGTCACGCTGGCGGCTATCAAGCAGGTTTTGAGAACCCGCTACAATGTGCTGGCGGCGGGCAGCGAACAGGGGGGGCGTTTGGATATTCCGCTCACTCTCGCCCGGCTCACCCCTGAGCATCAGATTGTAGCTCTACCTCTGGATGTGCTGTATCCCGGCGAAATGGGCGAGATGGTCGGCGCAATTCGCCCCCATATCGGGGTCATTTCACACGTCGGGCCAGGCTATCACGAACGTTTCGACACCGGCGACCAGCTTACCCATGAAATCGGGCAGCTTGTCGATTACATTTCGCCTACGGGGCTGGTGATACTCAATTACGACGACGATTATGTGCGTGGGCTGGCATCACGCGCCCGCGCAAAAGTGGTCACGGTTAGCACGGAAGTCGCCTTTGGCGCAGATATTATTGCCCAAAATATCATGCTCGATACAGCGCGAACCGGCTTTGACCTACGCTATAACGATCAGCGTATTGTGGGGCGCTGGACACCGCTGTTAGGCAAACAGCAGCTCACATGCGCGCTGGCGGCGCTGGCTGTTGGCGCATACTTTGACATTCCGCTGCACGACAGCTTACACGCTCTCACCGAACTTGAGCCGCTTCCCGGCCGCATGAAACCGTTAGACGGGATCAACGGCAGCATCATTATTGATGATTCCTATAAAGCCGACCCATGGACAACGCTGGCTTCTCTGGATTGGCTGCAAGCCGTCACGCAGGATCATGGCCGGGCGATCTTTGTCTTTGGCGATATGGACGCGCTGGGGGCAGTCAGCCAGAGAAGCCACCGCCGCGTTGGGCAGAAGGCATCAGAATTTACCACACGGCTGGTCACTGAAGGTGCAGAGGCGGCGATGGCCGCCCGCGCGGCGCTAGATCAGGGGATGACTCCCGAAGGGGTGCGCACTACCTACAGCATTCATGATGCAGTGGCCGGCGTGATTGATGCGAATGTGACGGATCAGGATGTGATTCTGATCAAAGGCGGCGCACGCTCACGTATGGAACTGGTAGTCAAGGCGCTGCTCAAAAATGCCGATGACGCAGTGATGCTGGCGCGCGCCCATACCTCTGATAGCAGCACAGCCATACGCCCGAACCGCCCATCGTGGGTAGAGATCGATCTGGAAGCAGCGGCGGGTAATGTGCGCGCCATACGTTCAATGATTGGGTCACAGGTGGCGCTGTTTGCGGTATTGAAAGCTGACGCTTACGGGCATGGCGCGGTGGCAATGGCGCGCACGGCGCTGCAAAATGGCGCGGATTATTTAGCCGTCGCCAATATTCATGAGGCGCTAGAACTGCGCGATGCAGGTATCAACGCGCCAATTTTGGCACTTAGCTACCTGCCCTCTGAAGCAGCGCGACAAGCGATTCAATACCAGATCACCGCCACCCTTTACGATCTGGATTTAGCGCGTGCTTATGACAGTACCGCCCGTGAGATGGGTAGCAAACTGCGCGCCCACGTCAAAATTGATACCGGCATGGGCAGAATGGGCGTAATGCTAGATAAGGCAGTGCTGCTGTTCCGCCATCTTACAAAACTAAACAATCTTGATATTGAGGGCGTATACACCCATCTTTCAACTGCCGATGATGATCTGGATTATGCCAGTGAGCAGATTCGCCGCTTCAGGGATACAATCGCGCCGCTGCGGGCTTCTGGATATTCATTCCGCTATATTCACGCCGCTAACTCGGCAGGTACGCTGCGCGGCGCAGATTTCCACTTCAATGCGGTGCGGGTGGGGCTGGCAATGTACGGGCTGTCGCCATCAATTGAAGTGCCAGTTACCAGCGCATTTCGCCCGGTCATGAGCTGGAAAACGGTGATCGCGCAGGTGAAAACGCTGCCCGCCGGCCACCCTATCGGCTATGGCAACAGCTACCGTACTCGCGGCGAAGAACGGATCGCGGTGCTGCCTGTTGGCTATGCAGACGGCCTCCGGCGCGCACCGCAAAACCCTGGCAAAGTTCTTGTTCACGGCGAGTTCGCGCCCATCGTTGGCCGTGTGAGCATGGAAAAGACGACGATCAACGTGACCGATATTCCCGATGTAGCGATGGGTGATGAAGTCGTGCTATTAGGCCGTCAAGGGGACAATCAGATCACCGCTGAAGATATTGCCGCGAATTTAGGCACCATCAGTTACGAAGTGGTGACAACCATCCTGCCGCGCATACCGAGGCGGTAATGTAGGCATGGTGTGCTAAAAGAAAATACGGCGTAGGGAAAAGAAAGGGCATAAGCAACCTTACCCCTCAATCCCCGCTCCGCGCGCGGCCTGAGGGGAAGCCCGCATATCTTCCCGATTTTGCCCACCCTCCCACCATCACGAATAATTATTATCCCCCGCCAAGCGTAGAAATGATGGGTGTAGGCGGCTCAAAGGCAGATGGATTTTGCTGAAGATTGATCAGCGCCATCATCGCCAATGCGATGATGGCAATCAGAATGGCGCCGAGAAGCAGCGTACGCGAAACTGGCGGGTTAGATTTGGAGGGCTTATTGGTCAACAGAGGCCTCTAAACAAATATATACGTCGCGAAGGTAGCAACGAGTAAGACGCCGGAAAAGAACGGCCAATACAGCAGCTTAAAGACCAGATTATTGCGGAAGTGCAGTATTGGAATATCCATACGCACCACTAAAAAGGCGTTTGCCGTTGCCAGAATGATAGCCACGTAAAGCGATAGATAGAGATATTCGAGATAGGTGACACCAATAGCGCCAACGCTTTCGCGCAGCGCGTTATGCACGACCGTGATTACAAAGAAAAGCGCCGCCGCAAAACTGAGGGTAGCGATAATTTCTTCTTGATCCCCCACTTTGGGATCGCCAATAATGAAGGCGAACATCATCCCCGCCGCCACCAGCCCAGGAAGCAAATACGCAAGCATTGGGCCAACGAAGTTGCGCTTCAGGTTGACTGAAAAATGAAGATCGGGCAGATCAGCGAGGCCGGGAAGTTCGGAGATGGTTAATCCCTGCCCGGTCGCATGAAATTGATAGTTAAAGTAACTGCTTTTTATCGTCCAGTTATTGATGAAGACGTCCGGGGTAATGCCCGGCAAAAATCCCGGATTTTGCAGGCGATAACTTTTCGAATCTGGCACTAACAGGATGGGGTACTGAATATCCGCAGGCTCCATCCGAATGCTTAACGGGTACTGGTCAAATGGGAAAGCAGTCGGATCAAACGGCTGCCTTAAGTTGATACCAAACTCCCAAACAACTAACGTTTCGGTGTCTGTTTGCACGCGGTCAATTTCTTGCCACAGCCATTCAGTGCCGGTCACTTGCGGGAACTGAATACCAGCGAGCAAGTCCTCTGGCGCATGATTAGGAATGCGCTGCCAGACATAGCCATTGACCGTAACCACCGTTGGCGAGCTAAAATCCAGCGAATGAATCTCAATGCCGGTGGGCAGTTCAAAAGCATTGCCGTCTGTCCTGCTGGACTGATAGGCTTCAACATAGCGCTCTATTGAGGCTTCGCCAGCAACGCTCACGCCTTCTCTTACGGCGGCGCTGCGGGCAAAATATAACACGGCACCAATCACCGCAAATATAACCAGCGAAGCACCAATGGAGAATACCCACCACGAACGCGACATAAAGGTGTCTACACGCACCAGCAAGCCGATGGCAAAAACCAGCGTAAAGCCAGCAGCAAGCAAAATGAAGGCTTGATCGCGCAGTTGTTCCCGTGCAGGGGGAAGCAGCTCGCCTTTGTTAAGCACGACGCCTAACGACCAGCCTGTAGAGGTAATCGGCTCAAAAAAGATCCATGAAAGGTTGCCAGATACCGGATCGATTGTTTCAAAAGAGAAGCGTTCGCCGTTTAAGGCACGATCTGCCGCCTCACGCATGGCGGGATCGCCATTTTCAATGGCGAAATCATAGATAGTACGATTCCCGACCAGATCTCTAACCGGATTTGAAAGGAAAATACCATTTTCAGCAACGACAAAGCCATAGCCGGTATCGCCTAGCTGCAAAGAGGCCATCAGTTCGCGCATACCTTCCAGCGAATAATCAATGCTGACCACGCCCGCCGGTCGCTCAGAAGTTAAGCTGTCAAATGGCGTGCCAAATTCGATCAAAACTTTTTGCGCGCCTGTGGCAAAGAAGGGGTTCAGCCAGATAGACCCTTGCGCCAAAGGCAGATGAAACCATCCAGTTTGTGGCGAATCAGGGGAAGCATCCGGCGGTATGCTGTAATCATAGGTTGCGCCGATCATGCTGCCTAAGCGGCCATCTGCCTGGCGAAAGTAATATTCCTGATAAAGCTGCTGCGACGGATCGTAGCTGTAAGGGGTGAACGTGATAGAAAGGCCATCAATATCTGGCCGAGAAAGCATCTCAGCGCGTGCGCGCCGGCTCAAATCGGCATAGGGCAGCGTGCCATCGCCTAAATCAGAGGCTAGTTGCAGCGCAACGTTCGCAATCTCGCCAAAAACCTGATCGAGTTCAGCGGCAGCTTCGCCCGCCTGCTGCTGTGCATACGCCAGCGCCGAAGCCTCTAATAAGCGAAAGCTGTCTAGATAGCGAAAGAGCAGTGTTCCCGCGACGATCAGTGAGAAAATTAGCCCTAGAAAGAAGAAAGCGCGAACACGGCGATGAGGTGAATTCATACTATGGATCGTAGGCAGCCTGATAAGGTGACGTAATAGGCTGGCTAGTCTAGCGCAGTGAGCCGCAAAAGCGTAGAGGAGGTGTGATTATAAAAGCGCGCCTATGAGGGCGCGCTGTGCTGCGGAGAGGGAGGGATTCGAACCCTCGATGGCCTTGCGACCATTCTCATTTTCGAGACGAGCCCGTTCAACCACTCCGGCACCTCTCCATGCGTCACATTATACATGGGCTAAATTTCGGGTAAATCCCGAATTTACGCGCAGCATTTTCCTAATCGCGCATGGATTGAAAGAAGGCGCGAATTTGCTCGTTGGCTTCTTCTGCCAGTAGGCCACCCTGCACATCCACGTGATGGTTTAAGAGGGGATGCCGCAGTAAATCCATGATACTGCCACCTGCCCCGGCTTTGAGATCGGGGGCGGCGTAAACCAGACGCGGCAGGCGCGCCAGCACCATTGCCCCGGCGCACATGGCGCATGGCTCTAAATTGCAATACAGCGTGACGCCATCCAGACGCCATGATCCAAGATGAGCCGCCGCCTGACGGATGGCGAGCATTTCGGCGTGCGCCGTAGGATCGTGATCGGCTTCGCGGCGGTTATAACCCGCGCCGATGATCTGGCCTTGATAGACCGCCAGCGCGCCAATCGGCACATCCTGCGCGGCTAACGCCTTTTCCGCTTCCAGAAGTGTGAGGCGCATATAATCGAGATCGTTCAACGGGAAATCATCCGCTATTTCAAAACATGGAAAGCTGCGCCGGGCCATCTTGCTGCGGTAGTTCAGGTTCAGATTCTGGCTCAGGTTCGGCCTCATGATGCTCTAGCAGTTCAGGTTCGATCACGGTTTCTTCCTGAAGCAGATCATCGGGCAAAATGACTTCTTCAGGGATTTCAATATCTTCGGGTAATTCAGCTTCTTCCGGCATTTCAGGTACGGCAATTTGAAAGGTATCTGATTGAGGCTGCTGTTCAGCCTGTGCGAGTGTGGCGAGCAAATCCATGTCCGGCACAAAATCTGGCGGCATTTCTTCGGCGCGAATGGTCGCCAGCACTCTCAGTTCGGCAAGCTGCGCATCGCTAAAGCCAACCCCGCGCATGATCTCACTTAGCGTGCGCTCAGTCGCAATATCCCGTTGCTGCACGGTGTATTGATAATGCCTGCATAAACATTCACGCCAATCATCGGCAAAGGGGCTTAGTCCCGGCATATTGACCTCATGTTAAGTAACTTTACAGCGTAATAACCTGTTTCCAGTCGGGAACGCTCGCCTTCAAGTCAAAACGATCCTGCAAATTTTCGGCTAAGGCGGTGGCCGGTTCGATTTCACCATGCACAAGGTAGATGTTCTTAGGCCGCCTCTGCATGGCGTCTACCCAGGCAATCAAGCCATCGCGATCAGCGTGACCGCTAAAGCCATTCAGAACTTCACAGCGGGCGCGGTTCTCGTAAGGTTCGCCAAAAATTCGTACTTGCGAGGCGCGATCTACCAAACGCCGCCCTAGCGTATGTTCGGCCTGCCAACCGACGATCAGTACCGTGGTGCGCGGATCTTCAATATTGTTCTTTAGATGATGCAGGATACGTCCGGCTTCGGCCATACCACTGGCGGCGATGATGATCGCTGATCCCGGCAAGAAATTGAGCTGTTTGCTCTCTTCAACCATGCGGGTATAGTGCAACCGCTGAAAGCCAAAGGGATCAAGTCTACCGCCCTCTGAATTGATGAAGGCCATAATTTCATCATCGAAACATTCAGGGTGCATACGATAGATATTCGTCACATCAATCGCCAGCGGGCTATCTACATAAACGGGAAGATTCGGCAGGTCGCCGTTACGCGCCAACTGATGCAGCGTTAGCACAATTTGCTGAGTACGCCCAACGGCGAATGCGGGAATTAGCACTTTTCCACCCACTTTGAAGGTTTCAGCCACGATCCTTTCAAGCGCCTTCGTTTCATCTTCAAATGGCGGGTGAAGGCGATCTCCATAGGTGCTTTCCATAATCAGCGCATCGCAGCTATCGACGGTATAGGGATCACGCAAGATCGGCATGCCAGCCCGCCCTAGATCACCGCTAAAAACCAGCCGAAAATGGCGTTTATCTTCAAAATCTTCAATGTCTAGGATCACGAAGGCGCTGCCAAGCATATGGCCGGCATCCCGCAAAGTGACGGTCACACCAGGGGCAATCTGCCGCGGACGGTCATAACCAACGCTGGAGAAATTATCCAGCGAACGCATAACATCCGCCTGTGTATAAAGTGGTTTTACCGGCGGCTCGCCCTTCTTCAATTTGTGCTTATTAACGTATTCAGCATCGCTTTCTTGAATATGGGCGCTGTCCATAAGCATGGCGGAACAGAGATCGCGAGTGGCATAGGTACATAGAATTTCGCCGTTAAATCCCTGCTTTACCAGATTCGGAATATTGCCAGAATGATCAATGTGCGCATGAGAAAGTACCAGCGCATTGATAGATTTTGGATCAAACGGGAAAGTGCGGTTGCGCTCATTTGCTTCGGCGCGCCTACCCTGATACATGCCACAGTCCAGTAAAACGCGCTGCCCGTTCACCTCAATTAGATGCTGCGAACCGGTCACAGTTCTGGCCGCGCCGCAAAATTGTACTTTTATCATGAGTCACTCCCCCCAGAATTTCGCCGCGCTGCTTAGTTCCGGAACATGCGTTCTAGATCGCCAGCAGCAGGGCTTTATGCATCCAGATACAAACGCTGGTTCAGCTTCCATGCGGTATGCAAGGTCAGGAAGAAACGCTTGAGATCGCGTATTGTGCCATCATCACCCGGATCATCCTGCAAGATAAACGGAAATTCGCTCTCAATTTGCTCTCGCGTGATCGTCCCGTTCATAAGGGCTACCACCGTAGGCGCTTCTATCTCTCGCGGAACAGCGCCCAACAACAGCAGTAGAATACCCGCATGAGCGGGGGTTATGCTGCCAACC
>DAOTUZ010000072.1:0-6138 GCA_034437295.1 Anaerolineae bacterium | reverse complement strand
GGGCGGAAACCGATCTGGATGTCGGCCACTACGAACGCTTCATTGATGAGAATCTGACCCGTTCCAGCAATATTACGGCAGGGCAGGTCTACAGCAGCACTATTGATAAAGAACGGCGGGGCGATTTTCTGGGCGGTACGATTCAAGTTATTCCGCATATTACCAATGAGATCAAACGGCGGATTGCCGTGGTTGGCAAGGAAAACAACGCCGACATTGTCATTGTTGAGGTTGGCGGTACGGTAGGGGATATCGAAGGGCTGCCTTTCTTTGAGGCGATCCGGCAGATGCGATCAACCGTTGGGCGAAATGATGCTTTGTACGTTCATGTGACTTTTTTGCCGCATATTGGCGCAACTGGTGAACTAAAAACGAAACCGACGCAGCACAGTGTGATGGAACTGCGCCGATTGGGTATTCAGCCTCAGGTGATCATCGCGCGCACAGACCACCCTGTAAGCAGCGATGTGGTAGATAAGATTGCGCTGTTCTGCGACGTTGAATCGCGCGCGGTGATTCCGTTGGAAACTACGGATCTGATTTATAACGTGCCGCTGATCCTTGAAGATTCGGGGCTTGGCGAATATCTGGTTAGCCAGTTGAATCTGAACACCAACAAACCCGATCTTGATGATTGGCGCAAGATGATCACCAAAATGCGTGAAAGCAAGGCGCGCAATCAGCACGTGAAAATTGCCGTTGTGGGCAAGTACGTAGAACTGCGTGATGCCTATATGAGCGTGAAAGAGGCGCTGATGCACGCTGCGGCAGCAAATGGCCGCCATTTAGAGATTCTATGGGTCAATTCGGAAGACCTTGAAAAAGGTAAAAGTTGGGATGTTCTGGCACAGTCACAGGGTATCGTGGTTCCCGGCGGTTTTGGCTATCGGGGCATTGAGGGAAAAATCATTGCCGGACGCTATGCCCGTGAAAATAAAGTCCCTTATCTGGGGCTTTGTCTGGGTATGCAGACCATGTGTATTGAGTTTGCGCGTAACGTGCTGGGGCTTGAAGATGCCAATAGCTCAGAATTTGAGGTGACGAGCGAAAATTATGTGATTGATATGATGCTGGAACAACGCGGCATCACCGATCTGGGTGGCACGATGCGCTTAGGTGTTTATCCATGTGAATTGCAGGCGGGCAGCCGCGCTGCCGAAGCCTATGGCGAGGTACGGGTGGATGAACGCCACCGCCACCGCTACGAATTCAATAACGAATATCGTGATAGTTTCGAAGCGAGTGGCATGCGCTTTAGCGGTGTCAGCCCGGATGGGCAGTTGGTCGAAATTTCGGAAGTGGTGGATCATCCGTTTATGGTCGGCAGCCAGTTTCATCCCGAATTTCTGAGCCGTCCCAATCGCCCGCATCCATTGTTTAATGCGCTCATACAAAACGCCGTGAAGCATACGCCAAAGGCGTTCGCTGACGGCAACTTACACCTAGAGACCGTACAGCCCGCCTCAACGGCGGCTAAAGGAACCCCATGACTATTGAAGGTTTTATTCAGGCAATGCCGAAGGTCGAGATTAACCTTCAACTTGAGGGGGCAATGCCTTCAGCATTGCTTTTACACTTTGCCAATCGCAATGATATTGCCGATGGCTCCAAACAGTATCGGGCATGGGAAGCATTGGTGAAACAGCCCGATCCTAAACGCGCATTCGAAATTGCCGCAGTAACCAGCGGTTGGCTGAAACATCTTGATGATCTCAAGCGCGTCGTTTATGAGGTTGGGCTGGCTTTGGCGAAACAAAACGTGCGCTACGCCGAAATTGCGATCAATCCTACGCTTTATGAAGGGATGACCACTTCGCTTGATGAGTTGTTTGATGCGCTGAATGACGGTAGTCGCCGGGTTAAAGCGGGTTGGGGGCTAGATATTGCATGGTTACTGGTCGCTCCGCGTGAAGAACCGCGCCGTGCTGAAGATTTTGTACGCTTTGCCCGAAGCGCGGCGGGGCGGCACGCAAAAATTGTGGGACTGATGCTTTCTGGAAAGGAAAGCGCCCAACCCGCGGGGCAGTTTGAACGTGCTTTTAAGCAGGCCGAAAAGCAGGGGCTTCCTCGCGCAGTTCGCGCGGGTGATAACGAAAAATTACAGGGTGTTCTGGTTGCGATTGGAAATCTCGTGCCGAACCGCCTGATAGACGCATACGGTGTTGTGGGTTCTGAAGACACAATGCAGCTTATAGCAGAGGGTGGCATTGCCGTATGTATTGGCGCCAGCCGCGCGGTAAAAGTGGGATTTGTGAGCGATATGGGTGAAATTGGACTGCATGCCATGCTTGATCATGGGATCGTGGTTTCAGTTGGGCAGGATATGCCTGCGCTTTACAATACGACGCTGAATAATGAGTATCTGAAACTGCTTGAAGCGGGCGCGCTTACGCTGGATAGTATTGAGGACATTGCGCTCAATGCGGTGCGCGCAAGTTTCCTGCCGGATGATGCTAAGAAAAGTATGGTTGATGAATTTAAGGCGGCCTATGCTGAACTGCGCGAGCGGGAATTGGCGGGGTAAGCTCTCGCTGTCTCTAAGAGTTTGCGAGATACCAAAAAGGCGAGTCAACTGACTCGCCTTTTTGAATAGCATCAATGAAACTTATGCTTCGGTGAAATCACCTTCGATCACATCTTCATCAGGATGCGGTTGCGTGGAATACGGGTTGCTGCTGCCGCCGTTTGCTGCACTCTGCGCGGCATTGATCTGCTGTGAAAGTGCATAGGTCGCATTTTGCAGGCTGCTCACCGCGCTTTGGATGGCGTTCACATCACCGGAGGCTTCCGCTTGCTTGACTGCCTGAATCTGGTTTTCAATGGCGCTGCGATCTGCGGCGCTAACCCCGTCACCAAGGTCTCGCAGCGAGCGTTCTGCCTGATATACAAGACTGTTTGCTTCGTTTTTAGCCTGCGCAATCTTTTGTCGGCGTTCATCTTCGACGCGATTACGTTCGGCGTCATTGACTAGATTCTCAACCTCAGTCTTGTTGAGATTGGTCGAAGCTGTAATGGTGATCGTTTGCTGCTTATTGGTCGCTTTATCAATAGCAGTTACGTTGAGGATACCATTAGCATCAATGTCGAACTTTACCTCAACTTGAGGGAGTCCTCGTGGCGCTGGTTGAATGCCCTCTAGGCGGAAATTGCCAAGTGAGATATTGTCTGCCGCCATCGGGCGCTCACCCTGTAGCACATGAATATCTACCGCCGATTGATTATCTTCAGCAGTGGAGAATACTTCGCTCTTAGAGACAGGGATGGTTGTGTTACGCTCAATTAACTTGGTGAATACCCCCCCCATCGTTTCCACGCCGAGGCTTAGAGGCGTTACGTCAAGCAGCAGCACATCTTTCACTTCGCCGCTTAAGACACCAGCCTGAATGGCGGCGCCAATAGCGACAACTTCATCGGGATTTACGCTGCGATTAGGCTCTTTACCCAACATGGTGCGCACCAACTCCTGAACCATAGGCATCCGCGAGCCGCCGCCAACTAGAACGATTTCATTTAAGGCGTTCTTATCGGTTTCGGCGTCTTTCAGCGCCTGCTCGACAGGATGCCGCACACGCGCTAATAGATCGGCGCTCAACTTCTCAAACTGTGCGCGGGTCAGATTAGTGACCAGATGTTTTGGGCCGCTTGCATCTGCGGTGATGAACGGCAGGTTAATTTCAGTTTGAATCTGTGACGAGAGTTCAACTTTTGCTTTTTCGGCGGCTTCTTTCAAACGCTGGAGCGCCTGACGATCCTGGCGTAGATCAATGCCCTGTTCCTGTTTGTAGTTCTCCGCTAGCCAGTCAACGATCACCTGATCCCAGTCATCACCGCCGAGGTGGGTATCACCCGAAGTAGACTTAACTTCGATGACGCCTTCACCAACTTCGAGAATAGATACGTCAAAGGTGCCACCGCCGAGGTCAAAGACGAGGATGGTTTCCGCTTCCTGCTTGTCTAACCCATAGGCTAAGGCGGCAGCAGTTGGCTCGTTGATAATACGCAGCACATCAAGCCCAGCAATTTTACCGGCATCCTTGGTTGCTTGGCGCTGACTATCGTTGAAATATGCGGGTACGGTGATCACCGCTTTGGTGACTGGTTCGCCTAAGTAGGCTTCCGCGTCGGATTTCAGCTTGCCAAGAATCATGGCGCTGATTTCCTGCGGGGTATATTGACGACCATTGATCGGGATCTGCACTCGGGCGTCTTCAACCGGGCCGCTGACGACCTTATATGGCACCAATGCGGACTCTTCTTTCGCCTGCGCGAAAGTTTTGCCCATCAGCCGTTTGATTGAAAAGATTGTGTTTTCGGGGTTTATGACGGCCTGGCGCTTTGCGGCAATGCCAACAATGCGTTCACCGTTTTTTGTAAATGCGACAACTGAAGGGGTTGTACGGCTGCCTTCAGCATTGGCGATCACAACTGGATCGCCACCCTCTAGTACAGCGACAACCGAATTAGTCGTTCCAAGGTCAATGCCAATTATTTTGTTCATAGCGATATGCTCACTCCCATTACAGCTATAGATGGAGTTTACGCCGTGAGCATATAGATGACGTCAGAATACTATATGAGCTGTATAAGAGCGAAATATTTCGCGATTAGGCGTCGGATTCGTGCTTGTAGTCCATGAAACGATAACCGATTCCGCGCTCGGTGAGGATGTATTTGGGATTGGAGGGATCTTCCTCGATCTTTTCGCGGAGATAGTTTACGTAAAGACGGACATAGTGGGTTTCGTCGCGGTATTCATAGCCCCAGACTTTCGCCAGAAGCTGATCATGTGGCACCGTCCAACCGGCATTTTCAATCAGGTGATAGAGGAGCAGATATTCGGTGGGGCGTAGCTTAATATGCTCACCGCTGACGATTACTTCATGACGGTTGAAATCTACACTAAGACGGCCATCAATTTTTAAGACGGCCTGCGCAGGAGAGGCCGAAGGGCGGTCTGCGCGGCGTAAAACAGCTTTGATGCGGCTGGACAACTCGCGGGGGCCAAAGGGTTTCACCACATAATCATCTGCGCCTAGCTCCAGCCCGTATACGCGATCATTCTCCTCACTTTTCGCCGTGAGCATGATCACCGGAACGGATGAAAATTCACGAAGCAGCTTGAGAGTTTCAAAGCCGTCTAATTCCGGCATCATTACATCAAGCAATACAACATCCGGCAATTTGGTGCGTACTGCTTCCAGCGCTTCGAGGCCATTATGTGCCTCGATCACCAGATGCCCTTCCAGTTCGAGATTCATTCTGATGAAGTTGATCATCCGTGGTTCATCATCAACCACAAGAATACGTTTACCATCACGCGAGTTTGCGCGGGGCAGTCGTCCAGATACCATAGAAACCCTCAATCATTACGGAATGGCAGCGGGAATTCCGACTCTTCTTCCGGCGATGGCAGCACTTCAATCAGTGTAATCCGCCACATCGGAAGCAAAATGGTCGTGACCCCATCTTCTATCCAGTCCACTTCCTTATCGGTACGCTCCCGCGGGTTCTTACCGATGAGGCTAGTATCTCCCGGGCCGGGTATTTCCTCCACGTCCATTTTAATAGACTCTTGATTTTGAATGTGAACCAGAACCGTAATCATCACTTCTCCACCCGGCGTTACGTCTTGAAGTAAATATGGGTCACCAGTTTGCCAAGTCGAATTTCATCACCATCACGCAAAACACGCGGCTGATCAGGCATAAGGCGCTGCCCATTCAAATGCGTGCCGTTGGCGCTGCCCATATCAACGAGGGTTAGGGTATCGGTCTCGTCGTTGCGATAAATTGCGGCATGGACGCGAGAGACGCCATTTTCGAGCGCCCCATAAGGTGTTAAGTCAACATCCGGGCGCTGGGTGCTGCTAGAATCGTACCGGCCAACAAGTGTTGTATTGTCCGGTTTCAAGGTGATAGCTTCCGTAGAATCACGGATATGCATTACGATTTGCGCGTTAGCATCAAACCGGGCGGTACCCCAAGTTGCGTGGACAGTGGCGCTGTCGCTGCCATTGTTAAGCCGGCGAGTGGGAAGGGTCGCGTTGGCTTCGCTGCCGCCCAATGGGCGGGCGCATTCTTCACAAAAGAATACACCCTCTTTGTTGTTAAAGGCACAGAATGGGCAAATAATCATGCA
>DAOTUZ010000071.1:0-18786 GCA_034437295.1 Anaerolineae bacterium | reverse complement strand
GGTTTGATATTTGATGGCTTTGCGGCCCTTATCCGATAAACTTTTGGTATAGGCGACCTGTTCGGCTTCGGAGCGTGCTTGCTGCGCAAGATCGCTTTCGCCAAGTTCAAACAGCCGGGTGGCGAGATTTTCAAATAGGCGCGTCGCCTCGCGAACGTTACCATTTTCGAGCGCCTCATTGGCGCGTTCCTGCATACGATACAGTGTTAATTTTCCAAGCGCGTCGAGTATAGATGTTGGCGGTTCTTCAACCGGCGGATCGGCCATGACTTCTAGCGCAATTTCAGTGATGGCCTGTTGCCGCTGTAAGCGGTTGGCAAAAATGTCTCCCGCGGCAACCAGCCTGCCGATGCTGCGAAAGCCTTCTTTTTCCAGTTTTGGAACTTCAAGCTGAATCAAAATTGATATGATGCGGTTTATTTGCAGGCCGCCTAGCGAAATGTTACCTACATCAACGGGTAACTGCTGCGGATTTGGCGCAAGCTTGAAGACCGATTCTACATGTACATCCGGATCTGGAGCAATTGAGAGCGTGACCCGTTCGGCAAATACGTTCGCCAAACTGCGAACATGATCGTTGAGGAATGATACTACCGCAGATGACGACTGAACATAGGCGGATGAGCCACCCGTTAACGCGGCGAGTTCATCCAGAAATTTATCATTCCATTCCTGCCCTAAACCCATCGCGCTGATGCTGATTCCGTCTTTGGCTGCTTCACGCGCTAGATCGAGGCAGCGACCTTCGTCCCCATAGGTGCGACCATCCGTTAATAGGATAACGTGGTTTACCAGTCGAGGTGCTAGAAACTGACGGTTTTGCTGAAGTCCGAGCGACATCCCCTGATAAATCTCGGTGCTGCCGGAGGCCATCATCATGCTAACGCGCGCCTTCAATGCCGCTTTGTCGGTGACGGTGGTCGCGGGAATAACAACTTCCGCGAAGTCATTGAAAGAGACAACCGATAAGATGTCTTCAGATGTTAATTGATCGATGATCTGGTGGGTCGCGATTTTTACGCGATCCAGTCGGTTGCCCCCCATAGAATTGCTATGGTCAAGAATTAACGTCAGATTTAGCCGAGATTCACGCTTATTTGTTGCCTCGCTGGTACGGGGATCAGGGATCAAATCGGCAAGAAGGTAAAAAACCTGAGGTTCTGGTAAGAGGCCAATAGTACGTTTGCTAGGGATAACCCGAAAAGTGAAAGACATCCCAGGCGGTTGTTCTTTGGTTAATTCATCGTAGGCAGCACGCTTATCGGGATCTGAGAGAAGGTCAACGGCGGCAGTGATATCCTGAAACTGAATACCAGCGCCCGGGCTGCGATTGGCATCAGGGTGTAGACGTCTGGCCGCGCGACGATAAGCTGCTTTAATATCGTCAATTGTGGCCGTGCGAGGCACCCCAAGTAGGCTATATGGATCGAATTCAAGTCGTTTCATAGCATATCGCGCGCTCGAACTCTTAACCGGGAAGTTGGAGTAGTATAACCGTTACATTATCAATCCCGCCTTGTGCATTTGCCAATGATATTAGTTTTTGACATGCTTCTTGCGGATCGTGAATTCGGCTTATTACCTCAGAAATTTCGCGATCAGTCACTTGATTCCATAAGCCATCGCTGCAAAGGAGCATCATTGAACCCTGGGGCAAACGCTTGGTCAGGGTATCAACATCTACAATCTCATTTTGACCTAGGGCACGGTAAAGCACGTTTTTCTGCGGGTGATCAGCTGCTTCTTCAATTGTAATCTGGTCGAGTTCAATTAGGCGCTGCACTAATGAATGGTCGCGTGTTAATTTTTCGAGTACGCCGTGATGAAACAGATAAATACGGCTGTCGCCAACGTGAGCGATATAGGCGCGGTCACCAATGAGAACGACTGAGCTAAGCGTTGTACCGCCTTCTGGTACAAGAGACATGGCTTCAACGTTTGCCTTTTGAATAGCATTTGCAAGAGATTCGGCAATCGGTACGTCATTCGTTTTGTTTTGCTTAGAGATAATGGGTAGGTACATGCTGTTTAGAACCTGCGAAGCAACGACGCGGGCGGCGATTGCCGAGGCTTTTTCACCATCTTGATGCCCGCCCATACCATCTGCCACAATGAACAGTCCGAAATCAGGAAGTTCGTCTGCGCTTCGACTTGACGAGAAAAAAGTGAATGCTGTGTCTTGATTATTGGTACGTGTTCGGCCAATGTCCGTTGCCTGAGCGAATGCGACGTGTGTAAGTGGAGAAAACTCTAAGGCGACATCTTGTGGAAGCGGCCGCGTGGCACTGTCAACCAAGGAAATAGCTAGTTCACCGGTAGAAGGGAGTGGGGCGGTGGCGCGTGGGGGCGCCGGCGTCTCATCCTTAGCAAGACGCAGCACCACGGTCTCTACAGGGGTGGCCGCTTCACGAATACTCGCTTCAGGTTTTGGTTCAGTGATCAGCGTTTCGAGATTCGCAATGATCGGATTGTCGGTTTCGACTACTGGCGCAGAAGCCGGGTTATGCGTTCCATTGGGCGAAGGCGTTGATTCGGCTATCGCCACGGTCGCCGCCTTTTCATCTGTCGTGCTCTCAGGCTTTTCAGGGACGATCTCTGCCGCTTTTTCGGATGCCGGATTTGCTCTCTCCACTGCTGGAGAGGCGACTATATTTGCATCTTGAGACGCGGGTTTTGGTTGCAGCAATTTGCGAAGCCAATTCATAATGCCTCGTTTCCGTATGATTCTTAGCTTACAAGCGGCAAAGCATACAAGTTATGATCCATAGAACCGACGAGTAAGAGATCACCTGCAATGATCGGCGTAGAGGTAATCGGGCCGCCGGTGGGAAAACGCCATCGCTCGCGGCCAGTTTCTAAATCTAGACAATACAGATTTTGATCTGTACTTCCGAAATACAACTCGCCCTTGTGGATTACTGCTGAACCTACAATGGGCTTCTCCGCATTAAATCTCCATTTTTCGCGACCATTTTCGGCATTTACGCAGTAGAAATTCGAGTCAGTTGAGCCGAAGTAGAGCAACCCGCGATTTTCAATGGGCGAAGAATAGATTGCGCCATTAGTGCGAAAGCGCCAAGAGTTAAAGCCGTTATTCACATCTAGCGCATACATAAAGCTGTCTGTAGAACCGATGTAGCAATTTCCCTCATCATCTACGTAAGGCGAGGCTAGTACTGCCTTACGGGTGCGATAACTCCACTTGCGCCCCCCGGAAAGGGTGATTCCAACAATCTCGCCAGTTTCGCAGCCTGCAATAATCAGCTCATTGGTAACGTATGGGCGCGTTCGTACCGGGGCACCCATGTCATAAGCCCACATCTGGCGGCCATTAGTCATATTCACTGCATAAACATTGCAGTCATCGCTGCCTACGAAGGCTACATTATGTGTAATACGCGGCGTGCTGCGAATGCGCCCCTTGGTTTGTAGTGTCCAGCTAATGCGCCCGGTTCTTCCGTCAACTGCGTATAGGCTGAAATCTTCAGAACCAAATACGACGGTTCGTGACTGTTCATCGAGCACCGGCGACGAGGCGATGCCGCCGCGTGTAGGGAATTTCCATGCAAGCAAGCCATCTTCGAGTTTGATGGCCCAGAGATTGGTGTCGTAAGATCCGACGTAGGCTATATCTTTCGAGGCAGCGGCACTTGAACGTATTTCATCTTCCGTCTTGAAGACCCATTTCGGTTGGATCGCGCCGGTTGCCTCAGTGTCAAAGAAGCCAGTTGATGGAACTGCCTCAGATGCGCCGGGCTGTGGAACCGATGTTGTGCTGGATCTTTGAGGAGCAGCAACCATCCCCGACAAACTCAGCCGTATTCGCTCAAGATCGCGCTTCATTTCGACGCAGGTGGCGTATCGCTCAGACTGATTGGATTGCAGCGCCTTCTCTACCGCTTTCGCAAAATCGACAGGGACGTTCGGGTTTAAACTCATGATTTGGCGTTCATGAAAGGTGAACGGTGCTTCCAAACGCGGATCTTTGCGGGTTAAAACGTGGTGTAGGGTTGCTCCAAGGCTGTAGATGTCACTTTGTGGGTTTGCGTCGCCCTTATATTGTTCTGGCGCAGAATAGCCCTCTGTGCCGATCATGGTGCCTTTAACATGATGTACAAAGGTTCGCGCAATGCCAAAATCAATGAGCCGCACCTTCCCCTGACTATCAATCATCACATTTGAAGGCTTCATGTCTCTGAAGATAATCGGGTCAGGCGTTTGATTGTGTAAATAATCCAGCACATCGCAGAGATCAACCGCCCATTCCAATACTTTCTCAATGGGCAGTTCTTTGGTTTTTTGCATTAGCTGCTCAAGATCGGTGCCGTTGATATATTCCATCACCAGATAGGCACGATCATTAATTTCAAAGATGTCGAAAATACGCGGAATTGCCGAATGATTGAGCTGTGCTAATAGATTGGCCTCGCGGCGGAAGTTCTTGATCATCGACCCGCGCATCGCAGCATCTTTGGTGGTGGTCTGCATTTCTTTCACTGCAACAAGACGCTTCACATCGGTAAAATTGAGGTCGCGCGCGAGATACACAGTCCCCATTCCACCGCTGCCGATAATGCTGTGAATTTTATAGCGATTCGAAATAACGGAATTCGACTTAAGTGAAGAAGTCCCGGAACTTTCATTCCCCATGCCAGTGAACTGGGTCGTTTCGGGCATCGAAGCTGCCTTCCAGATTAAATAAGTTGACGAAAATAAAGATGAATAATGACAAATATGACCTTGAATCATTATATGGGAGCTAGCACAATACTGCAATCAGCCGAACACGCATAAAGAATTAAGGCGTCGTGGCATATTCCGATCAATTTCCTCTATCGCTGTATATTCACGTTCCTTTTTGTACAACCAAGTGCTCTTACTGCGCGTTCAATACGTATACCCATATTGAGCATTTGATCGATCCATTCATAGACGCGCTTCAACGCGAAATTCGGTGGGTTGGGCAGCGAAATAACCGCCGTCGGGTGCATACTGTCTTTTTCGGGGGCGGGACACCCAGTTTGTTACGGGCCGCGCAATTTGGCGCTCTATTTGATGCTGTTCGTGACAGCTTTGATTTGCAGCAAGATGCGGAAATTACGTTAGAAGCGAACCCGAATGATATTACGGTGGAATATGCGCGAGAACTGGGCGACGTAGGCTTTAATCGTGTAAGTTTGGGTATGCAAACAGCCCATGCAGGCGAGCTGTCGCTTTTTCGACGCCGGCACAACAATGATGCTGTTGCGCTTGCTGTCAGCGCCTTTCGGCGGGCGGGATTTGATAGCTTGAACCTAGACCTTATCTACGGTTTTCCACATCAGACTCTGGAAAGTTGGAGCGATTCTCTTCAACAGGCGATAGCCCTGAAGCCGGATCATCTTTCGTTATATGGGCTTTCGTTGGAAGATGGCACACCAATGAAAACATGGGTGATGCGCGGGCAACTGCCTGCACCTGACGATGATCTTGCGGCTGACATGTACGAGCATGCCTGCGTCCAACTAGCGGGGCGGGGCTATGATCAGTATGAAATTAGCAACTGGGCATTACCCGGTAATGCCTGCCGCCACAACCTGCAATACTGGAATAACTATTCTTATGTTGGTGTTGGCCCTGGAGCACATGGGTATGCTGGCGGCTATCGTTACGCGACATTATTATCCCCGCAGCGATATATCAAGGCGATGGCGAGTAATGTCGAAGATGATCAACCGGGCTATCCATGGACGCCAGCAGTAGAAACTTTTACGCAAGTTGAGCGCGATGTCGAGATTTCAGAGACTCTGATTATGGGGCTGCGACTGATTGATGTAGGCATTGATCGGCGCGAGTTTGCAGAACGTTTTGGAGAAGACGTCGTAGCGATACATCAAGACGCATTTGCAAAATTTGCACATGCGGGATTGATTGCAATTGAGCCAGAGCTGATAAAGCTGACTGACCGCGGCAAACTGCTCAGTAATATTGTTTTTCGCGAGCTGGTATAAGCGAAACGGGCGCTAATGATCCCGCCCGACCAGCCCTTGCGCTAATGCCTTAAGCTGATCGATTGCATCGCTTCTTAATCCGGTTGCATCCAGCGCGGCAGCTGATTTCTTAAAATAGGCCGCCTCTTCAGCTTCAGCCAATGTTCGAGCGTTGACTTGATCCAACAGCGACAATGCCAACGTTACATCATTCTCATTAAAATCTGTGCGTGTATATAAGGCTAATAGTTCAGGGCTTGCTTGCAGCCCGATTAATGCTGGTAATGACTTCTTTCGGGAGATGATGTCGCTTGCTGCCGACTTCCCAGTTATGGCGGGGTCACCCCATATGCCCAGAATATCGTCACGAATTTGAAAGGCTAGGCCAAGATTCAGGCCAAAATCTGCGAAGTGTGCCGCTAATTCCAAGTTGCATGAACCGGCTAATGCCCCTAGCTGCGCGCTTGCAGCAACCAATTTCGCTGATTTGCCTGTAATCATTGAAATATAGTCGCTCATGTTGACATTCTGCCGTGTTTCAAACTGGATATCGAGATGCTGCCCGCGCGTAAGTTCTAGGTTTGTATGATTGAAAATAGACCATGCTTCAAGCACGATTTCATCAGGAAGGGACTGTTGTCTTAGGCGCTCTAAGGCTGAATAGGCGATGGAAAAGAGCGCGTCACCTGCGTTAATGGCGCTGGCAATGCCCCACACCGTCCATACAGTCGGGCGATTATGGCGAATTTCGCTTTTATCTTCGATGTCGTCGTGAATGAGCGAGAAATTATGCAGCAATTCAACGGCGGCTGCGGCTGGAAGCGCATGGCGCCAGTTGCCTCCGGCGGCTTCAGCGCATAGCAGCGTTAGTAATGGGCGAATACGCTTGCCGGCGACGACTTGAACGGGGACGCCCTTAGCATCTGTCCACCCTAACGGATAGCGAATCAATGTGGAAAGTCCACCAGACTCCAGTGTGGAATCTACGGCATCACGCATGGCGGCGTCTAGCGCCGGAAGGTATCCCTCGTTCAGATTTGTAAACACAACGATACCTATACCTGAATAAGGGGCGTATGCTGCAATTCAGCGATATTCCGCGCGCCTGAACAGAGCATGGAAATTCGCAGTTGGGCAATTAATTCACGCGCTAATTGATCAGCATCATCAGCCGAGCGATCTGCCGCTTTGAGGAACGATCCTGCGATTCCGCCGGCAATAGCGCCCATGGCGATGCATTTGGCGACATCAATGCCGTCCCGCAGGCCGCCGCTAGCAATTACAGGCAGCCCCGGTGCGCCAGCGACCGCATATTTGATGGCTTCGGCAGTGGGAATGCCCCAATCAGCGAAGGCCGCAGCCACGTTAGCATGAAAGGATGTGGATGCGCGGTAATATTCGACTTCACTCCACGAAGTACCACCGGAACCCGCTACGTCTATCGCTGCGACACCCGCATTTGCCAGATCACGCACATTTGCTTCTGAGAAGCCCCAACCAACTTCTTTGGCGATTACTGGCACGGGCAGGGCATTGCATACTGCTTCAATCTTAGAGAGCAGCCCGGCAAAATTGGTATCACCTTCGGGTTGTACCGCCTCTTGCAGTACGTTGAAATGCAGAATTAGCGCATCAGCCTGGATCATGTCCACCGCGCGCTGGCATTCTTCAAGCCCGTAACCATAGTTGAACTGTACTGCGCCGATATTGCCGAACAGCAGAATATCTGGGGCAATGTCGCGAATATGATACGTATAAGCAACATCTGGGTTTTTCAGCCCCGCGCGCTGCGAGCCAACGCCGAGCGCGATATTGTTTTTCTGTGCGGCGACAGCGAGGTTGCGATTGATACGCATAGCCAGCTCGGTGCCACCCGTCATTGAAGAAATTAACAATGGGGCTGACAGCGTTTTACCGAATATTTTGACTGAAACGTCTACTTCGCTAAAATCAAGTTCTGGCAAGGCGTTGTGTAAGAAGCGGAACTTTTCTAGCCCGGTGGTTAAACGGGGAAACGTAACCGATTCTTCAAGATTAATTCGAATATGGTCGGCTTTGCGATCTTCAATACTCGGATTAGCCGTGACTTTGGTCATGTAGAAGTGTTCCTTATAATGGCGAGCTTGAATCGTACCTGATGGACGCGAATAGTGTCAACGGCAACACGCCGGATGTCCACTCTAGCAGCAACGGCGTTTGACGGTATAATCTTTGACCTGTGCTCGCAAACCTAGCTCGCGATCATGGAGGGGAAATTATGGCTTCAACTGAAGAACGTATTCGCACTATTGTTATAGATCTGCTTGGCGTTGATGTTGACCGCGTGCTTCCAGAAGCACGTTTTCGCGAAGACCTCGAGGCAGATTCGCTTGACCTCGTTGAACTGATTATGGCCTTCGAAGAAGAATTCGGCGGCGAGATTAGTGACGAGGATGCCCAGAAGATCACCACTGTTGGGCAGGCTGTCGAATACATTGATACGCATATGGCAAGCGGCTAAACCGATTCACCATTGCTTTGATGCGCAATAGGGCGGCGATTATGGCGCTGCCCTATTTGTTTATATCCATAAATTACAAGCAAAACGCCAAATCCTGCCGCAGCGACTATTGTGCCGATCCCGATGGCTGGCGATATTTGCATCTCGCGCATAAACGCCATGCCGCGAGATACCCCCATTATTACAGCAAACAATCCAGCGGCGCTTGTGATCGTCACGATCATCGATCTGTAGCGACTGCCGGCGCCAGCCACCCCGATCAAGCCGAACGTCAGCGCCAAAATTGCGATGAGCGCCTGCTGGCGATAATTTGGATTATCGAATGCGCTTATGATTTCAAATGGCGGAAGCAGTCCTAAAGACAGCACAATGATGATGAATGTGCGCCCTACTTTTGCGCCGCTGAAGCCAAAACCGATGATCGCAGCCGCGCAGACCCACGGTAACCTTAATAAAAGCGTGGTAGACATTGGCACGGTTTCGCCCATGACTGCCGGGTAAAGGCTAGTCCACTCGGCAAAATCAACTGGATTTAGCGAGAGCGCAGTACCGGTATTGATGACCCACGGCAGGGCGGCAGAGAGCAGCAGCGTCAATAAAGCTGCAATCGAGATATAGGCCATAGCTTAAGCCCTGATTTGTTTGCTGAGGGTATCGGTCAATTCGCGGATACGACTATCTTCTTCCTGCTGAACCTCAAAATAGTCTACCATGAACTGACTCTGACGCTGGCGAAGGGCAAGTGGTGCGACGATACGGATATCATCAATAGTAGCAAGATCGCGCCCATCGGCGGCGGCATGTGCGCGGGCAGCCTCGAACATGGCATATTCGGCGCGGTGGGAGTCAATTTCTAACGCTTGTACTAATCCGATGCCCACCTTAATAGCTGCTTCAGAGAGAGAAGTTTGGGTGAGTAGGTTGCGCGCAAGCATGACCTCTTCCCTGAATTCAGCAGTGGCTAATTCCCACTCACGCACGAAGATCGCTGGATTCTGTCTGTAGTTTTGAACCCGCTGATACACTTCGATACGTTCTTCGTAGTCTGATAACCCGCGAACATTCAACCGTAGTCCAAACCGATCCAGAATTTGAGGGCGTAAGCGGCCTTCTTCCGGATTCATTGAGCCAATAAGGACGAACCGCGAGCGGTATGTTCCCGCCATTGCGCCGCGCCGAACGATAAATGAACCCTGTGCCGATGCATCAAGAATAGCATCGGCAACATCATCTGCGAGTAAGTTCACTTCGTCAATATAGAGGATGTGCCGGTCTGCGCGGGAGAGTATGCCGCGTTCTAAGCGCATGCGCCCTTGAGCAGCCGCGCGCTCGTTTACGCCGCCAACAACATCTTCAAGGCGCGCGTTTAGTGGAAGCTCTACCAGCCGAATTGGCTCGAAGTGTGAAATTTCCTGCCCAGCGTGAAATTTCTCGTAACAATCGGGATAGAGCAAATGCGCGTCTTGTCTTTCTAGATCTGCGGGGACGACATCTTCTTCGCAGTCACTCACTTCAACGTCCGGCAAGATACCGGAAAGGCTGCGTACAGCAGTGGTTTTGCCAGTACCGCGGGGGCCGATCAGCAGGACTCCACCAATCTGCGGGTTGATCACGGTAAGTAGTAGGGCTACCCGCATTTCGTATTGGCCCACCAGTGCCATAAACGGAAACGGGTAATGTTCGGCAATACCCTGATCTGCCGCCGGAGCAGATAATACGCGCCTTGCCCCAGCATCGCGCAGCAGCCTTAATAGCGCAGAGTCGCCTGACTCAACGTTAAACTCAGGAAGCGCGGAATCAGCCATAGAGATCGACTTTATTCAGCATCTGGCGTCAAGTCGGAAAGCCGTTTGAAAATATCGGGATCATCTTCCAGCACATCAATTTTATCGAAGCCAAGCTCGCCATTTTGCGCTGGCAGCGGCGCGCGCGCTGGTAAGTTTGTCGGTTTAGCGGGTTTAGGCGGCAGCACCATCAACAATGGCGGGCGAGATTGACTACGCTTGCGAATGATCCGGCCATCGGGGTAGAGATTGCCGATCCACTCGCCGGATGTGGTGAATACATCGTGCTGTTCCCCTTTGGCGAACCCGATATATTCGCCGCGAACATCGAAAATATAGTGTCCTAGCAGCGTTGCATGCCAGTCTCCCGGAGTATCGAAGATAAAGAATGGCCTTGTTGGGTCAATTTTGAAGGTACGCGCAGACATTTATGGTATCCAATCTCACAAAATGACTTCTATCTGAAGCTCATTATAGCTAGAATTTGTGGCGCAAAATGCAAGATTAATTAAGATAGCAGCCTTGTGTATACACGTAGCAGCTGTTGTGCGCCGGTTTCCCAACTGAATTTTTGCGCTTGCTGCAGCCCCTTCATAATCATTGTTTCGCGCAAAGCTGTATCAGTAATGATCCGATCCAATGCGTTTGTGATTTCATCGAGGTTGGTCGGTGTCACGAGAATTCCAGCTTCCCCGGCGACTTCGGGGAGCGACGATAGATTCGAGGTGATGACTGGCACACCACAGGCCATCGCTTCTAACACGGGAAGGCCGAATCCCTCATAAAGGGAGGGGAGCGCCATGCACAGACTACCACTATAGAGGGCGGGTAAGTCATCATCGGCAGCGAAGCCAGCAAAAATAACACGATCTTGCATACGCAGCCTATGAATTGCCTCAAAAATTGGATCGTCCAACCAGCCTTTGCCGCCAACAATAACGATGCAGATTTCAGAATGGTTGAGGCGTGAAACGGCTTCGATTAGTGCTGGATAATTTTTGCGGGGTTGAACCGTGCCTACGGAGAGAACATAGGGGCGATCCGGAATATGATACTGTTGGCGGACGCGGGTGATTTCTAACGTATCGGTGATGGGGCGAAAGCGATTATCTACCCCGCTGTAGAGAACCTCAATTTTTTCCGCGTCGGTTTGATAATAACGGATTAAGTCGTGTTTGGTGGCTTCTGAATCGGCAAGTACATAATGAGCGCGCTGTACCGAGCGCGGCACCACATTTTCAAGATACCGGCGTAAACCGGGGCTAGCGGTTTCAGGCACACGCAGGAAGGAAAGATCGTGTACGGTGAGCACGGTACGGGTCTTTGCGCGCGTTGGGGGCAGCACAAAATCGGTTGCATGATAGAGGTCAACATCTCCGGTAAAGAATTCGACTGGAAAGGGAAGGCGCGCTCGCCCCCACAATCGCGCTAACCATGTGGGGGTAAGCGCAGTTGGCTTCCATGCAAATTGGGTGCTGGGTATTTTCGGAAGGGGTTTTCGCCCCGCACCCGCGACAAAGAGACGGTAGTGATTATTGGGCGCGTCAATATTGCCTAATGCCGCGATCAGTTCCCGTACATAGCGACCAATGCCGCCACCTTGTTCATATGCAGGGGTGTAATCAATGGCGATGGTGGGCATGGGTCACCGGGTGAATATGACGTTAATCAACGTCGTTATACGTCCAATATCGGTTGGCAAAGAAGTTCCACAGCAGTACGATGATGACGCCAACAAACCATGCTGCCATTGAGCCGATCTTTGCTTCCGCAGACTCTGATGGTACGTATCCGGGACGTAATAGCTGAATTTCAGGAAGCAAGAGGTCAGAAAGCAGCGCGCCAAGCCAAATATAAGACGCGCTGATCCAGATAGTGCGGCCAAACCAACCGACAAAACTGATAAATGCAAATTGCGTGAGCTGGCGGCGGATGGGACGAGAGCGCGAGTCTGGATATGTCCAATAGCGATTCCAGACGAAATTGCTACAGACTGCGGCGACGAAGGCAATGGTGCTGGCGATGACTACTTTGAGGCTTTTGTTGGGGTCAATCGGGGGAAGCAGCGTTGCCTGCAAAACGAACAACGTGCCTGCATCAATGACGGCGCCGAGCGCACCCACGAAGGCAAACTTAAGGAAACGTTCAACTTCTTTTGAGCGATCACCAAAACGGCGGGAGATTGCTACTATAGGAACATCAAGCGGGTTACGCATGACAATTCGACGAACCTTGATGCTATCGGATTGAGTCATTGGAATCTGGAAACCTTAGCGCCGCTGTTCATTTGACGATAGAGGACTGCGACAAGCCCCAGCATAATACCAAAATGAAGAAACAAATTATTGACGTAGAGATTATCTGTCAAACTGTGGGTGGAGAGATAGACCCAGGCTCCAAGCAAGCCGACGGCAATTCCTCGCGCCTGCAAATCAGGATGCGCGCGGGCGCGCCACGCCAAATAAAAAAGGATAAGCCACATCAGGCTGTATCCGAACAACCCGATCATGCCAGTCTCGGCAAGAACATTCAAGTAGAAATTATGGGCGTGCCCCAATGAAAATTTCCAATTCACGAGACGAAAATCATCGTACGCGGCTTCATAATTACCGAAACCAACCCCGATGAATGGATTTGCGCGCGTCATTTCCAGCGCGGCCTGCCAATGCGCAAGGCGCTCAACGACAGCATAATTTTGAGGATCAATATCAACGCCGCGAACATCGGTTACTGAAAATGTGTCTTCAAACGTGCTGCTGAGCCGACTGGCAATTGAGGCTGGCAGTAGATTGAATGACCAGAGCAGAATTCCTAGTACAAGCAGAACCAGAAGCAGTAGAAGGCTGTGCGTCCAGCGGCGGGGAATAGATATAGCAACGGCCAAAAGGCCGGCGAATAAGCCAAGCCATGCGCCGCGGCTCCACGAAAGAATGACGCAAACCGCAAATATTGTTCCGCAGGCTAGATAAAAGGAAGCGATAGAAAGCTGTTGGATGGATATTTGTTGGGTTTTTCGCCATGATGATCGTGCCGATAATGCCGCGCCAACTGCTGCGCCGAGAGCCAGTGGAGCAAGTAACCCCATAAAGCCGCCAAATGGGTTGGGCTGCCCGAAGGTGCCAAATGCCCGAAAACGGTTGCCTTCAATGATTAGGTGCAGCGCGCCACTACCTCCGAAGTATTGATAGATGCCGATAATTGCATTCGGGATTCCTGCGGCAATCAGGGCGAATGTGAGCCATGCCCATTCTCGTTGGCGGACGAAATCGAGGCAAAGCGCAACCAGTATTAGCGCCTGAACCCATTTTAGCCATTCATTTATCCATGCGGACGGCATTAAAGCAGCGAATAGACTAAGCGAGGCAGGGATGAAGAAAAGTAGGATTGCCAAAAAGACTGGCGAAGCACGTAGGCTTCCGCGAAAGGTGCGCAGGCGAAGCATACGCCACGCCATCCATGCGCCAACAGCGAGCATAAATGTAAGCTGGCCTATATCGAGCGGCAGTTGAATGGCTGACTCAGTGGCAATCAGTGTACGCAGCGGCGCGATGACCAGCATCAGCGCAACCGCTGCTAGGGGTGAGACTAGCGCACATAGACCGACAGCTATAACGACGCATAAGATAGCAAAAAATTCGGAGGCTAATACCCCCGCGGCGAGGCCGGCAGCAAGCGCCGCAAGAACCCAGAATGCTCCGTAGGAGAATCGCTCCGGGTTCAGCGTGCGAATGCTTAGACTCACAGAACCTCGCGGAAATAGGCTATTGTTCGTTCCAGCCCTTCGCGCAGTGGCATAACGGGCTGCCAGCCAAGAATGGTTTGCGCGCGGGTGGTATCCGGGCGGCGGGTTTGTGGATCGCCTTGGATGCGATTGGACTGTTTGAACACAATGCCCGCGCTGTTGCCGGTAATTTCATTGATCAACTTTGCGAAATCGGTCATGGACAATTCATCTTGTGTACCGATATTCACTGGATCGTGGAAGTCAGTAGCTAGTAAACGGTAAACCCCTTCGATTAAGTCAGTCACGTACTGAAAACTGCGCGTTTGCTGACCGTCGCCATATACGGTGAGCGGTTCATCTCGAATTGCCTGCCCGATAAAATTGGGTACAACCCGCCCATCATCGAGGCGCATGCGCGGGCCATAAGTATTGAAGATGCGAACAATATGCGTGTTTAGACCGTGGGCGCGGTGATAAGCCATGGTAATGGCTTCAGCAAAACGCTTGGCTTCATCATAAACGCCGCGCGGGCCGATGGAATCGACATTTCCAGCATAATCTTCCCGCTGCGGGTGCTGCAGCGGATCACCATAGACCTCAGAAGTAGAGGCCAATAGGAATCTGGCCTTTTTCGCCATTGCCAGCCCAAGCGCGTTATGCGTTCCTAGCGAGCCAACTTTGAGCGTTTGAATGGGCAGCTTTAGATAGTCAATCGGGCTGGCGGGAGATGCAAAATGGAGTACTGCATCAATTTCACCGGCGACATAAATGTAATTGGTGACATCGTGACGGATGAAATTGAAATTGGGATTACCGATAAGATGAGCAATATTACGTGGATTCCCAGTGACGAAATTATCCATGCCAACAACGGCATGGCCTTCAGCAAGAAAGCGGTCACTAAGATGTGAGCCGATGAATCCGGCAGCGCCGGTGATAAGTACGCGCACGATCACTCCGAAAGGGTAGGGTCTGATCAGAAATTAGTGTAACACACCGATTTTTTTTAGCGCTATCCCATAAGTTCCGCTGCGCCGTTGCCTGGCGGCGTTTCCTTCAACGATAAGGCTGAGAGCTGGACAGCAAGCCCGATCAGCAGCATAAAGATGATCGCCAGATCGTTGACAAAAATACTGTTATCCACCAGCCCGTGCGTGAGCAGGCCAGCCATACTCCCCATTACGCCGGTGGCTAGCGCCGCTAGTAACGCTGCCTGCTTAAAATAACGCAGGTAGGCTTTAAAGGCGGATATAAAGAATACAATCAGCATGTATAGCATTACTAGAATGCCGCCGATGCCATTCCGCAGCCATATATCGAAAAACCAGTTATGCGGGTGAGAAAGATTGGGTTCTTGCCAGACATCAGGTTGGATATACTGCCCGCGATACAGGTAAAGGAACTGATCCAACCCAATGCCAGTTAGCGGGTGATCTTTTAGCATTTGGACGGCGCTTTCCCATAACCGGATGCGGAAAAAGCTGGTGCCTCCTCCGGTGAGCAATCGTGAAAAACGATCTGTATTTGAGAGTATGGCGAATAGTGCGGCGCCAACTGCAACCAGAATGCCTAAGGGAATCAGGGCGTGCTTTCGCAGCATAAGCAGCAACACGAGCGCCAATGACAGCGGAATTCCGATGAATAACGCGCCAGCGCTCTGGGTAAAGAGTAGCGTTCCGAGCATGATGAAGAAAACGATCAGCGCCCCCACACGACGGCTACGATCAATTGGCGCCAAGAAAAATGCGAATGCAAAGGGCAGGCAGCGCTCTAGTAGTAGAGCGACATTATTAGGCGATCCATAAACGCTAGCAAGCCGCCTTGCGCCGCCCTCCGCGGTAATGATCCCCTCTCCAAACCCGAATTGAACGAGGCCGATCACTGAGACGAGAAGCCCCGCAAATAAAAGCGCGTCCGCTAATTGCAACAGGTCTTTAGGGCTGCGCGAAACTGCCCGTAGAATGACATAGAACACGGCTGGTTCGAGATACATCACACGAAAATCAGTCAGGGCTTCGCCCCGATATCCAGACCAACTGACAGCCAATACACCGAATGTTATATAGGCGAGTACGCCCCAATCCAGCAAGTGCAGGCGAGTATATAGAGGACGTGTGTCTGCAAAGGCGCTGTTAAAAGACTGCCTATTGCGGCCAACGGCAGCGGCTCCCCGCAGCGCCCCGGCAGCCGCCGTAATCAAGAGGATAAGTTCACCCGCCGGAAAATTTTTAAGCTCTACTGGGAAGAGAAACAGCGGCGCGAAGATAATGGTTAAAATTAGGCCGAGTTGGATGCGCTGATAGATGATCCAGAATAATGCTAAGGCGGCCAGCAGCGCGAGGATGAACCACGGCGATATATAGAGGATTCCGGCAGTGAGCAGCGCAAGGCCAATTTGTACCGGCTCGCGGCGCAGGATTTCCGGTGTGCCGCCCCCCCATGTCATAAGCATGCCGAGCATCAGGGCAATTGAGGTAACGGCTGCAACTGCGAACTGAGCAATTTCTCCTAAGCCGCGCCAAATTCCGCCCATCCATGAAAAGATGCGCGCCCACTCTACGGCGAAAGCGGCAATTACCGTGCTGATCAGCGCAAGAACAGAGGCGAAGATAGCGATGCCGATCTGGCGATCATAGGGTAAGGCAAGACTGCCTGAGCTGACGCCATAGCCAGCGATTGACCAGCGATCCCATCCGCGATCCGCAGTGATATGCAATATGTGCTGGCTGCTGCCGAGGCCGGAACTGATATTCACAAGTTCCGTTGTTGGCATCAAGGTATCGCTTGTCAGCAGTAGATAGCTGTTTCCAGCAGCATCATGGGGCAGGGCATTGGTAGGATGCCCATCTAGGGTGGCGTAAAGCAGCGCCACATAATCATCTTCGCGTACCAATAATGAGACATCCTGACCGCTGAAGGTAAAGTCAAGCTGGCTATCCTGTACCCAGCCAATATCTGCGCCTAACGGGCCGAATGTCCATACGCCGCTATAACGGGCAAAGGGGTTAGCAGGGAAGTATAGGCCGTTCTGCGCACTTGTTTGTGGTGGGCGTTGTGTGAGTGCAGTATAGAGCGCCGTTGGTTGGCCGGCGGAGTCGATCAGCGCAAATCCATGGACAGGATCATCTGGCGCTGCATCTGGCTTCCAGTGAAATAAAATCATGCTGCTGAGCCACGGCCATTCACGCTCTGCGCGGGCAAGTGCAGCTAGTGTGTAACTTACCTGTTGATCCGGGCTAACTTGCCCCCAGATAGAAGGGTCTCCTTGCCAGTTTTCAGGTAATGTATTCCACCCCCAACTGCTCCCCCAGAGGGGCATTTGACCAGCATCATGTGCTTCTAAAATTTCACGCAAGCCAATAATGCGCGAAAAATTCAGATTGTTTTCATCGACTGCGCGGTCTTCAGGTGACGAATCAAATCCATAAGGCTTTCCGGCGGCGGCATCCATATATTGCGCGCCCCCTAATGTCAACAGATTATCTAGATACTGCCAGTCGCTGATATTATTTGGGCCGCGCTCGGTGGTTGGGGCAAGCGCCGCCGCAATCACGGTTGAGCCTGTATCTACACCATGAATGGCCGTGTAAGCGGGTGAAAGTAATGCCAGATAATCGGCTGGTCGCGGTTCACCACCCCATGCAGCGGATAAGTTTGGCTCATCCCATATTTGATAGACATCAATGACGTGACCATAGCGCGCCGCAAATGCTTGGGCGAAGGTTGCAAAAGCTTCCGGATCGTTTGGCGGCGCAGAATTGCTTTCACTGCCCGGCCGCGCCCACGCGGGACTGTTGACCAGAACTGGTACCAGTTCCAGCGCAGCATCCTCTGAAAAGGCTGTGACAATAGCATCCCACTGTTCCCAGTGAAATTCTCCGGGTATAGGCTCAATTTCATCCCAGCGCGCCATCTGCCGCACCCATGTAATATTTGCAGCGCGCATCAAATTGAGATTGTCTTCAAGATCCTCTTCTGAATATTGGGTGAGATCCGCATTCACGCCAAACCGGGGGATCCAGAAAGGGAGGTTGGCGGTTTGGGATGCGTCACGATAGCCGCGCAGCATCTCGCTGCGTGCCTGCATGGATGATGCTAAGGCGACAAGACTCCCTGACAGCGCCGCCAGCGCAATACAGAATATGATTAGTGCGCGTTTCATCGCGTCCAGATCGGCTGTGAGGCATTCCCATCCAGCGTGAGCTGATGGGATGTGCCTGAGGCGACATCTACTAACCACAGATTGCCTTGATAGATGAAAGCGACCTGTGTTCCATCAGGACTCCATGTGATGGAAGCATTACTGTTTAAGGCGGGCTGCCCGGTAGCAGGGAAAACGACCCGCGCATTGCTGCCATCACGATCTGCAACGACTAGATCGTATTCTGCGCCCTGATTGATGCTGTTGGAGAGATCCCGCGCGCGCAAGTAGGCCATGAGTCCCGTTTGCTGCCCCGTTTGCGGATTGATGACAGGTGGCGAAAATTGTGGCGTAGACCAAATTCCGGTATTTTCAGCTACATTCGCGTTGAAAGTGCCGGTTGTATCCGTCACAGCGACATGGAATGCAGGGCTAGTTTGCGGCGGCTCGTTACCTATAGGCGCGCCATGAACTGTCGTCAGGATCAGGCTTTGATCCGGCGAGAAAGAGACACTTGCGCGCCAAGACCATGACTGCCGGGTTTCGAAAACTGGATAGCTGAGCAGGGTTTGAAATTCTCCCGTATTCAGATCGACCAATCCCATTGAATCAGCGCGCACCCACGCAAGTTCAGCGCCATCCGGCGACCATTCAAAATTAGTACCCCA
>DAOTUZ010000070.1:0-15557 GCA_034437295.1 Anaerolineae bacterium | reverse complement strand
GTTGTTTAGCGGTGACGCGGCGATCATTGGCCTTACGCTCAGCAATACCTGAACGCTGTTCCTCATCGCGGCGTTGATTGAACTCAATTTCCTGCGCCATCAGCGCATCACGCTCAAGATTCAGCGTCGCCAGTCGTTCGGTTTCCTGGCTCAAGTCGCCTTGCAAGCGGGTTTTGCGCTCCAGCGTGCTTTCCAACAGTTTCTGTGCTTCAGGCAGGGCTTCCAGCGCCGCCTGCAATTTCTGATACTGGCTGTCGTAATCGCCGTATTCGCTTAATGATTTACGGGCTTTATCATGGCTTTCCTTGTCGTAGCCTAACCCGTCACGCTCGGCGTCCAACGCAGCGATTTGGACGCGCAGTTCAGCGCCGAAATTGTCGCTTTCAAGGGTGGACGCTAGTACATCATAGCTGGCCTGCGCCGCGTCGCGTTTTCCAGCGGCGACTTTGGCTTTTTCGATGGCATTTTTCAATACCGCTTCGCGCTTGCGGGAAGTTTCCCCATGTTTGATCTCGGCGGTGAGCGTGCTTATCTGTTTCTCCAACTGGTCAATTTCGGCGGTGAGCGCGGCGATTTGCTGGCTATTTTCTTGATGATCAGCCTTCATGCGGCGGCCCTCTTCTTCGAGTTCTGCCGCCACTGAATCGCGGTGATCTGCGGTGAGGGGCTGGCCGCAAAGGGGGCATTCGCTGCCATCTGCCGCCTGTAGGTGATCGATGCGCTCGCGCAGCTTTTTCGATTCTGGCACGATCTGGTTGTTTTTGGTGATTAGTACGGTCTTCTCGTTTTCGGCCTGCTGGCGACTCGCATCGCGGGCGTTCTTTTCCTGTTCTTTCAATTCCAGCGCAATCACTTCGGCATGCAGTTGCTCATATTCGGCGGTATCAGCGGCGGCAATTTCGCGATCATAGGCGGCAATCTCCGCCTCTAAGCGGGCTTTACCCTGCTGAATGCCCCCGCGCTCATGTTCTAACTGCGCCGCCAGTTCGCCGCGCCGTTCTTGCAGATCATTCAGCGCCGAAAGTTTGACGCCCAATTCCTGAATGTCGGCCCGCGCCGCTTGCAGGGTTTGATAGCCAGCCTCAATTTGCCCCTGTGATGTGATGGTGACTTCCAACCCGGCGATGCGCTTCTGCTGGCGTTCAATTTCGCCGCTAACAGCTTTGAGATCGCCCTGATAGCGGCTTAACGCCTGTTCAACGGCGGCAATCTGCTCGCGCTTGGCCTTGAGGGCGTCTGGCACCTGCCGCACTTCATTGAAGCGATCTTGCGCGACGATGAACGCCTGTTTCGCAATTTCATAGGATGCTTCGGCCTCTTCCTGCTCGCGGCGCAGGGCGGGTTCCTGTTCCAGTTCAGCATCTATGCCCTGAATACGCCCGTCAAGCAGTGTTAGCTCTTCCTTAATCTGGTTGAGTTCAGCTTTGGCGCCGTTCTCATAAGCGATCCAGCGATCCAGTTCCAGAATTTCGCCCAGCACCTTCTTACGCTCGGTGGGTCTGAGCGCGGTGAAGGAATCGGCTTTGCCCTGCTGCAAGAAAGCAGAATGGACGAAAGTTTCATAGCTCATTCGCAGCAGGCGCTCAATTTTCGCCTGCGTCGCGGCTTTGGTCGGCTCGGTCATTTCGCGCAAGCCAGCGTCGGGATCGAACACGAACAGATCCAGCGTGCCGGAGCCGCCGCTTTTTTTAGTGCGTTTACGCACCACGCGGTAATCAATGCCGTCTTGCTCAAAATCGAACTGAACCACCATTTCAGGTTGGCCGTAGTTGATCAGCTCTTCTTCACGCGGCGCGCGGGATTTTCCCCACAAGGCCCACGTCATCGCATCCAGCAGCGATGATTTCCCAGCGCCATTCGCGCCGGTCAGGCAGGCCAGATGGATGCCCTCAAACAGCAGCGGCTGCGGTGCGCGGTAAGCGAGAAAATTTTTCAGTTCAAGGCGTTTTGGCAGCATGGATAATAGACCTCACCCCTCATTCCCCTCTCCGTGCACGGAGAGGGGAGGCTAAACGAAGTACAGCGGGGTGAGGTTTTAATAAATTGCACAATTCTTAAATAACCTCATCTCTTGCCCGCAAGAGGGCGGTTCGCGAACCGCCCCTACAAATGCTTAAGCGTGTGCCTGATCTCCTGCTTCTTCCAGACGCCCCGCGAAAATGGGATCGGCCAGTTGATGCAGCAGATCACGGCGCGTTGGCGGCACTTCTTTGGACAGCAAATAGCGTTCCAGTAAATCTTCGTCAGAAAGTTCTTCAGGATTGCCGCCCAACCGCGCCCGCGCGGCCTGCTGCACCTTCTTTTCGATGCCAGCGATCACGTGTGCGCCGCCGCGTTTGAGGGCGTCACGGATCATGCCTTCGTCTAAACGGGCTTCGGTTTCCGGCGTCATTTCCACGCGAACGCGAACGACGGCATCGGTGAGCGTGCGTTTTTGAATCAGCTCAATGAGCGTGTGCGTGGGATTTTCATCTTCGCGTAGATCGGCGCTGATGGTGACAAACGGGCGGGCGTTAAGTTCGATGAACTGATAGTTGGCGCTGCCGCGTTCCAATTCAACCCAGCAGAAGCCTTTAGGATCGTGTTCTTCGCCAAAGTCAATGCGCTCAATGCTGCCGGAATAGATCACTGGCGGCGCGCCATTTTGCCCTTTCGTCAAATTTTGGTGCTTATGAATATGCCCCATCGCCACATAATCCCAGCGGGGATCAGCGATCACCGACAGCGGCGCTTCAACATCGCGCCCCAGCATAATCTGGCGTTCGCTGCCCCAGATCGCGCCGGTGACAGTGAAATGGCCGGTCAGCAGGCGGGGCATGTCGTGTTCTTCGGCTTGTTCGGCAAAACCTTCCAGCGTCGAACCTAAGACGTGCGCCATCAGGCGATCCAGTTCAGCGATAGTCTTACCCGCGACATCCTGATCGCGCATCAACTGCTGGCGCACAGGGTAAGGCGCAAAGCCCAGAAATACCGGCCCACGTTTGGTTTCAATGATCGTGGTTGTGAAGGTATTGGCGACGATCACGTTGGGAACCGCCAGCGTATTGTAAATTTCAACGGCGCTGGCTTTCTTATCCATCTGCGGCAGATCGTGGTTGCCTTCCAGCAAAACGACTGGCGCAAGTTCAGCCAGATCGCGGATGCGATGCGCCAATTCGCGCTGGTGGGTGGGCGAAGGCGCGCGTGTTTTGAAGGCATCGCCCGCGAAAATGGTCAGGTCAACATCGTGCTCGCGGGCATAGGCGATCATTTCGTCCAGCCGGTGAACGAAATCGCCCAAACGGGTGCTCAAGCCAGTGGCCGGATCGGTGCGCCCGTAGTTTTCCATGCCGATATGAGCGTCTGCAAAGTGCAGCACACGAATCGGTTCAGCCATGCCGTTTTCTTTCAGTATCGGAACAGGAGTTCTAGTTTAACAGATATTACGAGTTGTGGGGGTGGGAGAATGCTCTCACCCCTATATTTAGCTTCGTACTTTTTTGTCAGAGCGGATTCATCTTATTGATTATATAACTTCTTTAATATCTAAAACATAGTCAATAGTATACTGTATTAATGAAAGTATGTTGTCCTACTTCATATATTTTGTTAAAGGGGATTTGAAATGCTAGATGAAATTCATGCTGGAGATTTTTATCTTGCGTGCATATCTCGCCTCCTTATAACACCTTACAACTACAAAGTTAGACTTTCTCGAATTGAGACGCGCCTGCTCGCATTCTTAATGCATGATCCAGAGCGTATATTTGCGAGTGAATATATCATCGAGAATATCTGGGGTTACGCCAGTGATTCAGCGCTAAGAAGTGTGATCTATCGCTTGCGCCGAAAAATCGAACTCAATCCGACAAATCCACGCTATTTACAACAAATGGGTGAAGGCTACGGCTTTTTTCCATGAGATAACAAATATTACAAAATTGCGATCAAGTTGAGATTGACTTGAAATCCATTTGCGACTTCGCGGACTAAAATAGTGATATCGCAAATAAGTAGATAGTTCCCGTAAAGGATATAGAGATGAACGAAAGGTTGCAAAAATCACCGTTAGGTTATCTCATCGTTTTAGGCGTGCTATGTCTCTTAATTACCAATATGTTCTTGCTAGAACGAATGAATACGATGATAAATAGTTTCCGATCAATTCAGGGTCAAGTTATTGAGCCTTTAGCATCCGGTATTTCAGCTCCAAACTTTGTGTCTACAGATCAATTTGGAAACGAAGTCTCACTCGCCTCATATAACAATAAACCAATATTGTTGGCCTTCATGTCGCTCAGTTGTCCCTATTGTGATGAGCTATATCCACACTTGCAACAATTCTACGAGATAAATGGTAGAGAGATACCTGTGATTATGTTTTCGCTTGGATCAGAGGAGGGGACATATGATTTAGTTGAGCGGGAGAATTTAACCTTTAGTGTTTTGGAATGGAACGAAGAGATTACATCAAATTATACAGTTCCGGGTACACCATTCATATATGTGCTTAATTCAAACCATGTTATCGAAACGTCTGGTTTTGCTACTGATCGAGAGCAACTTGACGCTATTCTTCAATGAAAGTAAATGGTTGAAAGGAATAGATATATTGACAAAAGGGTAATTCAACATAATCAAGGATCCGTTACATTAAACTCAGGAGCAAGTAATGAACACAAATTGGGAACGCAGGTTAACTGCTGTGCTCGTGCTACTCATTATGGGCGTGCTGATATTCGGAATAATTACATTTAGTTCACCGATTCCCATACAAGCACAAGGCTGTTCTTGGGTAACAACGGGATATGATGTCATTCCTTGTGACGCTTTTGAATGCTCAGGCATGCCCACTGGACAGAGACAGCTAGTTCGAACATATCGGTTATACTGTTGTGGAGGCTCGTGCACCCCCTATACCTTTGATGCTTGTACTGCCTGCGGTGTAGACCCGAGTCCATAAAATTAGAGGCGTCTAGGAAGCAATAATTTCTTAGACGCTTCGCTTTTTTTTAGCCGCCAATGAGAGTTGGTGGAATTGCAGTAGGTGGTACTGAGGTTGGAAATAGCTCATTCCTATAAGCCGCACAATTGTCAATAATAAGTCGTATCCCAAATTCTATATTTAACAAAACCGTGTTGTCGGGATCTGGGTTTCCAGCGCGTATACGATTGAGAGAATAGGTTAAGATTGACCAAGCATTATCACAATTGCCTAAGTAGAAATGGGCTAATCCGCGAATGTAATAGCATCGCAAATCTGCTTGTTCTCCGCCTAGCGTCGCACATCTCTCTAAAGACTCAATAGCACCCTCAAAGTTCCTGCGACTGTATTGTGTCTGTCCGAGACTTGCCCAAGCTTCCATGTAGTTAGGGTCTAGGCGGGTCGCGTCAAGACAATAATCAGTAGCACGTACATTCTCTTGAGCCTCAAAATATACTTCGCACAAGCGCAAATAGGCTCGAGCGTTTTCCGGTTGCAATGCAATCACCTGCTCATAAAGAGCAATTGAGTCCGCGTAACGCTCCAGCGCAAACTGTGTGTCTTGAGCTTGTTGTGCCTGATAACGATACAAGCCCGCAAGTTCAAAGTAGGGACCCGCAAGGTGCGGATTAAGCATTATTGCCTGCTCAAGCTGATAAATAGATTCGTCAAAACGACCAACCCATGTCAAAGCATACGAATAAATACGTCTTGCATAAGGATCAAGAGGATCTAATTCAACAGCATGCTCTGCATTCTCGATTGCAACATCATATCGATCAATTCTTCGATATGCGTCACTGAGTGCAGCGTACAATGGGGCAAAAGAGCGATTGACCATAAGCCCAGATTGGGCTATTGGTATACTACCTGCTGGATCACCGGAGAGAGTCAGCGCCCTAGCTTTTAAAGTATATCCACGCGGATCATTAGGATTAGTATTTATGGCTTGATCCCCAACCGAAACAGCTTCACCATAAAACCTCGGTTCAATATCGCCCATCTCTAATAACAATTTGCCGTATTCATAAAGGTAATCAACATTATTAGGCTGTTGTTGAACCGCTCTCTGCAATAAGTTCAATGCGTCACGTAAATTGCCCGAGGCATAACGCTGCATCCCCTCATTTGCTAACTCGCTGGCAAATGGAGTGGGGGCAGGGGCTTGCCCGACAAACTGTAAAGCAACAAGCTGTAATTGACTGAATTGATTGTCAATAATAGCGATAAAACCAATGAGCAAGAAGATGTAGAGTAGAACTCTAACGCCAAGTTCTTTGCGTCGCTTACGTTCGTTGAAAATGGATTTTGAGTAATTTCTCTGAATCCGCAATTCACATACTCAAATAAATCGTCAATAGATAAATAATATTCTCGTTCGCGAAATATTTCTAGACACTAATAAGAAGTCAATGGCAGCAGTTCTCTTATAGTTATTATATAGGCCTCTCTTTAAAACCCTCCTAAATATTGAGGGCGCAGACCGGCATTATCCTATACAGTGAAACTAGTGTTGAGATCGCTAAAGGCATAAAGCGCATGGAAAAACTGGCTTGCCCAAACTGTGGCAGTGAAATGGCCTACGACAGCACGGCTGCGCTGTATCGCTGCCGGAACTGTGGTAATCGTGTTGAGAAAGCCTACGAATCGCTTGAGCAGGCGCAGGCGCGGCTGGCCGAAAAAGAGGCGCGCCCGCATGTGCCGATCACGCATCAGGGAGAGGTTGAGCCGCGCACGCAAACGCTGTTCGAAATGGCACAAGACAGCCTGTGGCGGAAAAATACCGTTGAAGCCAAACGCCTGCTGAAGAAGGCGTTAGAAATGCAGCCTGATTTTTCCGACGCGCATTTGTGGCTGGCGAAACTGACCGATGATCCGGCGCTCAAACGCCATCATCTTGGTGAAATTTTAGCGCGCGATCCCGGCCACCCGGATGCCTTGCGGATGATCATGGTGCTGAATGGGCGGCTTTCTGCGGAACAGGTGGACGCGACGCGGCGGGAAAATAATATTGTGCCGGAACGGGTGACAGAACCGGTTGAGGCCATAACCGAAGCATTATTATGCCCGGTTTGCGGCGGCACGCTGACGGCAGACGAGGCGGCAGGGACGGTGTTTTGCAAATTCTGCGGGCATCAGGCAGCGTTGGAAAGTCACGCATCATTAGAAGATCGGGCCGATAATCTGAGCATGGCGATGCTGGAGCGCCGCGCTAAACCGGTGCGCTGGAAGATTGGCGCTCGCATGCTGCGCTGTGGCGAGTGCGGCGCGGCAAGGACAATTCCGGCGCGAAAATTATCGGCGCGCTGCCCATTTTGCGGCTCAATGCAGGTGATGATCGATGATGCGCTGGAGACGATCACCGAACCGGATGGGTTGGTGCCGTTTGCGCTGAATGAAGATCAGGCCATGGGCGAAGTGCGCGAGAAATTAGCCGGTTTCAGCGAACGCCTCTCAACGCTTTGGGGCGGCGATAACCGGATTGTGAATACGGAAATTGAGGGCGTCTATTTGCCCTACTGGATTTTCGATGCGCTGATCAAGGTGAGCGTAACGATATGGGATGAGGGCGCGAAATGGGGCGATCAGCGCAGTTTGCAAATGGGCAAAACCGGCTACCAACAGTTTAGCTATCAGGATGGCGCAGCGGGAATCGCAGTTCCAGCGTTTAAATCGCCTCATCCGGCATTGGCGCTGCAACTGGGCGAATTTGAGCTTGACAGCATGCTGCCCTATGAGCCGAAACTGCTGGCAAAATATCCGGCAGAAATATATGAAGTTGATTTTGATGCGGCGTCTTTGGAAGCGCGCGCGATCATGTCCCGCCGCTCTCGCGATGCCGCCGAAGCGCAGTATGCGGATCGCAACACGAAGGTTTCAGCGACGGCTTTCCCCTTACAGATGACCTTTCAACTGGCGCTGCTGCCGGTGTGGATGGCGACGCTGTTTGAGCGTGACGGTGACTTGCGAATAGCGCTGATTCACGGGCAAACGGGCCAGGTGGCACTTGGGAAAGCGCGCAAGACGGCCTCAAAATAAGGGACTGTATCATCACCAGATTCTTTTGAAAGGGAATTTCATGGACAATTCAGAACAACCATTGGATATGACTCAGTTAGTGATCACCCACAATCGGGATGAATCGCGCTTTGAGGCGACGATAGGAGACGAACAGGCGCTGGTTGAATACGAGTTGCGCGATGGCGTTTATGCCATCACCGAAACTTTCACGCCGCCGGCTTTTCGCGGTTATGGCGTGGCGGCGCAATTGACGCAGTTTGCGCTGGATACGATTCGGGCGGAAGGCGGGCGGGTGCTGCCGGTTTGCCCATATGCCGTCGCCTATATTAAGCGTCACCCGCAGGTTCAGGATTTACTGGCAGACGGGTAAATCTTAAGTCAAAATGTCTTTCGCAGAGTAGCAGCGCAAGAGGATGCGGCGTGTACGATAACGATGATGATTTCCTGAATGATCCAAACCCTAACTGGTTTTGTAAAGGCTGTTCACAATTGTTTGATGAGGATGAGCTGGATGAAAATGGCCTTTGCCCCGACTGCGCGGAAGCTGAAAGTGAATACGACGACGATGGGGGTGACGACGATGATGATTGGTGAAGCCCACGGGCAGTTTTGTTAGCCGATGTCGAAACGAGATAATCCTGCGCGTATAATCTTGATCCTGCCCTGCTGCATCGGTGATGTGGTTCTGGCGACGGCGGCGCTGGCGGCGCTGCGGCGGGGCTATCCCAATGCGCACATCACATGGGCGGTTGGGAACTGGTCGAAAGCGGCGATTGAGCATCATCCGCTGTTAGATGAGGCGCTGGATACCGGCGCGGGCGCATCACCCGTAGAAACGCCCGCGGCTGTCTGGAGATTTGCGCAAACGCTGCGTGCCGGGCGCTATGATTTAGCCGTGTCGTTAGTGCGCTCTCCGAAGATGAGCGCCGCCGTCTGGCTTTCGGGCATTCGCAAACGTGCCGGGCTGGACAGCAACGGACGCGGCTTTGGCTACAACATCAAGGCGAAAATTGACCCCGATCAGCCGCGCCACGAAGCCGAAATCTATCTGGATGTTCCCCGCGCATTGGGGCTAGATGTAACCGGTCTTTATGCCAATGTGCCGGTAGATGATGCGGATCGCGTGAGTATTCAGGGGAAATTGGCGCGTGCAGGGGTGAGCAGGCGGTATATCGTGGTCAACCCGGCAGGCGGGCGCAACCCCGGCATGACCTTTGACGCGAAGCGCTATCCGCCGGAAAAACTGGCCGATCTGGCGCTGATGCTGGCGCTGGCGCGAAACGCGCAGCTTGTGGTCATTGGTAGCGGGCAGGATCAGCCACTGCTGGATGCTGTGACCAGCGCGTTACCTTCGCCGCCTGCTCAATTTGCGGGAACGCTGTCTTTCGGTGAAATTGCGGCGCTGGCGGCAGATGCGCTGCTCTACATCGGCAACGATACCGGCCTCACCCATCTGGCGGCGGCGGCAGGCGGTAAAACGGCGATGATCATGGGGCCAACTGATCCGCGTCGTTATGCGCCGTTTGCAGAAAAAGCAGTTACGCTGTGGAAGCCAACGACAGTTTCAGATCGCGGGGTCTCATCCGGCGTTCTCGAAGATTGGAACTGGGATCGTGACGGCATCTCTGTAGAAGACGCTGAAACGCAAATTGAGGCATTTTTGACTCAATGGCGCATAAAAATATAACGCCGTAGAGAAGGCAGACCAATTCAGCGAATTTCTAAGATATTTCTTTTAATAATTATCTGGTTATCTGTTACACTTTCTCGCCATATCGGAAATGGAATCGGGCATGGCGGAACGCATCCTTGATCGTACCAACGAAGAATGGCTAGCGGCGCTTCAAGGGACAGGTGAAGCGCAAACGCTCGCGCTGAACGACCTGAAAGAACGGTTGCAGCGGGGTATTTTCTATTACCTCAGCCGCGAACGCAGCGATTTAAGCGGTCTCTCCAGCCACGAATTAGAGCAGATGTCGAAAGACATGGCGCAAGATGCCACGCTTCGAGTGTTAAACAATCTCGATAGTTTTCGCGGCGACAGCATGTTCACGACGTGGGCAACCCGCATTGCGGTGCGCGTGGCGATCAGCGATTTACGCCGCGCACGCTATAAAGATTTTAGCCTTGATAACATCATGGCTGACGGCGATTTTCTGCCGGCGAGCGCCAACCCGCTGATGGGTGAACGCCCGCTTTCGCCAGAGCGCGTGACCGAGCGTAATGAAGTGCTGGGGAAAATTCGCGCGGCGCTGAGTGAAGTGCTAACCGACCGCCAGTTTCGGGCGCTGTATGCCTATGCGGTGCAGGGCATCTCGTTGGATGTGATCGCGGAAGAACTAGATACCAACCGGAACGCGCTGTACAAGTTGATCCACGATGCGCGGCAAAAGCTGCGAGTCTATTTTGAGAATCAGGGCTTATCTATGGATTACCTGATCAATCTTTTTGGCGAGTCTTGAGTCTTTGCGGCGGCGTTGATCGGGTAAGATAGACGTTGAATCAGGCGTCCAGTGTAAAGATTAAGCAGGATAGGATGCAGCGCAGTGGATGAAAAACTGCGGAAAATTATTGAAGTGATCTTCACGACGCATGAAGAAGGGGAGATGGACTGCCCCACCTGTCATGAAAATTTACATAAATTGTGGTCGCTGGTTGAAAATGGCGCAGATATTAGCGAAATTGTCCCGGCGCTGGCGGCACATTTAGCCTGCTGCCCGGAATGCAAAGAAGAATATGATGCATTCACCTGCATTATGCGCGCAGAGCAGCAGGGGCTAACTTCCCCGCCTAAAGCTTAAAAACTTAACATGTTGCGAAAGAGACGAAAATTCTATGCGTAAAGTACGGGTTGTGGTCATTGGATCAGGCCCCGCCGGGCTAACTGCCGCGTTGTATACCGCGCGCGCGCAGTTAAGCACGGTGGTGATCACCGGCATGCAGCTTGGCGGGCAAATTGCGACCACGCACGAAGTAGATAACTTCCCCGGTTTTCCCGAAGGCGTCCTCGGCCCCGATCTTGCTGACAAAATGCAGAAGCAGGCGGAACGCTTCGGCGCGGAAATGGTCTATGACCTTGTGACCGAAGTTGATTTTGGCGCGGGATCGCCGTTCACCGTCAAAACCCAGAATGAAACTTTTCTAGCCGACAGCGTGATCGTAACGATTGGCGCCAGCCCGCGGCGGCTGTGGGTGCCGGGCGAAACTGAATTTACCGGGCGCGGCGTAAGCTGGTGCGCCACCTGCGATGGTTTCTTCTTCCGTGGCAAGGATATTGTGGTGGTGGGCGGCGGAGACTCGGCGCTTCAGGAAGCGATCTTCCTGACTAAATTCGCCAATACCGTGACCATCATTCACCGCCGCGACACCCTGCGCGCCAGCGCCGCGCTGCAATCTCGCGCCTTCGCCAACGAGAAGATTCGCTTCATCTATGATGCCGTAATTGAGGCGATCAAGGGTGAGGATAACATGGTCAACGCCGTCAGCCTCAAGCATCTTAAGACTGGCGAAGTGAGTGATTTCAAGACCGACGGTGTATTCATCTTCATCGGCTACGATCCTAACAGTGAGGTCTTTGGCGGGCAGATTGAGACCGATGCAGCAGGTTACGTGATGGTGAATAACCGGATGCAAACTAATGTTGAAGGCGTGTTTGCTGGCGGCGAAATTCACGATGACATCTTCAGGCAGGCGATCACGGCGGCAGGCGAAGGCTGCGCGGCCGCGCTCATGTCCATCAACTGGCTGGGCGAGCGTGAAGGAAACGGGCTGCTACAGACTTTAGACGAGATACCGGAACTGGCACTGGCGAAGTAACCCAAAAGCCCTAAATGACTTTGAAGGGCGACATATATCCTGTGTCGCTCTTTTTGTTTTTCAGCACGAAAATTCATTATGGTTATAATGGTTTCAGATGGGATTTTTATCCCAAACATGACCAATCAGTTACGCCGAACACGAACTTAGGAAAAGAAATGCAGCCACCGCGCCATGTGCCTAAACAACACGTTCAGAAAGTGGCAGAACCTCAAGTACAGTCTGGCAGCACCTTAAACAACGCGCCAGCAACCAAAGCCGCTGCAGAAACACCCGCGATATTTTCGCTTCAGAAACACGTTGGCAATCAGGCTATGCAGCGCATGCTGTTACAAAGCAAAAAAAGTCCGGCATTACACGCAAAAACTGCTCTACAGGCAAAACACAATCCGCTTTTACAGCGCGCCCCAGATGGGGATAATCCGGCACCGGCCAACGCGAGCGAGTCTTCAATGGAACCGGGAAGTCAGGTACTTATTGACGGCCAGTTGGTTGGCACAGTAGATGAGGGCATTAACTGGTATAACAAGCGGATCGATGCGCTTGAAAAGCAGAACAGCGAATTTGCGGATCAAAATGAGGTACCCCCTGAAGTTTTGATGACGGTGATCGAAAAAGGGGATCGGCTGGTAGAGCGGCTGTACGCCTCAGACGCCACGATGATGCCGGACTCTGAAATTGAGGCGCTGGCAGATTGGGGCGATGAATACACCGCGGCCATGAAACGGGCAGACCAGCACATTGAGGATATTGCCATCGGGCGTGTGCGCGATATGCAGCGCAAAATTCAAGAAATGCTCAGCAATATCAAGCAGCTTGAACCTAAAATGCGTGACCTACAGCGCAGCGCCTTCCGCAAAGGCAGCGAAGATACGCTCTCGGATGTCGCCAACACCTTTGCCCTCTATCTTGACAGCGCGCTGGTCGCAAAAGACTGGCTGGAAACAGCCACAACCACCATGAAGGATGTGAAATTTCTGGGAACGACTCTACGGGCGCAAAAGGCCATGCACGACATCCCGATTTCATGGGAAGATACCATGGTGCAAAGCCGCAATTCGCGTGTGGTGAAATTCTTGGACGCGGCGGATAAGCTGAATAAGGCGCTGGCAACCTTCCAACTGTTAAGCGGCGCGCTAGATTTGCTTGGCGGGCAAAAAACCAAGAGCGATATTGGCTCAAAGGGCGTTTCTTACGCCACCACCATCGCCAGCGCGGGCGGCACGCTGCTGGGCGCATCGGCATTTTTCTCGCTTTACAACAACTTCTATATCGGCCCGATGGTCGGCAAAATTCTCAGCCAATTAGAAGTGCTGAAAGATATGCTTTCAACTGAACAGAACCATCCCCTAATCCAGATGGGATATCTGGATATAGTGAACTGGGATATTGAACCCGGCGGCCGCGAGATGTTTGACTACATGATGAAGGTGATGAAAGCCAAGAATGCCCTTGAAGTGCCTGCGCCGAAGGGGGATGTACTCGAATATTTTGATGATAATGAAGATGACTTCAATGCCGGGGCGATGGGTGAAGAAAACTTGCCCACAGAAGGCCTCATTTTTAGCAGCGTAGACGGCGCTAAAGCCAAATACTGGGTTTTCGATCACCGCAAAGATGTTTGGGGCATGCTTTACGGTTCAATGCCGGTGCCAAATTAGGCGCGTGTGTAGATATTTGCAGGGGGGACGCTAAATAACGTTCCCCCTTTCTTTTTAGAACACAGGTTTAGGGATAGCGGCTTAAGATAACGCGAAAGCGCGTGCGCTGGCCGATACTTGTGAACTCGGTGGCGCGTGGTTCAAACTCGGCGCGAACAGCCGCCATCTTACCGCCTGCCGATGCGCCCTGACAGATTTTTTCCATCGCATCAATATCGTCGTCGCTGATCCACCCGCCCATCAATACGTTAATCATGCGGATCAACTCTTCAGTGGGCTGACGGCCAATCGTAGCGACGTCGGTATTCGCCGCCCACTCGCGCACGGCATTATCGTCAGTGAACGCGCCGGTGATGATACCCGGAGCTTCATTACCAGAGACTTCAGCCGCAGTTTCTGCATAATCGCCTGCGCCCCAACGCGATGCCGATGGATCAACCGGAACGGGTACGATTTGTTCTGCGGCAAAGCTGGAGGGGATGACGTAGCGTGTTCCCTGTGCAATTGCGTCGGTAACATCCTGACGGGACAGGCGAACTGCTTCAATCGCCAGCGCGCGGTTGCGCTGCACCATCGCATGGCGTGGATCAGTGGTTGGCAGGTCAAAAGTTTCGTCGCCGTAAGCTGTCCACGTATCGCCCCGCGGATTAGCCACATCTACACCGTGCTGGTTATCGAGATCGTGCAAGATTTTCGATTGCACGTTACCGGCGGTGCTGGTCATGAGTTGATCGCGCTGCACGCGCATATGACCGCTGGAGAAGGCATCGGTCAGGAAGTGATCGGCAGCGGCATTCATGGCGTAAGCGGTATCGCCACCGCCAGCGACAGCCGCAGTGAGCGCCTGTATGTGCATCTGCCGCCACGTTTCCATATTGGAATGACCGGCGCTGGCGTGAGAAAAGTGGGTTTCATTGCGCGCGGCCAATGCAAGGTAACGCCCGCCAGTAGCCGATTCAAGCTGGGCGGTGGTCGCGCCATCACGAATGAGCGGAATGAGGGTGTAGACCTCTCGCAGCGACGCATCATTCAGGCGGTTCCAGTCCTCATAAAAGTCGCCGGAAAGCGCAATAATCTCGCCATAAGAAAGCCCCTGCTGGAGCATACGCTTTTGCTGGGTATTACCGTCGTTGTATAACTGCTGCCACGCTTCAGGCCATGTCGTCACCGGATCGGCATAATTGGGTAGGTCGCGGCGGTGGGCGTTGATGATCATAAAGCCTGCGCCAGAACCAGCCGCCGAATCCCCCAGATCAACATGTTCAGGGCTGTCGAAACGTTGAATGGTATTGGTCAGCGGGGCGCGTGGGGTGTGTCCAGCACGCTTACTCTGGATCAACTGTATGGTGGCGCGATTGCCTATGGTGTTTTGGAGCAGTTGGAAGCTGCCCCCGGCCAGCGGCGCCGATGAGGATCGCGTATTCTGGGGCCTGGTTTTTTGAGATGTGTCGTGTGTTTGCATACCACTTTACTTATCAACTAAAGATGACAAAAAATCACTACGCCAGCTAAAATTTAGAGGATCAAGGCTGTTGATCTGGCGTAGTAGGCAGGCGCGCAGCGGCGATGCGTGGGCGTAATGCGGCGTTGACGTATAAAGGTCATTCAAACAAAAACAGGATAGTTAAGATGCTTTGCTATCCTGTTTTTACTATAGCACGATAAATATGAAGCGCAATTAACGGGGCTAATCGTCGCCGCTGGAACGCTTGCGCTCGGCAATATAGCGCATCAGGCCGGGGAAATCGCCCTGCGCAGCAAATCGCGCCTGCGCCGGCCATGTGGGCAGCGATGATTCGACCCGACCAACCACGCGCACGTTTGCCTCTGACAACAGCGCCTGTAATGCCTCTGGTTCGGCTTCTGCAAGCTGGCTGTAAGTGGTGATTCCCGCCTCGTAAAGCGCGTTCGCAATCTTCGGGCCAATGCCATCAATGACCGCCAGATCGTCGTGCGTGGCTGCGGCGGTTTCAGCCGCTGGCGCAGCGGGAATATCGTCAGCAGCGGCTGGCAGTTCGGCCACAACTGCCGCAGGCGCAGATTCTGGCGCGGCTGGTGGCAGGTATTCACGGACATAGGGCGCTGAAGCCGCATCG
>DAOTUZ010000069.1:0-9797 GCA_034437295.1 Anaerolineae bacterium | reverse complement strand
GATCAATGCATTATCAGCGCGGTACACTGGAACTCCAGATTCGCGGGTTAAATACACTTCCATCCCCCGCAGAAGCGCGCCGCCGCCCGTCAATACAATGCCACGATCAATAATATCAGAGGCCAATTCAGGCGGCGTATTACCCAGAACCGCTTTCACAACGTTAGCGATCTGATTCAGAGTTTCATTCAACGCTTCCACCACCTCACCCGTCGTCAAAGTCACTGTGCGCGGCAGGCCAGTGACGTTATCACGTCCCTGCACATCCATTGACAGTTCCTGCTGCAACGGCACCGCTGCGCCGATCTGTATTTTGACAGACTCAGCGGTGGGCTGACCAATAGTAAGGTTGTACTTACGGCGAACGTAATTCTGGATAGCTTCATCCAACTTCAATCCGCCGATACGTCCGCTTTCAGCGCGAACAATATTATTCATGGTGAGCACGGCAGCTTCAGTAATGCCTCCGCCAACATTCACTACCATATCGCCAGCAGGTGTTCCTACCGGCAGCCCCGCCCCGATAGCGGCAGCCAGTGGTTCCCAGATCAGGAACGCTTCACGGGCGCCTGCAGAAAGTGCAGCTTCCAGCACCGCCCGCTTCTCTACGCTGGTCACACCATAAGGCACAGAGATCATCACCGTTGGCTTGAAAAAGCGTACCCGCCCCGCAACCTTTGTGAAAAAATGCCGCAGCATGGCCTCTGTCACTTCATAGTCAGCAATCACGCCATTTTGCAGTGGGCGAATGATTTGAATATCTTCATCGTCCACCTTGCCCAGCATTTCGCGTGCCGGTTGGCCGATTTCGACAATGCGCTCGTCCTCTGCTGTCAATGCAACTAAGGTCGGCTCTTGCAGCACTATTTGTTCGTTTTCATAGATCAGAACATTCACTGTCCCAAGATCTACGCCCAATTTCTTGTCAAATAAACCCATTTGACCGCCCGATTACCCCAAAGGAGATGCAAGGGATTATAACCTATGCAACCGACAATTTGACGTGCGAGATACCAACGAAGCTGAAACGTCGGAAGAAAAACGCCCCGCAGGCTGCGAGGCGTTTTATAATCATAACCGATAGAATGGCTAGCTGTTTTCGTTTTCATCCTCGTCGAGGATACGAATAGAAGGCCCGGTAGCACGCACCTTGCGATTGATTCGGATAGTAAATTCGGCGCGGCGCAGCTCGTGTACGGCATGCTGAAACTCAGCATCCGATTGCGCCGACTCAAGCTGCTTCTTGGCGCGTTCGCGGGCTGCCTCGGCTTCAGCTTCATCAAGCGCATAGGATGATGCCGCAATATCTGCTAGCACAACCACTTTATCTGGGCGAATATCAACGACGCCGCCGTAAATCGCAAAACGTTCTGATGCACGGCCTTTGCGGATAATCAATTCGCCATAACCGAGAGTGGTTAGGACAGGCGCGTGGTTAGGAAGAACGCCCATTTCCCCCTCAGTCGCTGGAACCAACACCATATCAGCTTCGGATTCGCTGAAGATCAATTTTTCCTGCGTAACGACTTCTACAGCAATTGGCATTTCACGCCTTTCTACTGCTCTGAGAGAGAGTCGTCGTAGCGTTTGAGTACGTCTTCAATCGGGCCAGCCATATAGAACAACTGCTCAGCGACATGATCCAGTTCGCCATCAAGGATCATACGGAAGCCCCGGATTGTATCCTTCACACGTACATACTTGCCTTCACGCCCAGTGAACTGTTCAGCCACCTTGAACGGTTGGCTCAGGAATTGCTCAATTTTACGGGCGCGCGCCACCAACAACTTGTCATCATCTGAAAGTTCGTCAATACCAAGAATGGCGATGATGTCCTGCAAGTCCTTATAACGCTGCAGCACGCGCTGCACGTCACGGGCGGTGCGATAGTGTTCTTCTCCCACGATCAGCGGGTCAAGAATTTTACTGGTGCTGCCGAGAGGGTCAATTGCTGGGTACAAACCACGCGCAGCAATGGAGCGCTCAAGCGCAATTGTTCCGTCAAGATGCGTAAATACGGCCACCGGCGCGGGGTCAGAGTAGTCGTCAGCAGGCACGTATACCGCTTGCACCGAGGTAATAGAACCACTGGTGGTCGAAGTGATACGCTCCTGAAGCTGCCCCATCTCCTCGGCCAGCGTCGGCTGATAGCCTACGGCTGAAGGCATGCGTCCTAGCAGCGCCGAAACCTCTGCGCCGGCTAGCGAATACCGGAAAATGTTGTCAATGAACAGCAGCACGTCTTTGCCCTGATCGCGGAAGTATTCCGCCATCGCCAGACCGCTGAGCGCCACACGCAGGCGCACGCCCGGCGGTTCGTTCATCTGACCGAAAACCATCGCTAGTTTCGGCAGTACACCGGCTTCTTCCATTTCAAAGTACAGCGCTGTACCCTCACGGGTACGTTCGCCCACCCCGGCGAAGACCGATAAACCAGCATGTTCAGTAGCAATTGAGTTAATCAATTCCTGAATAGTTACGGTCTTACCTACACCTGCACCACCAAAGATGCCGGTTTTACCACCTTTGGTCATCGGCGCAATCAGGTCAATAACCTTCATGCCAGTTTCAAACACTTCGATACGGGTCGCCTGTTCGGAAAAATCCGGCGCTTCAGCGTGAATCGGGCGGCGCGGGGTTTCAGTGGGCAGAGCTTCCCCAAGATCAATCGGGAGACCGAGCACATTAAACACGCGGCCTAGTGAAGTTTCACCAACAGGAACCGTAATCGGCGCGCCAGTCGGGTAAACTGCGACACCACGCGGCAAGCCATCGGTGGTATCCATCGCGACAGTGCGTACAACGCCGTTACCGAGTTGAAGTTGAACTTCGAGAACAAGGTCAGCCTCACCTTCACGCGGCACCCGCAGCGCGTCAAAGATTTCGGGCAGCCCCCCGTTTGGGAACTCCACGTCAACAACAGCGCCCAAAACCTGCGAAACACGTCCTTGAATTTCTGCCATCTGTCTCTTATCTCCTGACCGTTATTCCGCTAGGCATCACGCCCTGCGACAAGTTCATTTTGAAGTGCATGAAGAGCATCCCAATCCCCACTACCTGCCAGCGCAGCCTGCCGCGCCCATGAGCTTAGGCCGGGCGGAATCAATTTCAATCCGCCGCTTGTAAGCGCATTTCGAATAGCATCCTCACTTGCAGACGCCAGCTTTTCAAAGGTATCAATCCCGGAATCTCGCAGAATAGAAGAGATCTTGGGGCCAATGCCCTCGATTTTGGTGAGGTCGTCAGAAGTTACTGCAACCTCAGACTTCGATTGGGGTTTACGTCCATTTTTTGATTGCTCAAGCAAATGCTGCTGGTATACGTCGAGAATCTCGTCTGCTGTTTTATCCAGCGTCGCCTGCAGCGCCTCAGCCCCGCCCACAATATCCAGAATTTCGCTGGTAATGCCTGCCTGACGCGCCTTGTTGTAAATCAGCGTCAAGTCTACAACCAGATTTTCAGCATTATCCGTTGCGTTACGCATCGCCACCATACGAGCAGAGTGTTCACTCGCCTTGCTTTCGAGAATGGCCTGATAAAACGTCAGCTGTGTAAACCGCGGCACAATCTCTTCCAGAATTTCTTCCGGGGAAGGCTCGAACTCGTACTGCAAGGCGCCGGTAGTCACATGCGGTGCTTCTTTAATGTACTCTGAAGCGACCTGATCGTCCGTTTCATAAGGTGAAAGTGGCAGCAAGCGCAATACTGTGGGGCGCTGTGTGAGCGTATTTACGAAGTCGGTATAGGCAACAAATACCTCATCCACTTCACCCGATAGAAATTCATTAATTGCAAGCTGCACCACTGGGCGAAACTGCGCGATGCCAGATTCATCTGGATTCGAGAACTCCGCAATCACATCTTTGCGCAGGCGGGTGACTGTGTCCCGCCCTTTACGCCCAACCGTCACCCATTTCGATGGAGATTTCATGCGATCTGTAAAACGCAAAGCTGCGCGAATTACGTTGGAATTGAAAGCGCCCGCAAGCCCGCGATCCGATGTCACCATGATAATCATGATATTTTTAACTTCGTCGCGTGCCGTTAGTAACGGATGCAACCCCCCGCCGCCGCCTTTTGATCCGGCGCTCTGTACATTCAGCAGAATTTCCCACGCTTTTTCAGAGTAGGCGCGGCTCGCTAGCACCTGCGATTGGGCGCGGCGCACGCGGGAAGCAGAAACGGCTTCCTGCGCACGTGTAATTTGCCCGATATTTTTGACGCTGCGAATGCGATTCTTTACTTCACGTGCGCTTGGCATTTAGTCCTCCCATCGCGAACATCTGCTAATTCCAGTTCGCGTTGAAGTCTTCGATCGCACTTTTCAGCTTCGCTTCCGCATCATCGGTCACGACCTTCTTTTCAGCAATTTCATCGGCCAGATGCGCCTGTGCAGAGTGGTAGGTGCGCAAGAAAGCAGATTGCCATTCCTTCACGCGCGCAACTGGAACGTTATCGAGATAGCCACGGGTACCCGCATACAAAAGCGCTACCTGATCGGTCAGTGAAAGCGGCTGATACTGTGGCTGCTTCAGCAGTTCAGTCAGGCGGGTGCCGCGATCCAACTGGCGCTTAGTCGCCTTATCGAGATCGGAGCCAAACTGAGCAAAAGCCGCCAGCGAACGAAACTGCGCAAGGTCAAGGCGCAGACCACCAGCCACTTTTTTCATGGCTTTGGTTTGCGCATCGCCACCGACACGGCTAACGCTGACACCCACGTTAATCGCGGGGCGCTGGCCGGCATTGAACAATTCGCTTTCAAGGAAAATCTGACCGTCGGTGATCGAAATCACGTTAGTTGGAACATACGCCGATACGTCGCCTAGCAGCGTTTCAATGATCGGGAGCGCCGTCAAACTGCCACCACCGCGGGCGTCGCTCATTTGGGCGGCACGCTCTAACAAACGGCTGTGCAAATAGAATACGTCGCCGGGGTAGGCTTCGCGTCCGGGCGGGCGTCGCATCAACAGCGAAACCTCACGGTACGCCCACGCATGCTTGGAGAGATCGTCATAAACGACCAGTGCATCCATGCCGTTTTCCATGAACCATTCACCGATGGCACAACCGGAGTACGGCGCAATGTACTGAAGCGCGGCAGCTTCTGAAGCTGAAGCCACGACGACGGTTGTATATTCCATCGAGCCTGCTTCTTCAAGCTGCGCGACCAAACGTGCAATCTCGCCGCGACGCTTGCCGATAGCGACGTAAATGCAGTACAGATTCTGCCCCTTCTGGTTCAGGATGGTATCTATAGTGATCGCGGTCTTGCCGGTTTGGCGGTCACCAATGATGAGCTGGCGCTGACCACGACCAACTGGCGTCATCGCGTCAATTGCAACGATACCCGTCTGCACCGGACGGCCAACGTTCTTACGCTGCATTACACCGGGGGCGATACGTTCAATATTGTAATATTCGGCGCTTTCAATTGGCCCGCGACCATCAATTGGCTCGCCAAGCGCGTTGACGACGCGGCCAACTAGCCCCATGCCGACAGGGACAGACGCGATACGGCCCAGCGGGCGTACTTCATCATTTTCATTGATGGTGTCATATTCACCCATAACAATGACGCCGACATTATCCTTCTCTAGGTTGAAGGCAATACCAGCCGAGCCATTGCTAAACCGTACCAGTTCGCTAAAGCGCACGTTCTGAAGACCGCGTACACGGGCAATGCCGTCGCCAACTTCTTCAACGTAGCCTACTTCAACAGACTCGACAGCGGGGGAATATCCTTTTACCTGATCGATAAAAGACTGGAACAAATCGCTGGAGACTTCCGTCATGTGGTTCTCCCAAAATCAATTATGTAAGGATACAGCACTAATGCGCCGACCCGAACTAGACGGCGCAGAAAGACCAAGGGTAAATTTCAAGGAGATTTAGGATGAGGTGCGTTAGAATCTCCCCACAGTGGATATTTTACTAAATCAGGTTTCAGTTGTCCACTTTTTCACAAACGAGTTTGCGAGGCTGCGCTGCAAAGCGAGTAAATTTATATGTCCCAACAGAAACCCTTGAACCACAGCTATAACCTTACCCTTTATCTTGTACTGATGAAACAACGATGCTGTTATAGTAATGATTGTGTTATCGGCTATTCGGAAATCCCTTACATCAGAGGTAGGGTCTAATGACGATTCGAGTTCACCAAACGGGGCGGTTACTCGTTGGAATTTTTTTCGTTTTTTTTGCACAAGTCATTCTTTTACAGAACGAAACGACCTTTTTTGACTATGGAGTTGCTGAGTCACTACAAGATTTATTCCATTTTGATCTAATAAATACCAATAATATGCTCAGTGGTTTCATTCTACTGTTCATCGGGGCTGTGCTCATATGGCGTTCAGTTTCTATCCCTCCCGCCCCTGATATTCTTCTAACCAACCACGAAGCCCCCAATTTAGCATGGCTCACATTTCTACGGAAGCACCTTTCTTCAATCATTGTCGGGTTGATTATTTTCGCCATTATCCTTATTCGATTAGCGCAGATAGATCGCGCGCCCGCTTATATCTTTTTATGGCTAATCGTTATCATCCTTTTCACACGTATCGCCTTTTTTGCAGATCGCGAACGCAATATAAGCCTTTCCTTAAATATAGATCGATGGGATGGATTATGGCTAAGCGCACTGATTGCAGCGGGACTGATCATCGGGGCGTGGCAGCTCACCGATATCCCAAATAATTTAATTTCGGATGAAGGCATTTTTTACGAACGTGCCAGTTTCATGTCGAAGGAAACGGAAAGTCTCTCGTTCTTTGATGTTGGCCCATATTCTTATCCCCTACCCGGCTCCTTTTATCAGGCATTGTTCATCCGCCTATTTGGCGAAAGCATGTTTAGCTGGCGATTTTCATCCGTAGTTGCCGGTGTACTAACCGTATTCCCGGTTTATCTGCTTGCGCATTATTTATTCAACCGGCGCACTGCAATAATTGCAGGAATACTTCTCATCACCATGCCCTATCTGCTCGCATTTGAACGTATGGGATATAACAACGCACACGCCATTTTCCCAGTGGCACTAACCTTCTATCTCATGTATGTCGGCCTCAGAAAAAACAGCATACTTTATATGGCGGCTGGCGGGATTGCCGCTGGGATAGGTTTCTATACCTATACTGCGGGCCGGCTGGGATATGTTGCCGGAGCAGGCTTCTTAGGAGTCCTATTTCTAAGCGCATTGATAAACTGGCTGCGTCAAAGAAAGTCCGCCCCCGAAATAAGGGGGATTACAAGTCGGAACATACGCTGGATTTTTATCTTGTCATTCGTTTTCGGATTCATGGGAATGATTATGTGGCTTCCGCATATTGTCCACACCAGCGTCGTTTCTCCCGATTTACTGCGTTACAAAACGCTTGAGAGCCTTTTCCCAAATGTCAATTACGCGGCAGCATACTTTCCGGAAGAGGAACTGTTTCGCGATTATCCCCCTATCGACGTTGGTGAAGAAACATTCTTCTTCCGTGCCGATTTATATGCACGCCTGATCATACGCGGAGTCGTGCGCACATTACTGGCGATGCATGATGCTACCCCAACAAACTCTCACTATATTGTCTCAGGCCTTGCCGGGCCAGTTGCAGTCATCTTCTACTTCTTAGGATTAATCATTTCCCTAAAAGGCGCACGTCAACGCCGCTTTTTCATGCTGATCTTCTGGTTTATCAGTGGTTTGCTCATCCTAAGTATGCTGAATACTTTTCCAGCACGGCATCAACATCTCGTACCGATAATTCCGGTGATTGTAATTTTTACGGCAATCGGGGTAGTCACATGTGTAGATTCAGCGGCTGAATGGCTCAACCAACGCCGCAGTATTCAAAAATGGGGGAGACTAAGAGAGGGTGGCATAACTGCACTCGTCGCAGGGGGACTTCTTGCGCTGCTCACTATTTCTAATCTACGTAATTACTTTGTAGAAATGCCGCCCAGGTATTTACCGGATCTCGAGAATATCATTGCATGGGACGCCCTACACCTAACACAACAAACCGAATTTGTGTATATCTTCGACGATACAGGGCGGGAAGATTTCATCCCATGGGTCATTAACTACATACCAACGCTCGCTACCTTTCAAACAATCAGCGATGATCGTATCGTTGATGAGACGCTAAGGCTAATGCCCGACAGCACCTACAAGTTTTATTTCCCCATGGAAGACCCCACCGTTCTAGAAGGCTTTATCGAGGAAATCGGGTTAAGAAACGCGGAGCTGCAAGTTTATGAAGATGCAGCAGGGCGGATTCTTGGAAGATCGATCATGTTCCAAACTTCCGACAGCGGAGAACCTATTACATCACCAGAAGCAATCATGAATTAGCGACAAAATCACGCGCTTTATTAAAGATATTGGAGATACTGGCATGACCTACGAAAAAGTATTGGAACACATCCAGGCAACCTGGCCGAGTTTAGTTCGTGAAAATCACACCGACAGCGGCACGCTGATTGGCCTGCCCTACCCTTACGTGGTACCTAGCGCCAAGACGATGTTTCAGGAGATGTATTATTGGGACAGTTACTTTATCTCCGTGGGATTAACCGGCTCTACCCATGAAGGCCATATGGTTCACATGGCGGAAAATATGGCTTACCTATTGGAACGCTTTGGCGTCATGCCCAATGCCAGCCGTTTTTATTTTCTATCGCGCTCGCAGCCACCCTTTTTCACCCAACAGATTCGTTTGGCATACACCCTAAGAGAAGGCGATCTAACCTGGCTGGCACGCATGATCGCGATAGCCGCACGTGAGCAGGAGACGGTTTGGTATGGAGAGGCGCATCCCCATTTCCGGCGTGTATATCGCGGCCTTTCCCGCTATTACGATATCAATGTTCTGGATATTCTGGCCTCATGCGAAAGCGGTTGGGATCACTCAACGCGCTGCGATGAACGCTGGTTAGATCATCTACCTGTTGATCTCAACTCAATTTTATATGTGCGAGAACTCGATCTAGCGTGGGGGTATGATCAACTTGGCAAGTCAGAGATCGCTGGAATGTGGCGCAGCCGGGCGGCTGAACGCGCTGAAACGATGCAAGAATTGATGTGGGATGCGAATGACGGATTCTTCTTCGATTATGACTATAAGAATTTACGCTGCACCCGTTCCGCGCCTTCGCTGGCAGGGTTTTACCCTTTGTGGGCAGGGCTAGCCACGCAGGAACAGGCAGAAATCATCGTCAAAAAATGGCTGCCTAATTTTGAGTTTTCCGGCGGTCTTGTGACCACGCTTGAAAGCCGTGAGGGGCGACAATGGGCTTTCCCGAATGGGTGGGCGCCGTTACAGTGGATCGTCACCGAAGGGCTACAGCGATACGGATTCATCGAAGATGCGAATCGCCTGCGTACAAAATGGTGCGATATTTGCGCAGCAGAGTTTGAAAAGACTGGCGCATTGTGGGAAAAGTACAATGTTGTAGAGCCGCACCAGAAAACAGAAGAAGGGCTTTACGGTCAAGTTGAAGGTTTCGGTTGGACAAACAGCGTCTTTGTTGACTTCGTCAGAAAACTAAGCTAAACAACCGCATCAGAGCCAAAGTATGTAGGCGTGATAATTCGCGCCTACATACCCGCTACGCCTTATTCTTTTCCTGCGCGTCGCCTAGTTCGACAGAACGCCGATAGGCTGCCCACACGCCATCCGCAATCACAGTGCGCAAGCCGCCTTTCTCAAGTTCATATAGGGCGGCGGCTGAAGTGCCGCCGGGGCTGGTTACCTGATTACGCAGCGGCGCAGGGTGCATGTTAGACTGCATGGCATAATCAACCGATC
>DAOTUZ010000068.1:0-6976 GCA_034437295.1 Anaerolineae bacterium | reverse complement strand
GAAACCCCGCCGGAATAGAAAGGCTAAACGTGCGTTATCGTCGCATGCCGAGTGAGGTTGAAAGCCCTGAGCAAACCGGATACGGGCGGATCGCCTGCAATCTGGCTGAAAGTTCAATTGCTGATGTGCTGTTTCGCGATCTCAACCTGAATCTGAATGATCTGGCGCTGTCATATGATGATCATTTAGGCAAGCCCGGCCTGCGCGAGATCATCGCGTCGTCGTCACCGGGACTGCATCCCGATCAGGTGATGACTACTGTGGGGGCGGCGGCGGCGCTGTTCATCGTGGCGACGTCGCTGCTGAACGCTGGCGATCATCTGGTGGTGGTTTTCCCAAATTACGCTACCAATATCGAAACCCCGCGGCAGATTGGGGCGAATGTTGAGTTTCACCCCCTCAACTTTGAAGATGGCTACCGGTTGGATATTGATGCTCTCGCTGCGCGGATTCGCCCGGAAACGCGCTACGTGAGCATCACCCTGCCGCACAACCCGACTGGCAGCATGATTTCTGAGGCTGATTTGCGCCGTCTGATCGAGATTGTTGAGGCGAAAGGCTGCTATTTGCTGGTGGATGAAACCTACCGCGAGATGGGCTACACCGCGATTCTGCCGATTGCGGCTTCGCTATCGCCGCGGGCGATCAGCGTGTCTTCGCTCTCTAAGACTTACGGCCTGCCGGGTATTCGGCTGGGCTGGCTGATTACGCAGGACGCAGCGCTGCGTGAGACTTTTCTGGCTGCGAAAGAACAAATCTTCATCAACACTTCGGTGTTAGATGAGACGGTAGCCTATCAATATCTGCTGAATAAAGATGAACATCTGGCGCGGATCAAGGCGATGATTCAGGATCGCTTGCAGATCATGCGCGACTGGATGGCCGAAGAGCCGTTGATGGAATGGGTTGAGCCGCAGGGTGGCGTGGTCTGTTTTCCGCGGGTGGTCGCTTCGGCGCAGGTGGATATGGAGCGATTTTACAGGCTGCTGCTGGAGAAATACGGCACGTTTGTTGGTTCGGGACACTGGTTCGAATCTGACCGCCGGCAGATGCGTTTGGGATTTGGCTGGCCGACAGAGGATGAACTGACGACAGGACTTCGCCATATTTCCCAAACGCTGCGTGAAGTGGTTGGGATAAATTAGCGCCGCACGAGATAGGACATATAAGGCGGCGCGCTCAAGGCAATCCCCCACGATGTTTATTTTCTGAAAGGATATTCAATGTTGCGTACTCTCCCTCAAATGCAGGATCTCAAACTGCCGGCGCGGCTGATGGGAATCGGAGTTTTCACGCTGGTTACGGTGGTAGCGGCGCGAATCAGTATCCCAATGGATCCGGTGCCGTTCACTTTGCAACCATTGGCGGCGCTGCTGGCGGGCATGATACTGGGTGCGCGTGATGGGGCGTTATCCCAACTGATCTACGTCGGCTTAATCGCTATCGGCCTGCCGCTGGATGCGAATATGCTGGGGCAGGCGGCGTTGTTCGGCCCGACAGGCGGCTACCTGATCGGTTTCATCGCCGCTGCGTTTGTATCCGGTTGGCTGGTGGAGCATGGCGCGAATCGGACATGGCAGCGTTGGCTGGCGGGCGTGGCAGGGATCGCGGTGCTGTATGTGCTGGGGGTAAGCTGGTTAGCGATTTCACGGGGGCTGCCGCTGAATACGGCGATCAGCGCGGGGGCGCTGCCTTTCCTGCTGCCCGATCTGGCTAAAGCCTTCATTGCTGCGGCGCTGGCTGAAGGCGGCAGGGCGCTGATGATGCGGGGAACTGGGCGGGGGTAAGCGCGTCTCCGCCGATGGGGATGACACAGCAATGACGATAGGAAAGAAAGCAGACTGCCCTCTTGGCGTCGTTTTAGCCATGACCCCTTAGCAATTGAGGGGAAGATTCCACCTTCAGGAAACTGAATTTAACCGCCATGCGTATATGGATGTAGCGTATGATGGTTAAAGGGATTCAAAAGGGGGAAAAGGGCGATGCTAGGCGATTTTAAGCGCTGGATGTATAAGGGCGATAAGCCAAACGCGCTTGCGAAACTGCTGAACGATATTTCAGCGAAGTTTCACTCGCTGGGTATTGCGCCAGATTATATGGTGACGCTGGAAGTGCCGGGGCGTAAATCGGGCAAGATGGTTTCGCTACCGCTGGTGCTGTTGAAAGAAAATGAGCGCCGCTATTTGGTCTCTATGCTCGGCGGCCATGCCCAGTGGGTATTGAATGTTCAGGCGAACGGCAATAAGGCGACGCTGCATCATGGTCACCATGAAGAAATCCGCCTCCAAAGCGTCCCTATTGCTGAACGCGCGCCGCTGCTGCGGGCTTACTTGCAAATTGCGCCAGGCGCGCGCCCGCATATCCCGGTAGACAAAGATGCGCCGATCAGCGCGTTTGAGAAGCTTGCGGCGGAAATACCGGTATTTGAGGTATTCACGGTGTGATCATCAAAAAGCGCGCCATTGGCGCGCTTTTTGAGTCTACTTCAGGATGCAGGTTTCATCACCCGCACGAAGCGATGCGGCTCGCTGCCGAAGCTTTGCGAGTCCAGTGCGGCGCGGCGGGCAATTTCATGCTGGCGACGGCGAATGGTGTTGACCTGCGGGGCAAGGTCAATATGGCCGATATCGCCAGAACGCACCTTCAAGATGGCCTGCTGCACCTCACGCATCGCTCCCGAAAAAGGGTCTCCTTCATCAGACGGAATGTCCCCCTCCTTATGGAATACGTCCATTAGGAAGTTTTCCATCTGGCTGACGGTGTTGGCGCGCAGCACATAAATGCCGCGACCTGATCGTTCGGCATCCACGATCAGCTTGGGGCGGCGGCGGTAGTAATTCTTCAGGGTCAGAATGAGATCGGCCTGACCGGGATCATCCACAATTGAAACCTGCACATGCAGGCGGCGCGCAGCTTGGAGCAAGCGGTTACGGGCGACGCCATAAGCGTAAATTTTGGTGGCTGCGCCGCGATTTTCGGTGATCGATTCGCGCTGCTCACGGGGGGGATAACTGGATTCAGCGCGGCCACTGCCATTGCCGTTATGCTCGCGGGCGCCGCTGCCATTTTCACGCGAACGGCCACGTTCGCGCACGCCGCGCTCACCGCGATAGCCTTCGCTGCGGTTGCGCTCGTTGCGGTCATTCAGCAGGCGGGTTTCATTAGGCGCAGTTTCAATGTTGATCTCGCCGTTCTCGTCGCGGTAGCGAATTTCTACCGGCAGCGGGCGTTCACGCAAAATAGAGTCTACGGCGGCGGCTACATCTTCGTGCACGATCATGCGGTCGCGGTTTTGCAGCTCGATCAACACATCGAAGGTGGGCGGGGCGCGGCGTTCCAGCACCGTCTTTTGGGTGCCGCGGCGGCGCGCTTCCTCATCGGACAGCGTGACTGACTGAATGCCGCCGACCAGATCGGAGAGCGTTGGGTTCAGCATCAGGTTATCCAGCGCGTTGCCATGCGCCGTACCGATCAACTGTACGCCGCGTTCGGCAATGGTGCGGGCGGCGGTGGCTTCCAGTTCGCGCCCGATCTCGTCAATGACGATGACTTCGGGGTTGTGGTTTTCGACTGCTTCGATCATCACTTCGTGCTGGCGTTCGGGGTGGCTGACCTGCATCCTTCGGGCTTTGCCGATAGCCGGATGGGGTACATCGCCATCGCCGCCGATCTCGTTGGAGGTATCCACGATGATCACCCGTTTTGAGTCGGCCAGGACGCGCGCGGCTTCACGCAGCAGCGTGGTTTTACCCACACCCGGCGGCCCCATCATGAGAATGCTTTGGCCGCTTTCAATGAGATCTTGCACGATATCAATGGTGCCGTAGACAGCACGCCCTACGCGGCAGGTGAGGCCAACAATTTCACCTCTGCGGTTACGAATGGCGCTGATGCGATGCAGCGTGCGTTCCATTCCGGCGCGGTTATCGGCATCGAAAGAACCGACGCCATCTTCAACAGCGTCCAGTTCGGCGCGGGTGACTTCCTGCTCAGACAGCGGCACTTCACCGCTGACATAGCGGGCGGCGGGAATACGGCCTAAGTCGAGGACAATTTCGAGCAGTTCATCGGTACGGCCTAATTCATCGAGTTTGGCCCGAAGATGCGGCGGAAGAATCTGCTTCAGTTCTTGAATGTCGTCGGTAATTCGTCGTTCCATGCGTTGAACTACCATCTCCTGTACTATGATCTAAAGACGATTGGTGGAACGGGCTGGTGATAGGGGAAGGGATTCCTTCCAGCGCCGCCTGTGTTGGCAACGCAAACGCTGTCTGGCGAATGCCTGCCGCTATGTGACGAACCATCACGGCCTGCTGCGCCCATGAAATAAAGCCGAGATCCCGCAGCGAATCATCCAACCAGTCTTGATACCGGCGCACGCACACATAGATTGGCGCGCGCTCGTTTCTCTCGATGCGGGCCATGACTCCGGCGATGATGGCGGCAGCTTCGCGCCCCAATACATCCGGATGCATGAACGGCATCAAATAAATGCCCTGCTTACCCTGCGAAACCGCGATATATGCCTGAACGCGGCCATCACGCCGGTACACCATGCCGGCGCTTTCAGGGGAGGGGACAGCAATTGGCTGTACCAGACGTGGCACGATATTGCTGTAGAGCAGTTGAATATCGAGCGTGTCATCGTCGGTTTCATCGGCCAGAACACCGGTGAGCGCGGGCAGTTTGGGCAGCGCGGCCAGCGGCTCAAAACGCCGCCAGATTTCCTGGCGCGCATAGACCGCGAAGCCGGTTTGACGGAGTATTTCAAACAGCGGGCTAAGCGCGTCCACTTCAGCGGTGAGCATGGTTGCCCCGCGCCGCCCGGATTCCTGCGCCATCGCGTCCAGCAGCGCCAGCCACGCGGCGCTGTTGGTTTTGGCATCATGCTGTGGGGCGATATAAACGATCTGCGCCAGATGGTCGGCATACTTGATGCGTACCTGACCGGCGACGGTTTGTTTATCGGTTCGCCCTACGAGGGTACACAGCCCGCGCTGAGGCAAAAGCACGCTGGAAAGCACGGCGCTCCGCGAAATATCGAGATCCCGCGTGTAGCTCATCTCGCTGTCCAGAATTATTCCTTTTTCGGCGGCACGGCGGATGGCGGGAACATCCACCAGTTTGGCGGCATGAACTTCATAGCCGGGCATAAAAAGCTGCTCCAGAGAGGATTCTAGACAAGTTGATCAATACGCAGGAAGGATGTGCGAGAGAGAAATAAGCGTTTACATGGGGTCGGTCAACAGGCTCGAACGTAGATTACCTCATCCATTTGAAAGAGAATAATTAGAACGATTGTACCGTGAATTTTGTTTTTGCGCAATAATAGCGGGCAGGTATTAACGTGATTTTCATACACGGGATGAAGCGTTAGCGCATTCGATTTCTAGAATACTGGCTTCGGGGTTGTGATAGCAACTACTTTAGAACAACGCCTTTAGATTATACAGGAACACACTATGACTTTCTTCACCGATGTAATTCAGCGCGGCAATTTTGTGGTGCTGGATACCGAAACTACCGGCCTGCATATGGCTGAAATTTGCCAGATTGCCATTGTTGGCGTTGATGGCGATGTGCTGATGGATACGTTGGTTAAACCAGTAGACCGTATTCCGCCCGACGCGACGCGGATTCACGGGATCACTAACGCACAAGTGGCCGATGCGCCGCGCTACAGCGATATTCACGAACAAATTTACGAGATCTTGTATGGGCGTGATGTGATTGTGTACAACGCGGCTTATGACCGTAAGATGCTGCATCTATCGGCGCAGGCCTGCGGCGTGCCTAAAACAGATTGGAAGGTGATCTCGCATTGGCACTGCGCGATGGAGGCGTTTTCTGAAATATATGGAGAACGCGGCGGCTACGGGAAAAGCTATCGCTTTCAAAAGCTGTCTACAGCGGCGCGCTATTACCATGTGTCACAGCCAGTTGCCCACACCGCACTAGCTGACTGCATGACTACGCTGGCCGTGTGTAAGGCGATGCTGGCGCAGGGTGATTAATGTTGTTGTGGGTCGTCTTGGCCTACGGCTCAGAAGGACGGATTGAAGACCGCCTGAGGATAAAGCTTGGGCTACATTATCAATAGTTCTTCCACCGCTTCGGCGGCGGCACCGGCGCCACCTAGCGCGGCAAATTCGGCGGCGAGCTGGCGCGTGTTTTCCTGCACCCATTGATCGGCCAGCAGCGCCTTCGCGCCTTCAAGCAACCCACCCCGTTTTACGTCAACTGCCGTCAGATTGAAGCCGACTTTGGATTGGGCGATACGCCGCGCATTTCCGCGCTGATCCGCCGCGTGGGGAACGGCAATTTGCATGACACCGTGGACTATCGCCGCGTGGGTGCTGCCCATGCCGCCGTGATGGAACATCAATTGCGTGCGCGGCAGCACGTGCTCCAGCGGCACATAGTTTAATAGTCGAGCGCCTTTGGGCAGCGCCGCCAGCAACTGTTGTTTATCTTCCAGAGGAATTGGATTCCAGCCCACGGCGATCACCGGCAGCAGCCCGACGCGAACAGCCGCCTGCGCCGCCCACGCATAAAAGCCGTAATCGCCGGTGAAAGTGGTGCCAAGCGTGATGAAGGCAAGCGGGATTTCTGGCGGGATGGCGGTTAACCATTCCGGCGGGGGCGCGGTTGGCGCAGAGGGCGAGCCGCCCACAAACAGCGTTTGATCGAGCAGATTGGCAGCATCGGCCTGATACCAGCTTTCGCTAAAGTAGCTGATGTGCAGATGCGGGCTGAGGACTGAAGGGGTCGCGCCGCTGGCGAAGTTCTGACCCTGCAAGCTAAAGCGATCAAGCAACTGCTGTAATCGATTTTGGGAGTCGTCCGCCAGAATTTTCTGGACTGGAAACAGCGACTCTTCATTTAAATCGCGCTGAGCGATCCAACCGCAGACGATCAGCGGCACATGCAGCGCTTCAGCAGCGATGGCGGCGGCAGTCAAGAAGGGGTCGGTCAG
>DAOTUZ010000067.1:0-6489 GCA_034437295.1 Anaerolineae bacterium | reverse complement strand
GCGGTTAAAAACGGTGATCATACCGCGCGGCGGAGTCACTTTATGCACTCGCCACAGGAAATCATGAGCCAATTCTTCGGACGTTGGCGTCTTGAAAGACTCGACTCTACAGCCCTGCGGGTTTACGTCACCAAAAACATGGCGAATCGCGCCATCTTTACCGCTGGTATCCATCCCTTGCACAATGACCAGAACGCTGTTCTTACCAGCCGCATAAAGTTCCTCCTGAAGGGAGTCTAAATCTGCTTTAAGCGTCTCTAAACGCGCCGCCGCCGCTTCCTTTTTAAAACCTGCCGTGGGGGCTGGCGAAATCTCCTTCAGATTGATTTTTGCATCGGCCTTCACACGATATGAGTCGAAGTCAAAGGTCATGCGCTGCCTCCTGAGTATCGGCGCTGCGGAACTGGCTTAACCAAATAAGGTGATAAAAGCACACTGAGGTTATTCTGACTGCTTTTCGGCTTTTGCCTGATCAGCCAGCGCTGTTTCTTCCTCATCCTCTTCGGCGGGCTGCCACACTTCTTTAGCGATATCTATGTACAACCGGCCATCCAGATGATCGGCTTCATGCTGAAATACCCGCGCTAACCAGCCCTTAGCCTTCATCTTGATCGGTTTACCAAACCGATCCTGTCCGCGAATGACAACTTGTTCATGTCGCTCTACCGTACCAACCCAACCGGGGATGCTGAGGCAGCCTTCAACACCCTCTACCATTTCCTTACTCGTTTTCACGAACTCAGGGTTGGCGAACACGTAGAGTACACCTGCATCTTCACCAAATTCTTTTTTGCCCTCTTCATCGTCAGGTAGGCGGGCAATAAACACGCGCAGCGGGACGGCAACCTGCGGCGCAGCCAGCCCAACGCCGGGCGCTTTTTCGAGGGTCTCCAACATATCATCAATCAAGGTCTGAAATTTGGCATCAAAACTAGTGACTTTACGCGCACGCTTACGCAAAATTGGATTATCGGGCTGAATGATGGGCAAATTTGCCATGATTCTTGTCGCTTTCTACTGAATAACACACCCGCTGAAGCTGTTCAGCAAGTATAAATTATGTGCGTTTGTATCGCGTCATTATAACGGCGAATTCTTCTGTGAGGAGATCAGGTCAACACGGCTTAGGGGCATTTCACGATTGAGCAAAGTCGCCGCTTGTTTGAAATACACCTCGCAACTCAACCGGCGTTGACCACAGCGGGAAATGTCTGCTAAACTACAGGGAATGGGGCCGTGGTGGAATGGCAGACACGAAAGTCTTAAAAACTTTTGCCTTCACGGGCGTGTGGGTTCGAGTCCCACCGGCCTCACCTTAGAACAGCGGGGATAAGCCGCTGTTTTTCGATTTGATATTGTTAAGGGCTATCATTCCCTTAAACGCGGCATTATAGAAACACAATGAAGTTTGACGGATTTCACACTTGGCGATAACGACGGCATTATAAGCTTTATGAGCCTTTTAACTGGAGATAACTTTGGAACCTTTGTCAGATGATGAATTTATTGATGATCCGCTGTCAAGCCACATCACAAAAGAATTCTATACTCAGGAACTCATCAGGAAACTATCTAAAGTATTAGTAGATGGCATCTTCGCAAACCTTCCAACAGAAGGAACCGAGGCAGCGTTTTATGCGCGACAAATAGCAGATTTTGTGACTACAGAGCGGCAGATAGAATTTCACAGGCGGGCTGGAGATGCATCCATAAACGAACTGCACAACTTCACACCACCTCCCGAAGAGGTCATACGCCGTCTTAACCTGACCTCTACGCAGTACCTAATGGGAATACAATTTGCGGCAGATCATGGCTTTCTTCCCGCCGTGATGTTGATCGAGATAAACGATAAAGATAATATCATACAGTAAAATAGGCATTTAACGCTGATAAACAGGACACAGCGAGTATGCCTGTTCTTTCACTTCAAGATCTCGAACTTTACCGGCAAGAATTACGTGCAACCAGCCAAACGCTGGTTTTCACGAATGGGCATTTTGATTTACTGCACGTTGGGCATCTGGACTATCTAGAGAAGGCGCGTGAATTAGGCGATGCGCTGATCGTGGGCGTGAATAGCGACTCCAGCACGCGGCGCTTAAAAGGCGAAGGCCGCCCCCTGATTCCAGCCGTTGAACGGGCGCGGTTATTGGCCGCCCTAGCGCCGGTCAATATCGTGGTCATCTTTGAAGAAGATACGGCGATTAAGCTCATCGAGGCGCTTAAGCCTGAAATTTATGTCAAAGGCGGCGATTACGCGCCAGATCGCTTTCAAACCGCGAAGCCGCTGCCAGAACGCCCCCCAGTGGAGGCTTACGGCGGGCAAGTTGTGCTGATTGATTACCTACCAGATCACAGCACCTCGGCCTTGATTCAGCAGATTAAAAAGCTGCCGTAGGCTTCGCTGGCGCCGCCCCGATTCGCGGAAATGCCCGCCGTCCACTCTTTCACTTTGCGATAGAAAATTGTAACCTTTAGTGTATATAGTCCATTCCTCATAAATTATGGTTTCTAACTATGTTGACTGTCGCTGACTGTATGCAGATAGAAATCTTCTCGAATGCGCGCATCGTTGCCGGGCATTCGGGTTTATCTCGCCGTGTGGCATGGGTGCATGTTGCCAGCGCGCAGGATGCGGCAGAATGGTTGAACGGCGGCGAACTGGTCTTAACGACTCCGCTCAATTTGCCTAAAACCCCTAAAGATGAAGCCATCTATATTCAGCAACTAGCAGGAAAAGGGGCAGCCGCGCTCGCCATCGCCATCGGGCGCTACTCAAAACCAACCTCTCTAGAAATACACGCTGCGGCTGAAGCCCATCAATTTCCAGTGATCGAAATCCCTTTCACAACCCGTTTTGCAGAGGTGGCAAAAGCGGTCAACCAGCAGATCACCGAAGCCAATAACACCCTGGCGCAGCGCGCGCTGGATATTAACCGGCAGTTGACTCGGCTTGTGCTGGATAACGGCGATCTGCGCGATCTGGCGGATACCATAGCGGGGCTGATCGGGCGGTCTATCAGCATCGAAAACGAATATTTTGAAATACTCGCCAGCCATAACGTGGCAGAGGTGGACGAAGTTCGGCGCGATACACTTAGCGAAGGCCGCGCCAATCCCCAACTGATCGCGGCGCTGGAAGAGCGTGGCATGCTGGCCGAAATTCGCACCACACTGCGCCCGGCTCATTTGCCACGGATGCCCGATCTCGGTTTGACAATGGAGCGCATTCTTGCGCCAATCGTAGTACACGGCGAAATTCACGGCTATCTGTCGGTCATTATTGATGATCGCCCGCTTGAAGCGTTAGATCACATGGCAATTGAAAGCGGCGCAACCATTGCCGCGCTGATGCTGCTCTATCAGAAAGCGGCGCAAAATGCCGAAGCAGCGTTAAATGACAAGCTGATTGCCCAGCTCATTCAACCCGACGGCCCAAGCGGTGCTGATCACGATTCAGCGCAGATCAACCAGGAAAAGCGCCCCACCTCAAGCGATGCGCCGTTGTTCTCTATGATCATGATCAAAGGTCAAAAAGACAGTGACACAGCGCTGCTTTCACGCCTATATAAACAGTTGAGCCACGCGACCAGCGCGAATGGGTTGCCGTTGGTTACACAGCTTGTTGGGCAGCTTATGGTGATGTGCCTACTGGAAGATGTTCAATCGCTCATCAAGCAAATTCAGGATATCGCCAGCAACACGCTGCAAATCGTGATCAGTGGCGCAGTTAAAGGCAGTAGTGGGGCGCGAATTGCCTACCAACAGTGTCAGGATGCCCTGTATATCGCCCATAAATTGCAGCTTGAAAGCGATATTATCTCGCTCACAGATCTCGGATATTTGCATACACTCTATATCGCTAGCAGCACGGCTTTAGAGACCAGCCCACATGTACCATTTCTGCGTCTACTGCTGCAAGAACAAAGCGCGGATCTATTTCATACACTGGAATCGTATGTGGATGAGGGTGGAAACGGGGTGAAAACTGCGGAGAAACTGGCGATTCACCGCAGCACCTTGAACTATCGACTGGCACGCATTGCAGAAATTGGCGAGATAGATTTGAGCGACCCGAGAGTTAGAGTCAACCTGCAAATTACGATTAAGCTGCTGCGTTTATTTGAATTGACCTGAGCGGGCAAGGGATACCTGCCCGCCCCCACTTCTCGATGATCGAAAGCTTGCAAACACAGGCTGCTTAAGCGCCTGCTGTCGCCTCTGCCGTAGCTTCTACATCGCCACCTGCAACGGCGACAAACTCAATCGTCAACAGCACTTCTTCTTCGACATCGGCAACATTAGGCGCATTCGGAATCGTCAGCTCATACATGCCGCGCGTTATCGTCGTCTGCGCTGAGCCTTCAATCCGATCTTCCGAAACGGCAGTCACTGTTACCTCAAAAGTGACCGGCTGCGTAATCGTCCTGATGATCAGATCGCCCGTCACCTGAAAACTGAACGGCTCGCCCATCGCCACGCTTTCAGGCATGCCCGTTATTTCTCCAGGGATGAAGCGAACGAATTCAAATTCATCCTGCGCCGACTGCAAAACTTGACCACGAATAGCGCGATCACGCATACTGCTGTCGGTCTCCAACGTCCGCACGTTAACTTCGATAGCCCCCATTTGCGATTCAGCGGGAGACGCAGGGTTTACGCTAATCTGGCCGGCAACTTGATCAGTGGTACCGACAACAGTTTTAGGCTGCCCCATCAATACTTCGTCAAGCTCAAAACTCACCAGCGATTCTTCAGACACAATCGTGAATACCGTTGCGCCTTCAGTGGTATCGACTTCTTCCGCAGTCAGCGGCGTACTGGGTTCGCCGCTTCCACCAGACAGATAAACATAGAGAAACCCAACTGCGGCTGCCAATACAACCACAGCCACAATGCCAATGATGATCTTTACCGTACGCGACATATGTTCTCCCCTAAATGTGTGACGGCATTTCATTTACGATTTGAATAGCGTAGAGATTTCAGCAGTGTTTGTCTATCGTGATTACACAAAATTTACAATTACCGTTAATATGTTCCGAGTTCCTGTTATCAAATGCTCATAATTTTATAGTGATTGAATGAAACGATGAAAGAAACCCAAGCACTTATTCAGCGGGTTCGGCGGGCAAACAACACGCATCAGCGGCTAGATTTATCGGTAGACCCGTCGCTGCTGACCTTGAAAGCGGGGCAGGCACTACTTTATCGCCCTGATGGCAGCACTTTGGAACCATATCTGCGCGACTTATGGTTCCCGGTTGATATTGACAAAGATACTCTGACGATTGAACGCCCGATCAGCGAGCATTATGAACCGGGCAGCGTGATCTATCTCACCGGGCTAATTGGCAAGCCATTCCGATTCCGCCGCACTTTACGCAACGTGCTGTTAGTGGCACACGACACCGCGCCCACCCCCCTGTTGATGCCAGTCAACCCGCTGATCAAAAATCAGGTCAGTGTAACGCTGCTGCTTTTAGGGAGTGCATCAGCCTATGAAACCGATCACCTGCCGCCAGAAATCGAAATCATTCACGGTGATGGCGATTTCCAATGGCCGGCGCGGGTGACAACGGTTGGATGGGCGGATCAAGTCTTCATCACAGTTGCGCCAGAAGTCGAAATAGAAAGCTTCCGGCGCATCTGGCAGCTGTTTACTGAACTACGTCACGATATTCCCCCTAGCTATCTATTTGGCGTCTTTCGCCCGCCTTTTCCATGTGGTGTAGGCGCTTGTGATGCCTGCCTAGTGGGTACGGGCAAAGGCGCGGTTAGGGCTTGTATTGAAGGGCCGGCGCTGGATTTGACAGAATTAAAACTTCAATAGAATTTCCGAGAAATGAGCGCCACAGCGCGTCTGAAGAAGTGATTAACGTTTGAAATAGGCAAGGATATAACATGACAGAGACTGCAACGCTTGCTGGAGGCTGCTTCTGGTGCTTAGAGGCTGTCTTCGATGACTTGAAGGGCGTGACCAATGTCGTGAGCGGCTATACCGGCGGCAGCATGGCAAATCCAACCTATGAAGCGGTTTGCAGCGGGCGCACAGGACACGCTGAAGTTGTGCAAATTCAGTTTGATCCGTCAATCATCAGCTTTAGCGATCTGCTGCATATCTTTTTCACCATTCATGACCCGACCACGCTAAACCGTCAGGGTGCGGATGTAGGTACGCAATATCGCAGCGCGATCTACTACCACACCCCGGAGCAAAAGCAGATCGCAGAAACCACGATTGCCGAGATCAGCGCCGAGCATATCTGGCAGAATCCCATCGTCACCGAAGTGACGCCGCTGGACACTTTCTATCCGGCGGAAGATTATCATCAGGAATATTACGCAAACCACCCGAACGCAGGCTACTGCCAAGTCGTCATTGCGCCGAAGGTAGCGAAATTCCGGCAGAAATATGACCAGCAGCTCAAGGCATAAGCGGTATTATTTCTTCTGCGTTGCGCCCATTTCAGCCACAAAATCGCC
>DAOTUZ010000066.1:0-5153 GCA_034437295.1 Anaerolineae bacterium | reverse complement strand
CATAGGGCGCTGAAGCCGCATCGTCCTGATCGCTCGCCTCCGCCGCGGCGCGGCGTTTCGGCGCTTTCAAAAATAAGATCGCCAGCCCCAAAAACACGAGTGCCAGCGGAAGGGCGTAGGTTAAAAGCTCCGCCCCGTTCACCATATAATTGGTCGCCAGCAGAACTGCCAGCAAAAAGAACAGAGATGCTACCAGCACGCGCCCATTTCGATCCGTTGCCATGCGCTGCCTTTCCTTTAACTACAATCTCAAATTTTGAAGAACCATGATTATACGGAGTCCTGACGGGTATTTTCAAACTGGTTGGCGTTTGCCGCCGCTTCGCGCTATTGTCTCAAGGCTTTTGACCGCGAAATATAGGGACTGCAAGGCGTGATGAAGAAGCTGTTCTGGCTGATTACGGCGCTAGCGTTGGCCTCTTGCCAGCTGGCCGCGCAAACGGAAGTGCATACGGAAACCACGATACCCGCCGCGACGGTGATCCCACGTGAAACGCTGACCGATGAAACCTATTTAACGATTGAAGCTGCCGGTTTCAGCGGGCCGCTGCCGGTGGGCGAAACGGCGCTCGAAGTGACCGTGCGCGACGGCGCGGGGCTGGTGGTTGAAAGGGCGTCGGTGCAGGCGCGGGGCGATATGACCCACCCCGGCATGACCCCAATTTTTGGCATTGGCGTAGAAACTGCGCCGGGCATTTACAGCGTGCCGCTGAATTTGAATATGGGTGGTGACTGGGTGATCACGATTGATGTGACCAGCGCCAACGGGCTAAGCGCCACGCAACAGGTGAATCTACAGGTTGAGCATTAGCCGATGAGCGTGAAGGTAAAAACGCCGCTCTATCAACCGCCGCCGGCTTTTAATGTGCTGCGCTTACCCGTCATCGGCAGGCTGCTGCGCTGGCGCTGGGGGCGTTTGGCGCTGCAAATCCCGCTGCTGCTGATTGCGCTGCTGCTGATTTACGACGGCTTCAGCGGCAGCCAGATCGCCTCACGCAATCTGGCTACCATCAGCCCGTGGGTGCATTTTCGCGGGTTTGCGGTGCTGGCGCTGCTGCTGGTGGGCAATTTATTTTGTATGGGCTGCCCATTCACCATTCCCCGCACGCTGGCAAAACGGCTCAGTATCCGCGGGCGGCGCTTCCCCCGCGTTTTACGCAATAAATGGATCGCCATCGGGGCGCTGTTCGCGCTGTTTTTCCTCTATGAATGGCTGGACATGTGGGCGTCTCCGGCGCTCACAGCGTGGGTGATCATCGCCTATTTCGCCGCCTCATTCGTGCTGGAAGCGGCCTTCACCGAGTCGGCGTTCTGCAAATATGTGTGTCCGTTAGGATCGTTCAATTTCGCCTACTCATCTGTATCGCCGCTGCAAATACAGGTCAAGAACAGTTCGGTTTGCGCGGCATGCGTCGGCAAAGAGTGCGTGAACGGCAGTTACAGCCCGCAGCCCGTGATCTTGATTGACGAGATCGGCATTAATGGCGAGCCGGTGAAAACGCATAAGCATACCCCGCAAGGTACGCTAGGCTGTGGCACGCTGCTGTTTGCCCCACAAATTCAGTCAAATATGGACTGCACGATGTGCCTTGACTGCGCCCGCGCCTGCCCCCATGACAACATCGGCCTGTTCGGGCGTGGTTATGGCGCGGAATTGAGCCGCCCGAAAGTGTGGCAGAACCGCTATGACACCAGTTTTCTGGTGATCGGGCTGGCATGGCTGGGGCTGATCAATGCCTTTGGCATGGTGCCGCCGGTTTACGATCTGATGCAGTCGCTGGCGGCAGCCTTCGGCCTGAGCGCCCTTGGTTTGAGCGACAAGTTGATTGAAGGCGTGGCGCTGCTGCTGATCTTCATAGTGGGCGCGGGGGTGATTCCTCTGGCGACTACGTTTGCGGCGGCAGGGCTGGCGCGGGCGCTAACGCATACGCGAAAACGGGACACGCTGCGAACCGCGCTCACCAGCTTCGCGCCAATCTTTATCCCTATCGGGATGGGATTCTGGATCGCCCATTACGGCTATCACTTTTTAACCGGCCTGTGGACGATTGTGCCGGTGTTTCAGGAATTCCTGCTGAATCACGGGATCGGGATATTCGGCGCGCCGAACTGGGCGCTGGGCGGCGCGCCGAATCTGGAACTAATCGGCGCGGCGCAAACGCTTGCGGTGATCATCGGCTATGCCGCCAGCCTGTGGCTGACGCAGAAGATCGCGCTGCGCCTGTACAAGCGGCAGATGCTGGCGGGTTTTGTGGTGTGGGCGCTGCTGCTCACGCTGATGCTGCTGGCCGGCCTATGGCTGTTCAGCCAGCCAATGGAAATGCGGGGGACGGTGCTGTTTGATTAGCCTATAGAGCGTAATTTGATCAACCTCACCCCTCATTCCCCTCTCCGTGTACGGCTGCGGGGAGGCTAAGCGCAGCAGGGGTGCGGTTTTATACCCAAAAGGCACAAAACCATGACCCGTGTTCCCATAACCCATCAACAATTTCTAGATCGTGCGCTGCCGCTGCTGCAAGCTGATGCGCGGATTCTGGGGGTGGCAGTAGGCGGCTCGTGGCTGCGTGACGCGATGGACGAGTATTCAGATCTCGATCTGGTGATTGCTGTTGATCCCGCAGCGTATGAATCAGTCATGCGCGACCGTATGGCGATAGCTGAAGGTATCGGCGCGCTGCTTTCTGGCTTTACTGGCGAGCATGTGGGCGAGCCACGGTTGATCATCAACCTGTATGGCCCGCCGGTGCTGCATGTTGATCTGAAGTTCGTCTCGCTGGATGATTTGCCAGAGCGCGTAGAAGACCCTGCTATTTTGTGGGAACGCGACGGCGCAATGACCGCCGCTTTCGCCAGCAAAGCGCCGTTTTACCCGCAGCGCGATGCGCAGTGGATGGAAGATCGCTTCTGGGTGTGGATTCACTATACGGCGGCGCATTTGGGGCGCGGCGAGATTTTTGAAACCATTGATGCGCTCACCTCAATTCGGGGCATGGTGATCGGCCCGCTGCTGGCGATGAAACACGGCTTGCGCCAGCGCGGCATGCGCCAGATCGAGCAGGTTGCAGGAGACGACTTACCAGATGTGATCGCCACACATCCTGCCTATGATGCTGTCTCCTGCGGGGAGGCGACGCTGGCATTGGCGCGGCTGTATCAACGCCTGCGGGATGAGCTGTCGCCGCCAGATTTGATCCGGCGAACCGATGCAGAACGCGAAGCACTACGCTATCTACAAGTTGAAATCGGACGGTTGGGGTAGTAGCGAGAGCGGCAGAAATTTCGTCAGTGCTGATCTCATACCACGCGGCTGGCTGGTCGGCAGTTGTCTTCTGATGAAACTCTATTCCCCGACTCGTATCATCCCGATCTGTATTTCATTTCCGGCACACTGTTCTTCTGCCAGCACGCAGTAAGGCGAAACTTCAGGATAGCGATACCATCCGGCATAAAGCGGATAATCGCCATCGGGTAGGGCTTCGGGCAGCATCAGAACGGCGGTATCGGCGCGCACTTCTCCGGCGGAAATATCGCCTAACGGAATATCCTGCTGGGCGATCAATGCGCCGCTATCATCCAGCAGATGGACAAAACGAATATCGTTTTCATCTACCGACTGCACAAATGACCAGAACAAGGGGATCGCCAGTTCGCTTCCGCGTTCCGCATCAAGGGGCGCAAAGGCCGCTTCAAATTGAATGGCGGGGTGTGCGGTCTGCGGCGCGGCTAATATGACCGCCTCAAGGGTGATCGCTTCGCCAGACGCGGCCCCTAGGCGATGAATTTCTACCGCGCAGGCGCCAGCAGGGGGCAAATGCTGCGGGCAGGCGGGTTCGGCGCTAAGGCGCACGGTGTGATAGCCTGCGCTCAAGGGCAGCGCCGCCTGTATTTCGGTTTCGCCGTTCACCATATACAGATTGGCAGGCTGACGGTTGAGCGATAGGCGAACATTCCCGATGCCGCTGGCGATTCCCGTCACATCTACGCGCATTGGGTGCGGCGCGTACAGATAGAGCGCCCTATCCCCCGCGCTGAAGGGGATTTCCACCGATTGAAACTGCGGCGCATCTGCCGTTTCCGGCACGTTGAACAGCGCAAAATCAGCATCGGCATAAATGGGATCACCCAAGTTTGCCAGTGCGCGGGCATAGAGCGAACCATCATCCTGATGGCGATGTACGATCAGCACATCTACGCCGGCGGCATGCAGCAGGGATGGATCGAGCGTCGATTCAAGAATCATGAGCTTGGCCGGATCAACCGGCGTCGCCCTTGTGACCTGCCCCGCCAGCAGCGCATGCTCATGCCCGGTTTGCAAATAGAGCGCCGATTTTGCCGCTTCAAGGTTGTTCCATGGGACGTTGAATACTGCGCGAATATCCTCACGTTCGGCCAGCGCGGTGATGGCCGCGGGGATGACTCCCTGCGCGGTGGGCAGCGGCCAGAAGGTTTGATACTCAAAGATGACCAACAGCATTAGCGTGGCGATGGCGATTCTGCCCACACGCCGCCATTTGCTAGCGAGATATGCCGCGCCGTAACCGGCCAATGCCGCCGCCGCCAGCGCCAGCAGGAAATTGAACCGCGCGGGGGTGCGGGCGACGCTCAATCCGGGCAGTTCGCCTAACAGCGCGCCGGGCAAAGTGACGTAGCTGGTGAAACCATCGCTGGTGAAGGATACAGGCTGATCGGCTATTTTGAGCAGCGGGCCAAGCGAAAGGATGAAGGCGGTGATCGCCAGCAGCGCCCACCCACGCGCCGCCCGAAATTTCCAGACCGCGATGATCGCCAGCAGCAGCGCGGCCACCCCTAGATAAGCCGCGCCTTCATCTATGTTCACGCCCAATACGCGATGGGTGTATTCCCATGCGCCGAATAACGGATGCAAAAAAGACGGCGTGACCGGCGCCAGCAGATCGGCGCTGTAGCGTACCGCGCCGCCTTCATCTACGTAGGTTGAGGTGCCAAAGATAGACCTCAACGTAGGCAGCAGATAGAGAAAGTGGAGCGCCGCGCCCAATACTGCCGCAACTGCCACGCGCAGCGCGGCGTGAAACTGCCGCGAGAATAACAGCGTGAGCAGCCAGACTCCGGCCAGCGGCGCGAGAGAATAGATGGTCATGAGGGGGTGGCCGGCTGAGATCAGCGCCCCGCAA
>DAOTUZ010000065.1:0-8863 GCA_034437295.1 Anaerolineae bacterium | reverse complement strand
CAGTAAAATTTTGGATTTGAACCTGCAAGACCTGTATCAACGCCTGAGGTCACAGCATTTAAAGCTAGAGCTTTCAGAAGATGCGCGTGAATTGATTCTGGATCAGGGCTACGATCCAATCCTTGGCGCGCGCCCCCTGCGCCGCGCAGTTGAGCGATTACTAATCCGCCCCTTGAGCGGGCGCATCGTTGAGGATGCTTTCGCCAACGATGACACCATTTTGACGCAGATAGAAAACGGCAAGCTTGCTTTCACAGCACGACCCGCGCCACACGATGAAGGCAACTCCGAGCACACCCTCAGTTCTCACACCCTCAACGCTAATGCGCTGACAGATTAGGGGGATAGAGGCAGTTTTTTGCGGGATTATAAAAATCCCCTTGGATATATAAGCGAGCCTATCGTAATGGCCGATAAAACAATCTGGCTGTTTAGCTGGCAATGCCCTCCCCTGTGTTACAATCTTCACATTCTCAATCGCACAAACGAGAGTAACCCATGCGCCTCAAAATCGGCCTCGCGCAGATGTACCCGAAGCTGGGGGATGTGCCGCGCAATCTAGATAAACATCTGCAAACGATCACGGAGGCGGCGGCGCAGGGCGTTGATCTGTTGATCTTCCCCGAACTTTCGCTGACCGGCTATCAGGTGATGGACTTAGTGCCAGAAGTCGCCATTCGCCCAACGCTGGATGACAGCACGTTCCGCCTGCTCAGTGAGGCCAGCCGCAGCGCCGGCATGGATATCGTGTTTGGCTTCGTGCATCAGGATGAACGCCAGCGTTTCTATATCGCCAGCGCCTATCTTTCTCTTGGTGAACTGCTGCATGTTCATCACAAGATTTATCTGCCAACCTACGGCATGTTCGATGAATCGCGCTTCTTCGATCAGGGCGAAAATGCCCGCGCTTTCGACACCCGTTTTGGCCGCATGGGCATGCTCATCTGCGAAGATTTCTGGCACATGTCGCCGCCCTATCTGCTATGGATGGACGGCGCAGACCTGATGATCTTCACCAGCGCCAGCCCCAGCCGTGGGCTGGATACCAGCGAAATTTTCAGCGGTGGGCAGTGGGTTGAGCTGGTCAATCAGGCTTATGGCAGCCTGTTCACTAGCTATATCGTGCATTGCAACCGCGTCGGCTATGAAGATGGCAAAAATTTCTGGGGCGGCTCCAGCATCGTAGACCCAAACGGCGCATTTTTGCTGAAGGGGCATTATCTCGATGAAGCCCTGCTCACCTGCGATGTTGATCTGAATCAGCTTCACCGCACCCGCAGCCGCCTGCCCCTGCTGCGCGATGAGCGTCCCGAATTGATGCTGCGTGAACTGGATCGCATCCTAAAGAGGAATCACCGATGAGCGTCACGATACGCACGCCCAACCATTCATTAAGCGAACGTTTGGCGATCAATACCGATCTGGCGCGCAAAGTGCTGTCTGGCTTCATCGGTGATGAGATTCGCAAAGCCGGCATGAAACGCGCAGTGATCGGGCTTTCTGGCGGCATCGACTCGGCTGTATCGGCCTATCTTTCTGCCGAAGCATTAGGCGCGGAAAATGTGCTAGCGGTACGCATGCCTTATAAATCATCATCAGCCGACAGCCTTTCCGATGCAGAAAAAGTGATTCAGGCATTAGGGCTGCCATCGCTGACTGTCGAAGTGACGGGCATGGCCGATCCGCTGTTCGCGCAGTTTCCAGATATCACCAACCTGCGTAAAGGCAACGTACTGGCACGCTTGCGGATGACTGTGCTTTACGATCAATCGGTGGCTTGGGGCGGCCTCGTGATGGGTACCAGCAATAAGACCGAAATTCTGCTAGGGTACTCTACTATTTATGGCGACAGCGGCGTGGCCTTGCACCCGATAGGCGATCTTTACAAAACCCAGCTTCGCCAGCTTGCAAAGGCGCTAAATGTGCCGGATTCCATCCTCCAAAAGCCGCCTAGCGCCGATTTATGGGCGGGGCAAACGGACGAAGGCGATCTAGGTTACACTTATGCCGATGTGGATCAGGTGCTGTACTTATTAGTAGACGAGCGTTACACCGTGAACGAAGTGATTGATGAAGGCTTCGATGCGGCTTTCGTCACCGGCGTATGGCGTCGGGTCAAAGCCAACCACTTCAAACGCACGATGCCGAATATCGCTAAGCTCAGCCGCCGCACCGTTGGGCATGACTTCCTATTCCTGCGCGATTGGGCGTAATTGAATCATCCTAATTTCTATGACAACTCTTATATGTTATTTTGATTTTCACACGTATAGTTATTGTTGCTTTAGAAACCGCTGGAGGATTCCATAATGGCCTTAGGCCCAATTCAATACATCGTTGTGAAGTTTGAAGGCAATAATTTTCACGGCGAAATTGCCGATGCGCTGGCGAAAGTTCACGACAGCGGCATCATTCGGGTGATCGATCTGTTGTTCTTGAAGAAGGACGCCGACGGTGTTATCAGCATCATCGAGCTGGATGATCTGGAAGATGCCAGCGGCTTTGATCTGCTGGTGAATGATGTGATGTCGCTAATTTCTGAATCCGACATGCTAGAATTGGCCGAAGATCTGGAACCCAACAGCGCCGAAGCGGTGCTGGTCTTTGAGCATGTTTGGGCGGCAGAATTTGCGGCAGCCGTTCGCAGCGCCGGCGGAACGCTGGTAGATATCGATCTCGTAGACCGCGAAATCGTCGAAGCCGCTGAAGCCTACTATGACGCACTAGACGAAGCCTAGAGATAAAGGAAACCAATTATTATGATGCGTAGACGTGGTGGTCCCGGTATTGTTAGCACAATGGCGCGTACCGCAGTCATTGCAGGTACAGCGCAGGCGACTGCGAATGTGGTCAATAGTAAGATGGCCCCCAGCCCGCAGCAAGCGCCTGTTCAACAGGTGGTACACGCAGCCCCTGTCGCACCGCCGCCAGCAAGCGGGCTGACGCAGGAAAAAATTGAAAAACTTCAACAGATTGCGCAGTTACGCGATCAGGGCATTTTGACTGATGCCGAATTTGAAGTGCAGAAGGCCAAACTGCTAAATTCCTAGCGCTAACCGGCTAATAACACGCTATATATCGAAAATGGGCGCCCTTAAGCGCTCATTTTTGTTTTATGCGCGCGCCCGTTCAAAGCCTTCCAGCGTGGCGCGAATGCCCTCTTCGAGCGGCGTTTCATAGATAGGCATCGCCGCGCGCAGTGCAGCATCGTCAAACCCGCGTGGAAAAGCCAGCGGTTTCGGATTAACTGTAATCTGCGCATCTGGCCGGATGTCCCGAATCATCGCCGCCGCCGCTTCAACGGTGCTTGGCGCGCCGCCCAGATTATAGGCCATTGCCCCGTCCACCGGGCGAAATGCCGCCTCAATAAACTGCTGCGCAACGTCCGACGCCCATTGAAACTGCATCACGCCGCCGAAGCTGATGTGATAAGGCTGCCCCGTGGCAGCGGCTTGCATGGCTTTCGTTGGTTCGCTAGTCAAACCCTGATCCCGCCCCAAGCCGTACACAGTATACGGGCGCAGCGCCGTGCTGCTGATCCCGTTTTCACCCCAATACACCGAAGCAATCCCTTCACCCGCTAATTTATACACGCCATACAGCGTCGGGGGATTGGGCGGCGCGTCGTCTGGTATCAGACCATCTTCCCCCGTAATCTCCAGATATTCTTCAGGCGTGCCATAAATGGCGATAGAAGATGCCTGCGCCAAATGCTTGATCCCGGCTTGTTTAGCGGCTTCAAAGATATTGACGGTGCCAACGACGTTCACTTGAGCGCCTAGCACCGGGTTGGCGCGGCAGAACGGCACTTGCAGCGCGGCCAGATGTACAATATGCGTCACACCATAATCTTGCAGCGCCGCCTTCACCTGTTCAAAATCGGTGAGATCGCCCGGAACAAAGGTGATCGCTTCCTGTTCATCGTCACTCATCAGCAGGTTCAGGCGGTGGCGGCTGCTTCCCGGATCAAAGCAGATTGCCTTCAGTTCCCGCCGCGCCAGATGGTATAGTGTCCACGCGCCGATGCAGCCTAACCCACCAGTGACCAGCACGACATTCTTTTCCATACTCAAGTAGCCCTCAATCCACTCACCGCGCATCAATCAAATACGCATCTGCCCACCAATACGGGTAAATCAGGCGTGTGGTGATCTTCTCAAAGCCGACTTCGCCAAGCTGCTGCGTCCATGCAGAAATGGGCTGTTCGTAATTCAACCGCCCCGCTGAACGATCAAAATAGCCCCACATCACCGGCATCAGGAAGCCCTGAATCACCGCCTGATCACCCGCATATTCCGCCAGCCCTAGCTGATTACGCGCCAGCACATGCTGAATCCGTTCCGGCGCCAGCGGATCGCGAAAATCTGGCGCGTTGAACTCCACCACCAGCAGGCGATCAACATGTTCGCGCAGCCAACGCAGCATCGCGGGGCGCTCGTCAAAGGGCAGCGATTGCAGGCTGTAGGTGGCCTGCGCTAAATCCCAATGCTTATCGGTTTGTGCGGCAAAAGCTTGCAGCGTACCATGAAAGGCGTGATAGGGCGGCCCATAGTCCTGAAGCTGCCGTTCTAGAGTCGCTAATAACGCCGCTGAAGGCTCAACCACGTTCAAGCGCGCAATAGTTGGCACCAGCGCCGGAATCAGCGCCAACCCATCGCCCGTGCCTATATCCAGCAAATGAAAGGCTTTAAGTTCCTGGTACACCGCTCGCAGCGCCGCGCTGGTCTTTTGATACAGCGGAATATTGCCGCCGCCGCGCACAAATTTTTTGAAACCTTCCGGCGAAGCGTAAGCATTTGCCGCCCCGTTCTTCAACCGGTTTTCGAGATAGATGATCGAAGCCGCATAGACCGGATTAGCCGAATCGCCCACTTTCGCCGCCTGAAGATGCGCCAAAGCCGCGGCAAGATCGCCGTCCGCAAAAGCATTGACCGCAAGGGCGAAATACTGCGCTGGTGAAATCATCATGCCGATCCTATAACGGCTGTCCGGCCGCTCATCTTTATTTCTTGGGTGACTTTTTCGCAGCCTGCCAGCTCAAAAATCCGAAGATCGCCAGCAGCGCTACACCCAAAACCAGAAGGATAATGCCCTGTGTTTGCAGCGGCGTGATAATTTCTGAATATAGGGCGCCTTCAAGAGATCGTTCTATCGTAGCCTGAAGTTCCAAGACCGCAGTTGGCGCGTTGGGGGGGGCGGCATCTATGAAGATAACATCGCTAATCCACGATGTTCCCCGGATCAACACAAACAGACCGCTAGCCGCCAGTACCACACCTGCCCACAGGCCAACTGGCCGCCAGCGGCGCAGCGCAAACAACACGCAGAAAAGCAGGTGAATCAGCACAACTACACCCACCACCAATAACCTGATGACTATCCAATCTGCCGCCTGCATCAAGACGGCATCTACTTCCAGAATCATAGCCTGCGCCGCATCTGCCGCTGCATCGAGCGGGCGAATTTCCGGCATGGCGATAGGAATCGGCGTATCTGTTGGCATCGGCGTTGGCGTATCTGTCGGCGCGGTGAGCGTTCTGGCAAGCCCAACTGCTTCCGTCGCCAGTGATTGTATATTGGCGCTGGATGTGGCAACCATCTGCTGCGGAAGGGCAACTGCCGTTTGGATTGCCGCATCTGCGCGCGCAATTGCCGCCTCTACGCGGGTGGTCAATTCCTCTGGAATGGCGACTCTGAACGACAGTATCCCCTGACCGATCACCAGATACGGCCACTCAATTCTGACGGGGCCAACCGGAGTGTCAAAGACAACTTCGCTCAAATCAAAATCAGGCAGCACAATCTCAATTTCTGCGACCAACTGCGCCCCAAGCTGGCCTAGAAACGTGATGATCACATCACGCATTACGTTGCGAATTGTGCCTTCGGGGATATTTGTCGGGTTGCAAATAAAATTGATCAGCGAATAATCACCAGAAACCGCCGCCGATCCTAACACCTGCTCTTCTTGCGCCGAACACACTCGCGCCAATTGTAAAACCACCTGCGCAATTTCAAAAGCAGGCTGCCCCTCAAACTGTCCTAGAAAAAGCTGTGATTGTTCGCTTGCGCGTAGTTGCGCCCGCGAGATCGTGTTTGAAATTAAGCCCGAAAATTGCGCTTGCAGCCATTCCGGCGAAAGGATAGTTGTCGCGATTGTCCGCGCATCAGCGGCCAGCAGCGGGCGCGTCAATTCGCTGATTCGCAGCACCGTATTGTTGGCCGTAAGCGTCTCTGGTAATTGGGCTACCAGCGCCGAGAATAACGCCGGCGCAAGCTGATCGCGGAAATCAGCTTCGTTCAGCAGCACGCCCACCTGGCGGGGTGTTGCGGCAAAACCACGAATAGAAGTTGTGTAAAAAACCAACATAACCATCAGGCACACTGCGGCCACAGCATAAATGACCGTAAATACTTTTCCAGCAATACGCAGCCTGTTTTCCATGGGAACTCTGCAATCTTTCGTTTTTAATCATGAATGAGAATGACATCGTGGCCGAAACTATAACGCGGGGAAGCATGGTTCGGCTATCCCCGTCAAACTTTGCTCTCAATTGATTTTTCAGGGTATTGAACCCATAATGCAATTTCGTCAATATAGACTCTATAACCCCATGGCCGAACAGCACCTGCCAGCGCCCGCCCCATTTAATATCGGGAATATCCATATCCATGTTCCACTGTCGCTTGCGCCAATGGCCGGGCAGACCAACCATGCCGCCCGATTATTAGCCAAAGAAACCGGCGCCTGCGGGCTGGTGACCACCGAACTGCTCTCATCACTGGCGATTCACTACAAGAACAACAAGACCTTCGCCATGTTCGACTGGACGGCTGATGAGCGTCCGGTATCGGTGCAGTTGTTCGGCGCTGATCCAGCGGTGATGGCCGAAGCGGCGCAGGTAGTGGCCGACTCTGGCGCGGAAATTGTGGACATTAACATGGGCTGTTGGGTGCCAAAAGTCGCCAAGCAGGGCGCAGGCGCTGCCCTACTGCGCGATGTTTGCGCCGCCGAAGCAGTAGTGCGCGCCGTCGTGAATGCGGTGAAGATTCCGGTCACGGTGAAAGTGCGCGCGGGCTGGACTCCGGATGAACTGACCGCCGTCCCTTTCGCTAAAGCCGCTGAAAATGCCGGCGTGAAGGCAATTGCCGTACATGGCCGTACCGCCGATCAAGGATTCAGCGGGTTAGCCAACTGGAACATCATCCGTCAGGTCAAAGAAGCTGTCTCTATTTCGGTGATCGGCAATGGTGACGTGGAAACGCCGGAAGATGCTGCGCGTATGTTCCGCGAAACCGGCTGTGATGCAGTGATGATTGGCCGCGCTGCGTTGGGCAATCACTGGGTATTCCCGCAGATCTGGCATTACCTGCAAACGGGCGAACATTTACCGCCGCCAACCCCGCAAGAACGCGCCGCCGCCGCGCTGCGCCACGCGCAAATTACGCTGGCAACCACGCAGCATCCGGAATACACCGCCGTTTGTGAACTACGCGGCCAACTGACCAAATATCATCTGGGCATTCCTGGCGCGGCCAAACTGCGTGATCGCCTAGTGCGCGCCGAATCACTGGCAGATATTGAGGCGGCGCTGATTCCGGTCATCGAAACTGGCGCAGTGATGCCGGAAACCATCACTGTATAAATCCTCGTTCTCTCGAATGTAATCCCTTTCAGTTTCCAGCATCTCCAGAACAGTGCCATCTGTCATGAGGGCAAGATGATTTTTATCATCAGCCAGAGATTGTGACAAATTGTACAATCACAGCGATATAGGATGTGCCAATCATCAAGTTCTGCTGCTGGCGCGAAAGGGGCGTCTATGAAAAAGAATTTTTGGATGATTATCCCTTTACTTGGGATCATATTGATTGTGAGCGCCGTAGTCATTGCAGCACAGGAAACGACGGAACCTCGCCCACAGGTCGTGCAGGGCGTTTTCGCAACGCTTCCCGATGCTGCCCCAGAGCCGGAAGATAACCTCTCTACGCCGGAAAAAGTTGCCCTCGGCCAGATGCTGTATTTCGAGCCGCGCCTTTCATCCAGCGGGGTAATTTCCTGCCACACCTGCCACAACCTTGGCCTTGGCGGCACTGACCGTTTACCTACTTCTCTAGGCCATGATTTTCTGACTGGCGGGCGTAACGCGCCAACGGTGCTGAACGCGGCATTCTTTGAATTGCAGTTTTGGGATGCCCGCGCAACCGGGCTTGAAGAGCAAGCGGAAGGCCCCATTCAGGCATCTGTTGAAATGAACGCGCCGGCCGATATTGCGGTAGACCGTATCGCCCGCATCGAAGGTTATCTGCCGTACTTTGAAGCAGCATTCCCCGGCGAAGAAAATCCGGTTACTTTCGAGAATATCGTACGGGCGATTGCCGTCTTTGAGCGCACGCTAATCACCCCTAATGACGCGCTAGATCGCTATCTGCGCGGCGAAACCGATGCGCTTTCCGAAGATGCGCAACGCGGCATGGAAATTGTCGTACAGGTAGGCTGTGTAGCCTGCCATAATGGCGCGATGCTTTCAACCGGAAGCCTGATGCGTTTCAACCACGGCGAAGATATTGGCCGCGCGGTGGTTACGGGCGAAGAGTCCGATGAATATCTGTTCCGTGTGCCAACGTGGCGCAATATTTCGCTTACCGCACCCTACTTCCATGATGGCAGCGCCGAAACGCTGGATGAGGCCATTCGCACAATGGCAAGCGTTCAGTTGAACCGGAATCTCACTGATGACGAAGCCTACTATATCTTAGCTTTCCTCAATTCACTGGTCGGTGACCTGCCGGAGGTAACGATACCGATTCTTCCTGAAGATTAACCTGGCTATCCCCATAATTCCTGAAACTCACCCCGCAC
>DAOTUZ010000064.1:0-14966 GCA_034437295.1 Anaerolineae bacterium | reverse complement strand
CTCATTCCAGAAGCTGTACACATCAGGATCGGCGCTGTCGCCAAGCGCATATTCAGCAATCGCGGTATCAAATTGCCCGTCATTCAACCGCTGGCGATACGTTTCCGCATTCACCGCGTCCACTGTCACCGCCAGCCCTAGCTGTGACCATTGGTGCGCAATTTCCTGCGCCAGCGCCACCAACTGTGGATCATCTGGTGTCAGAATCGCGAACTCAAACAGATTCGTTGGTATCGGTGTCGCTGTTGGCGTCGCTGTTGGCAGCGCCCCCGGCGCAATTTGCCCGGAATCCGTCGTGCTAGGCGTTTCTTCCCCCGTGCTGTTCTGCCGTTCAATCCGCGCCGCCGCCTGCCCTAAAAGATTTCGGGCATAATTCTGGTCATAGCTCGGCCACGGAAGCTCGGCATCATAAGCCCACGATCCGGGCATCAGCGGGCTGTTCGCCAGCACCCCCGCATTTTCCAGCCCTAGCGTCCGCTCAATCAGCGTGTCTCGGTCTAGCCCGGCGGCCAGCGCCGTCCGCACGCGCTGATCGTGGAAAAAAGTCGCCGTCTCGCTTTGCCAGTTGAACAGCAGCACGCCAAGCGAATTCTCAATCTGATTTTGCATCGCCAAATTTTGATCATTGGCCGTGACGAATAACGCTTCTCGATCATCCCGCCCAGATGCGCTCAGCCCGTCAACGTCGCCTTGTGCCAGCGCGGCCACCGCCGCCTGAAAATTGCCAAACAGTTTGAACGTGATACGCTCCGTAGGCAGTCCCCCTTCGCCTTCAGGCCGCAGGCGGTAATTAGGCGAAGCCCGTAGGCTGACTTCTGTAATCTGGCTGCCGTCTGTATGAATCGTTTCTAACTGGTATGGCCCCGTGCCAATAGGCGACAGGTTGAAAGGATGCGCGGCCAGTTGTGCCGCGCCGGTGCCGCGCAGGGCATGTTCCGGCAAAATCCCTATCTGCAAGTGTTCCGGAAATACCCCCAGCGGTTGGGTCAGCCGGAAACGCACGATCTTGTCGCTTAACGCTTCAGTCTCCACCGTTCGCCAGAATTCATAGAGCGCCTCTGGGCCGGGAAAATCCGGCGAGCGCAGCAGGGACATCGTATACAGCACATCCGCTGAAGTCAGCGGTAGCCCGTCTTGCCACAGAACGTCATCGCGTAGAAATACAGTGTATTCCAGCCCATCCGACGAAATGACCCAGTGTGAGGCCAGCGCCGGAATCGGCTCGCCATACCCGTTCGTCGTCGTCAGCCCCTCAAAAATCAGCGATGTAATATCCCGATCAACCGGATTTGATAAAGCCAATAGTGGGTTCAGCCGGCTAACCTCGCCAACAATTGCTTCTCGATACGTCGGAATCCCATCTGCTGAAGCCATGATCGTGGGTATCGCCATCGGCGTAGCCGATACTGAAACTTCAACGATCACTTCGGTAGCCGTAGGCGCAGTCGGTTGCGTTGGCGGTAGAGAAGGGGTGCTTGGGGTTTGTGCCAGCCGCACCACTAGGCTGACTAGAAATATGCCTGCCGCAACCAGTAGCGCCACCAGTTGGTAGCGATAGCTTCGCATCTAGTTTGCCCTTAGCCGATAGGGGGAAAGTATGGCGTCCCGGCGGAAATCATTTTGCGGGACGCCCATCGTTGGGGTGCTGGCAAGTGTTAGCGCGTGAAATAGACCGAAAGGATTGAGATCAGCAGGAACGCGAAGGAAAGACCTATTGTGACCTGATAAAGCGTCTTTTCCAGCCCGCGGCGCGTGCGCGTTACGCCGCTGTCCCCGCCAGAGCCGCCCAGCAAATCGCCCAGGCCGCTGCCCTTGACTTGCAGCAAAATGATCACGATCAATGCGATGGAAATGATAATAGCAGCAATATACAGCGCGACCTGCATGCGCCAACCCCCTGAATTGTCCTTGAAATCCGCGAAGAGTATAGCAGGCACTCGTTAGCTTGTATAGTCTCGTCTCAATCCGCCTGCCCGTAAATCGCATCATCACGCCGCGTTATCGAATGCTTCAGCCGGGCTTAGCGGTTGTTCGTTGGGCGTCCCGTTGATCAGAAAATCAATCGCTGCATTAATTTGTGGATCGTCTGGATTATTGTAATCCGTCGGTGACCACTCAACGACGATATCCGGCGTTACGCCAGCATTGTGAATCCATGCGCCGTTCGGGGTCAGCCACCGCGCAATCGTCAGGCGCACGCCGCCGCCGTTGCTCAGCGTATTCCATGTTTGAACCGTCCCCTTACCGAACGATGTTTCGCCCATAATTGTCGCCACATTGCGATCTTGCATCGCGCCCGCCACCAATTCCGATGCGCTGGCGCTGCTTTCATTGATCAGCACCACAATCGGCACTTCAATGCCAGCGTAATCTCCGGTTGCCAAATACTCTTGCTGCGCCGAATCGCTGAATGACTCAATCAGAATCACGCCGTCAGGAATGAAGGCGCTGCTAATGTCAATCGCGCTCGAAAGCAGCCCGCCCGGATTATCCCGTAAGTCGAAAATCAACCCGTTGAGTGAATTGATGTCCAGCGTTTCCAACGCCGCATCCAGATCCGCCCGCGCAGTACTGCTAAATTGGTTCAAACGAATGTAGCCAATCTGATCCTCAAGCACTTCCGACTCCACATTCGGGACGGTGATGCTTTCACGAACGATCTCGAAATCAATCAATTGATCGCCGCGCATCATCGTCACTTTCACGCTCGTTCCTTGCGGCCCGCGCACGTGGGTTGCCAGATCGTACTGTGACATTGTTTCTACTAGCACATCATTCACCGCATAGAAGATGTCGCCGGGTAAAACCCCCGCACGCTGTGCTGGTGCGCCCTCTAGCAGGCCAACTACTTCAACTTCGTTTGTTTCCTCATTGGTGCGAATTACCACGCCAATGCCTTCAATTTGCCCTTCTAAATCGGCATTCATCATCGCGTATTCTTCAGCATTCATATAACTGCTGAAGCGATCTCCGAGTGCTTCTACCATGCCGTGCAGCGCGCCATCGGCCAGCGTTTGCGCGTCTATATCGTCAATATATTGGCTTTGTATCAACTCATAAACTTCCGAAAGCGGATCAAAAGCCGCCGCCGCGTCGGGCGGAAGGTTGCCGTTTTGCGCTTGAATCGCTGTATTCACAGTGCCAATCGCAAACCCTCCGAGAAAAATTGCGGCTGCGCTGGCGAATGTGAGGATGAAACGTCCATGTTTGACGCGCTGAAACTTCATGAATTGCTCCACAGAATCATCAAGAACTACGTTATTATAGCCGTCATTGTATCAGTGCCACGTTAGCGAATGCCCAATTAATTATGAGCGATTCCCCTTTGCTTGCTATTTTATACGGTCTTGCGCTTGGCGATTCCATCGGCTGGCCGGTTGAGTTTGTCAGCAGCCTCGCTGAAATAAAGCGCCGTTATCCCCCCAATGGTATCGCTCAGCCGCCAGATCCCGCCTTATTCACCGATGATACCCAGATGACGCTGGCGCTTTGCGACGGCTTATTGGCCGCCGGTATTGATGCGCCAGTAGAGCAAATTACGAGTGCCATAGGCGAACATTTTCTCATCTGGAAACGCGCGCAGTCTATTCCGTCTCAGAATCGCGCACCCGGTAGTACGGTGATGGGCGCGCTAAACAGCTACGTACCCGGCATGAACTGGCGCGAGTTGGGGATTGCGTCCTCCAAAGGCTGCGGCGCCGCCATGCGCGTTGGCCCCTTAGGGTATGTCTACCAGCATCAACCGGAACGACTCAAAGAGATCGCCACCGCTCAGGCCGAAATTACCCATCGTCACCCGACTGCCTTGGCCTCCGCAGTAGCCGCCGCCTATGCCGTGAAGCTGGCGTTAGATGGCACTCCGCCGTCACAGTTTATTTCCAACATCCTTGAATTTGTAGACGGCATCAGCGAAGAAATGGACGCCGCCCTTTTTCGTATCGGCCATGTGCTCGGTTGGGTGAACGAAGAAGATGCGCTCAAGCATATCGGAGAAGGGTGGGTTGGCGAAGAAGCCGTCGCCCTCGCGCTTTACTGTGTGCTGCGCTATCCCGATGATTACGCCGCCTGTATGTGGCGCGCCGCCAACACCTCTGGTGATAGCGATTCCATTGCCTGTATTGCTGGAAGCATTCTTGGGGCGCGCTTAGGTATTCACGCAATCCCCGAATCATGGATCGCCCGCCTAGAACGCCGTGATGAAATTATGAATCTTGCTGAAAAACTCACACGCTTGCCTGAATAACCGCCTGTCGTGGCTTCGCCCTTGATCTCGCTGCGCCGGTAGTGGCGGCGCAGCGCCGCCCGCCTCTACCCAATTTCCGCACTTGTCTTTCCCTCGTTCCCCTCAACTTTGAAAATCTTACCTCGGCGTTTGAGTCCATATGGATGCCACCGCCCCGCTGTTTTGCACTATGATGCCTGTATTGCTAAATCTTAGAGGGCATTTGTAATGAACAGCATCTCGCGTTTTTATGACCAGTCACTAGGACAAAATACCATCCTGCTTGGCTCAGCCCTGCGCGCTTTTGCGAAGCCTTTGAATCCAACTCGGATCGATCTGCACTCGTATAGTTTCGCCTGCTTCAAACCGCTGGCCGGCAGCCGCTGCGCTCAGCGAAAGCTGAACCCCCGCGCTGCTAACGCGCAGGCGGTAGCGTTCGCCTTCAAAAATCGCTTCCGTAATCTGCATCGCCACGCCTTGATCGCCGCTGATCTGTATCCCCGACGGGTGAATCAGCCATACGCCATCGGCTTCAGGCGCTTCTACGACGACGCCCAGCGCTGCAAGCTCTTGCGCGCTCAGAAGGTTGTTGAAGCCGAGAAATGCCGCGCTAAATACCGTTTCCGGATGATCGTAGATCGCGCTCGGTGTGCCAATGCGCTCAATTTTGCCGTTATTCATCAGCCCCAAACGGTCAGATACGCTGAATGCTTCGCCGCGATCATGCGTCACATAAACCGCCGTCAATGCTGCCGCCTTGATAATCGCGCGAATTTCACCGATCAGTTGCGTTCGCAGCGACGCATCCAGCGACCCTAACGGCTCATCCAACATCAGCAGTCTCGGTTCTGGCGCAAGGCTGCGTGCGAGAGCGACTCGCTGTTTTTCGCCGCCCGAAAGCTCGCCCACGCTTCGTTTTTCAAAGCCGGCCAGCCTCACCAGTTCCAGCACTTCGCCCACCCGCCGCCGTATCTCGGCTTTCGGAACTCCATGCATCCGTAATCCGAAGGCGGCGTTATCAAAGACGTTCAAATGGGGAAACAGCGCGAAATCTTGAAACATCAACCCGAAGCCGCGTTCATGTATAGGAGTATTGATGATGACTTGCCCATTCACCGTAATCGTGCCCGCGTCCGGCGTCTCCAATCCGGCGATCAGGCGCAGTACCGTTGATTTTCCACATCCGCTTGGCCCCAACAGGCACAAGATTTCGCCGTCCTCTACCGTCAAGTTCAGGCCGCGCAGAACCGGTGTTCCGCCGTAGCTTTTGTGTAAATCGTTGAGGGCTAACATCAGAACTCCGCCATTCCGGGGGTACGGAATCGTTGGATGATCACCAGCGCCGCCGCGCATACCAGCAAGAGAATTGTGCTCATCGCCAGCGCCTGCCCGTAATTAGCAGCCCCCGGCTGGCCCAATAACCTGTAAATCACAATCGGAATCGTCGTGCTTTCCGGGCGTGCAATGAACAATGATGCGCCAAATTCACCGATGCTCACCGTGAATGCGAACGTCACGCCAACGATGATCGCGCGGCGCATCAGCGGTAGATCAATTTTTAGGAATCGTTGAAGTGGGGACGCGCCCAATACTGAAGCCGACTCGCGTATATTGGCCGGCAGCGCGCCATAAGCTGGAAGTGCGCTCCGCACCACAAACGGCAGTGCCACCAGCGTATGTGCGAACCAGATCAGCATCAAAGAAGAGCGTAAGTTCAGCGGCGGCTGTCCTAACGCCAGAATATAGCCAAAACCGAGCGTCACTGCGCTGGTTGCCAGCGGCAGCATCAATAAAGGATCGAGCCATGAAGCAAATCGTGAACGTCTATCACTTATCATCCAGGTGGCTATCAGCCCTAAAACCAGCGCGAGCGCCGCCGTCAGGCTGGCGAAGATCAGCGAGTTGCCAATAGCCTGAATCGGCGGCGTGAATAATACCGACCCACGCGGGTTCGTTGCCAGCATCGCAAAATAGCGAAAGCTGATGCCATTTCCGCCGAAGGTGATCGCTCGTATTACCAGCGCGATCAATGGCACAAACAGCAGCCCGATCATGATCAGCAGGTTGATCCCGACGAATATCTTTTCGCGCCACCCACGCGGATTGCGACTGACTGCAACCGCGCTTTTGAGTTCCGCGCTGGTGGTATTTCTGCGCTGCAAGCGGGTATAAATGAACATCAGCGCCAGCATAAACCCGATCTGCACCAGTGAAAGTGCTGCGGCCACCTGTAAATTGAAAACGCCTGTTGCTTGCCGATAAATCTCAACTTCTATCGTCGCGTAACGCTGCCCGCCAAGGATCAGCACGATGCCGAAACTGGTGAAGCAAAAGATGAACACCAAGAGTGCCGCCGCTGTTAGGGCAGGGCGCAGCATCGGCAAATGCACTCGCCGCCATAGCTGCCAGCCATGCGCGCCCAGCACCCGCGCCGACTGTTCGATATGTTCATTTTGAGTCGCCCAGTAAGCCGTGATGATCCGTAGGGCAACTGGATAGTTATAGAAAACATGGGCGATGAAAACCAGCGTCAGCGTTTGCTCAATTTGCAGCGGAGCTTCGCTTAGCCCGAACAACTGGATCAGCGCATCATTGATCAGCCCCCGCTCGCCTAAAAGTGCGATGAAGGCAGCCGCAACCACCACTGGCGGCAGTACAAATGGCAGGGTCGAAAGCGTCAGCAGCAGCGATTTTCCCGGAAAGCGATAGCGTGTGAAGGCATAAGCGCAGGGCAGTGCCAGCGCCAGCGTCAACCCTGTTGAAACCAGCGCTTGCACGAAAGTGAAGCCCATAACTTCCAGATAGTAGGGCGTTGTCAGAATCTTGATGAAGCCAGAAAGATCGAGTATCCCCCCTGGCGCAAGGCTGTATACCATGAGCCGCGCCAGAGGGAATAGAAAGAACAGCAGCAGAAAAGCCAGCGGGATGAGATAGATCGCCCACTTTAGAAAGGCGTGGCCTTTGCCGCTTAACGCAGGACGGTTTCTGTCCATTCCTGAATCCAGCGATCCCGGTTAGCGTCAATCACATCGGCATCCACCAACACCGGCTGTTCAGGGATGCTCGCGTATTCAGCGAATACATCCGGCAAAACCGCATCGGCAATGACCGGAAAAACGAACATGTTCAGCGGCATATCTTCCTGAAATGCCTTGCTCAAGGCGAAATCTATGAACTGCTGTGCGCCTTCTACGTTGTCCGTGCCGTTCAAAATGCCGGCAAATTCAATCTGTCGAAAGCAGGTATCTGCCGCTGTGATTGCGGCGGTTGGGGCGGGCGCTTCCGCATCTTCGGCAAAATAGACTTCGGCGGGCGGGCTGCTGGCATAACTCACCACCAGCGGGCGTTCCCCCTCACTTCCGGCGCTGCCGCTGAACTGCCCATAGTAAGCATCCGTCCAGCCTTCGCTCACAAAGACATCATTCGCCACCAGTTCCCGCCAGAAATCGAGATAGTTGTAGCCATCATCATCATCTGTATCGCCAAAGACGGCAGTCGTAGCCGCCAGAAAAGCCAGCCCCGGCGAAGAAAGCGCCGGATTAGGCGTCACCAGCAGCCCGCGATATTCCGGTTTCGTCAGGTCTAGCAGCGTTTCTGGCAGCGCCAGCCCTGACTCTTCAAAGAATTGAACGTCATAATTCAGGCAAACATCGCCAAAATCAACCGGCGTTACGCGGTTTTCTTCATCTAGGATGAAGTTTTCTGGTACATCTTCTAGCATGGGCGATTCATAAGGCAGGAATACGTCGGCCTCCAGCGCCCGCGTCAGAAATGTGTTATCTACCCCGAACATCACATCGCCAAGCGGGTTTGCGGCGGTCAAAACAGCCTGATTGACCATCAATCCGGCGTCACCAGCGCGAAGAATTTCAACCCTAATGCCAGTTTCTTCGGTGAACTGTGCCAGCACATCTTCGCTGATGCTGAAGCTGTCATGGGTCACTAAGGTGATGCTGTTTTCCTGTGCTGCCAGCGGCGCTGCCGCTAGAATGAGGAAGGTGAAGCTGAAAAGAAGTTGTTTGAATCTCACAGCGAACTCCTGATGAGCGCGCAAATAGGGGGAACCTGAAATAGAAAACCGCCATAGAAGGCGGTAGGGATGAGGGGCATTCAAAATCCACTCCCTACGCCGGTATTATCCGGATCAGGTGAAAAGGGTCGGCGCGGCTTAACGTGCCCTCTCAGTTCGCTGGCTGCGAACTCCCCTGTGCGACAAAATTTACACCGCTATATTAGCCGTAATTCCCTGATCTGCCAATAGGTGAACTGGTGGGTTGCAGGGGGCTGCCTCAAAATTTGTGCGCAGATATTCTCTGCGCTTCTGTAACTCAATGCGCTCACTCTTTATTGCGCGTTAAATAGGCGATGCCCATCCACAAAGAGCGCGAATGGCGGTAAAAAAGCAGCACAAAGGCGATATTGAATAAAATCCAGAAAATGAGATGCGGCACAAATGGCGGCTTGAAAAGCAGGTGCATTACGATGAAACCGCCCACTGTTAACAGTTCAGCGCCACCAAGATTGATGTACATTCCGCCAACAGATTCGCCAGATTCTCGCTCAAATTGCAGCCCGCAAACCTCACAGTTCGGGTTAAGTTTGAATAATCCCTTAAAAGTATGACCTTGCCCACACTGTGGGCAGCGTAGAAGGAAACTATCCCATAGAACACGGGGAAATGTACGTGAGGCGCGAACCATTTTTAGACCTGATATTCTCAAGAACTGATGAAGATAATGTGTGTGGCTGTGTTTCAGATGTTCAGGCTTCTGCCGGGTTCAGAACAGACGCCAGATACTGCTCAAATTCTCCGGCATTACAGCGGTCAACATAGCGCAGCATTTCGCCCCCACCGATGGGATATTCTGGAAAGCAGCTCGTAGGATAGGCGCCATGCGGGGCAAGGGCGATATAGTCAACGCCCGGCGGCGGTATGACTAGCCCTGTGCCATCTGGAACGACGCGATCAACTAGCTTTTCAACGGTCACGATTACGGTATTAGCAACAGCGCAAAGCTCTAAATCTACGCCTAAATTATGATTGAGCTTGACGCTTCCGTAAGCGTCGCCTTCAAGCGCGTGCAGCACAGCGACATCGCAGCTAATGGCCGGGAAAGCATATACTGTTTCGTCGGTATAGGGATCCTGAATTTGCTTCACATCCGGCCTTAAGCGGGGCAGGTCGGTTTTAGACCATGCTTTAGAAGGCAAAAAGCTGATATGCGCGGCTTTGGCGCGAAGCCCCAGCGCAAGGCTAGCCTCAGTTTCCTCAATGATTTCAATGTCGCCATTTCCGGCGGCATGGGTGAACATCGGGGCAATGCCGAAAGCTTCCAGCCCAAAATAGCAGGTGCGAATGTGGCTTGCACAGCCCGCCCCGATCAATAGATCGCTTTCATAACCGGCTGTGAAGCACAGCAGCGTTAAGTTTTTAGGGGGCTGTTTTCTACGCAGTAGCTCATAGACGAAGGCAACCGGGCGGCGGTAAACGGTCATGCCGCCTAATGCCAGCGTCATCTGAGGGTTTACAAGCTGTGCCGCTTCTTCGAGTGTGATGATTTTTGTCATAAGATCAATGACGGGGCGGGATAAAAACGTCTATCCCGCCCCGTTGGATGGCTAAATATCGAGGTTGCGCACGTTTTTAGCGTGCGTCTGAATGAAGCGGCGGCGCGGCGGCACAGCGCTGCCCATCAGCATATCGAAGATGCGATCTGCTTCGGCGGCATCGTCAATGGTGACCTGTAGAAGCGTGCGGCTCTGCGGGTTCATGGTGGTATCCCACAACTGATCCGGGTTCATTTCACCAAGACCTTTGTAGCGGCTAACCTTCACTTTATCCGGGTCTTTGTAACGCTTCAGCGCCTTTGCGAGCAGATCGTTTTCGCCCATGCCGGCTTCGTTATAGATATACTCGTGATCTTTGCCGGCTTGTAGGCGGAAAATTGGCGGCTGCGCGATATAGAGATGGCCTTGCTGGATCAGCGGCTGCATTTGCCGGAAGAAGAAGGTGAGCAGCAGCGTGCGGATATGGCTTCCGTCAACGTCAGCGTCAGTCATGATGATAACGCGATGGTAACGGAGGTTATCCAACGAAAAATCTTCGCTGATTCCGGTGCCTAGCGCGCTGATTAGCGCCTTGATTTCGTTGTTATCCAACATTTTGTCAAGACGGGCGCGTTCAGTGTTCAGAATCTTGCCGCGCAAAGGTAGGATCGCCTGAAAATGACGATCACGCCCTTGTTTGGCGCTGCCGCCTGCGCTGTCGCCCTCAACGATGAAGACTTCGGCGTTTTCGCCGCGTTCGCTGCAATCGGCCAGCTTGCCGGGAAGGGTGCTGCTTTCCAAAAGGCTGGGGCCGCTGCGTACAAGCTCGCGGGCTTTACGGGCGGCTTCACGCGCGCGCATGCTGATCATACATTTTTCGACAATGCGCTTGGCATCACGCGGGTTCAAATCCATGTATTCGCTGAAAGCTTCCGTGACCACCTGTGATACTGCGCCTTGAACTTCAGGGTTGAGCAGCTTCACTTTGGTCTGGCTTTCAAACGATGGATGCGGATGCTTTACGCTGACAATCGCAGTGAGGCCTTCAAGGGTATCGCTGCCGCTGAAATTGCTTTCTTTTTCCTTCAGTAAGTTGGCTTTACGCGCCCACCGGTTGATCACACCCGTAACCGATGAGCGAAGCCCGGTTAAATGGGTGCCGCCGTCGGGGGTGTTGATGGTATTGGCAAAGGCAAGTTCAGAGACGTTTGCCGTGTCGTTATACTGAAAGGCAACCTCAATATTGATGGCGTAAGCAGATCCGCGCCCATCCGATGGAAACTCAACATCCCGCTCAGCATAAACAACCGAATGTAAGACTGTGCGGTTGCGATTGAGGTAGCGAACATAAGAATGCAGCCCGCCTTCAAAATAGAAGGTCATTTCGCGGGCAATTGGTTCAATACGCTCGTCGCGCAGCGTGATGGTTACTTTACGGGTTACGAATGCCATCTCTTGAAAGCGCTGCGCGAGGGTGGCAAAGCTGAACTCGTTTTCTTCCATGACGGTGAAATCTGGCAAGAAAGTGATCGTGGTGCCAGTGTGTTCACCCGGATTCAACGGGCGTACTTTTTCAACGGGCGTTGTCGGAATTCCCGCGTGGTAGGTTTGCTGCCATAGATGACCTTCACGATAGATTCGGGCGATCATCTCTGCGCTGAGCGCGTTCACCGCAGAAACGCCAACACCATGCAAACCACCGCTGACCTTGTAGGCGCCGGTAGAGAATTTACCACCAGCGTGAAGGTTGGTTAAGACGACTTGCAGCGTTGAGATATGTTCTTCTTTGTGGGTGCCTACAGGGATACCACCACCGTTATCTGAAACTGAGACATAACCATTGTTATGCAAAGTTACGATAATGTGATCGCATCTTCCAGCAAGCGCTTCGTCTATTGAGTTGTCAACAACTTCATAGATCAAGTGGTGCAGCGCGCGACTATCGCGGCCGCCAACATACATACCTGGACGCTGACGAACAGCCTCAAGCCCTTTAAGGACTTTGATTTGATCTTCGGTCTGCTGCCCAACCGTTTGCAGTTCCCTGTCGACCATTGCGACTCCATTTCCATTACCTACAAAATTATACTTGATCTCACGTAAAATAACAATCTCCAAAGCGCACAAATGTTCATAATTTTACGCTCACTTGACAGGGGTTAGCGCGGGTCATACAATGCTGCACAATGCCCCTGTAGTTCAATGGATAGAATAGAGACCTTCTAAGTCTAAGGTTACAGGTTCGAGTCCTGTCAGGGGCACACAAGGCCGCGGATTACGCGGCCTTTTTGTTTGGAGATTTGCAGCGCGGAAGTTGAACTGCCAAGGTCTAGCAAGCGCGGGGAAAAGAGGTGAATTGCGCGAATTTAAAAATGGCCTGATAATGCGTCATATATTCTTAAGCCATAAATTTAAGCGTCGCAGTCCGGGTTTTTACTGCTAAAACAGCGATTCTTGTGGATTGCAACGGCACGTATCTTGATAGGCCGTTTGTCAAAGGGACAACTAACTGTGCAGCGCCAAAAAATGCTTAAGAGAGAAAATCAGGAAACGACTGCCCGCACGCACGATAAGACGGATGAAGAACAGATAGGATCGTTTGCTAAGCCAACCGCATCCAATTCGATTGTGCGAATGCAGCAGACGGTGGGCAATCGTTCGATGCAGCGGATGATTGCGAACGGCCAACTTTTCTCTCCGGCCAAACCACGTGTCCATACACTAGCCAATACTCAAGCGAAAAATCAATTGCAAGCCAGACGTTCCCCGAATGCTGGCGAACACAGTGATGAGGGTGGTGGTGGGACTGAGCTAACCATTCAACGTAAAACCGACTCGGTTATTCAGCGCGGGTGGTTTGATGACGCTACGGATTGGGTATCAGACACGGCAGGTGATGCCGCTGATTGGGTATCGGATACGGCAGGTGATGCCGCTGATTGGGTATCGGACACGGCAGGCGATGCCGCTGATTGGGTATCGGACACGGCAGGTGATGCCGCTGATTGGGTATCGGATACGGCAGGTGATGCCGCTGATTGGGTATCGGACACGGCAAGTGATGCCGCTGATTGGGTATCAGACACGGCAGGTGAGGCGTGGGAAGGCATACAGAGCGTTGGCGGGGAAATATGGGATCGTGTTTCTGGCGGCGCTAATGCGGCATGGGATGCTTTATCTGATACTGCCAAGGCGGCATGGGATGGCGTCGTGAGCGCGGCGCAGGCCGTTGGTGGGTTAGCCGATGACGCATGGGAAAGATTGAAGTCACTTGGGGAGGCTGCATGGCTGCGGTTAAGCGCAGCGGGGGCTGCCGTGTGGCAAGGGATCAGGCGGTTTGGCGACAGAGCATGGGATATTATCAGCGATATTGGGATAGCCCTGTGGGAGAAACTTTGCTTCTACGGGGATGTATTGTGGTCATTTGTCTCGAATATACCGACTCGCTTATGGCGCTTAGTGATTGACGCATGGGATGGCGTTAAGGGACTCGCGTCATGGCTGGCCGACGGCTTTACTGGCTTTATGAGCTGGTTAGGAAGTGGGCTGGCGGGCGCGGCAAGCTGGGCGATTGATTTCCTCTCGAATCCAAGCCTTGAAAAACTTGCTCAAGCGGTCAAGCAGTTTGTGAGCTGGCTAGGCGATGGGGCTATTGGCGCTTTAGGCTGGGTGTGGGACGGGATTAAGGGCGGCGCACAGTGGGCGCTGACGGTTGCCCTACACCTGCTTGAACTGCTGGGGCTTGGCGAGGCGCTTTCTGCGCTGTGGGGGACGATTTTCCACCTACGCCCATTGATGGACAGCGAAATTGCCGCTTCTTCTAGTATTCATGGGGCAGGGCAAATTCCGTACGGCCAGATATGGGTGGACGAAGGCTCCGTTTTTACAAAGGTTAACGGCGGGCGCGCGGTGACGACGATGCATATTCTGCATGTGGCGAGGCCGGGCGCGATGAGCGGCGATCTTGCGGTTCATGAGCTAACCCATGTTGCACAATACCAAAGCGCCGGCGCAATCTATATGGCGCAGGCTGTTCACGCACAGATCGCCGGCTCACAATATGATTACGGCGACCTGACGGGCAAGCATTTCTCGGATCTGGATCGGGAAGCGCAGGCGGAACTGTGCCAAGATTACTACATCCTTGGCGGGGATAAGGCGCCAGCGACTAAGAGCAAGACCACGCTTGGCGGAACGACCAATACGGTTGCACAGTTTCGTCCATTGATTGCGGAAATGCGGGCGGGGCAGTATTAGCAGGGTTGATTTTAGGTGAGGGGGCAGCCTGTCGAGTCGCTCTAGGTACACGGGGGATGCAGCACAGCAGTCGATGAATAAAAAAGCGCGGCGTGTTGACTAACACCCCGCGCTTTTTGTTTACGTGTGATTATGAAACCAATTAGCTTCCGACTTCGACGGTGGCTTCCGGTGTGACTTCGGCTTCGGGTGCTGCCTCTACCGTTGCTTCGGGTTCAGCGGTGACCTCAGTAGTGGCCTCAGATTCGGGTGCTGCCTCTACCGTTGCTTCGGCTTCTGGCGTTGTCTCTACGGTGGCTTCGGCTTCGGGTGCTGTATCGGGTTCAGCGGTGGCTTCAGCTTCGGGCGTGGCTTCGGGCTGTGCAATTAAGGCGGCGGCAGTTGCCTCTGCAAATTCGTCTTGCAGGCGATTACGCAGCGACTGCTGCGCTGCAAATTCGACGCCTGAAATACCATTATTTTGCAGCAGATCGAACTGATCATCCCCGGCGATGAACCATAGGAAAGACTGAACTTCGGGGCGTACCAGCGCGCTTTGGCTGACAACGAGTTGAACCGGACGCGCCAGCGCATAACTGCCATCATGGAGGGTGTCAAAGCCCGGCTCAACACAACCCCCGCTTCCGTCGATGCTGACGGGCTGGATATTCTGCTGATCGCTTTCGAGAATTTCGGTGAACTCATTGAAATCGAACAGCGCCAGCGCGCCGGGAACATTTGCGGCGGCAGCAGCGCGGAACAGGAAATCTCCGCTGAACTGAATTGCGTCGTCGCTGCGGTTAATGGCGCCAGTACCGCTGCTTGCCAGCAAGAGGAAGTCGGTGGTGAAGCTGCCTATGGGCGGGGCAAAAAGGGTAATTGCATCAGCGCCAAAGGATGGATCAACTTGATCCCAAGTTACGGGGAGCGTATCGCTAACGGCAAGCGCGGCGCTAAGCTG
>DAOTUZ010000063.1:0-17581 GCA_034437295.1 Anaerolineae bacterium | reverse complement strand
GCCTAGCAGTATTTGCCGAATATCCGTTTCTCTGGATGCGTACAGGTGATTCAGGCGGCGTAGTCACTGGCTCACTGATGATGCCTTATAGCATTCTAGTGGTTGCCCGTACCATCTTGCTTGCCGGCTTTGGGTTTGGCTTGTACCGTAGATTGCGGCAAATTCCGGCGACACGATGACAGCTTACCTTCGCCAGCGCATATCCGGAATATTGTTTGGGGCTGTTACGCTGCTGGCTGCCTTTTTGCTCGTGCGCGGTCTGGTTGGCGCGCCCGCCTATACGGATGCCCACTATCATTTCAATGCCGCACAACGTTTTGCCGCCGGTGATGGGTTGACTGATACTTATTTATGGACATATTTTGGCTCTCCGGAAACATATAACGGCTCTCAACCACTGCCTTCGCATCTCTATTGGATGCCACTCACCTCAGTTTTGAGCGGCCTGAGCATGGGTTTGTTAGGGAACACCTATGTGATTGCGCAAATTCCGCTGATTTTCTGTGTGGCTGGCGCTGCCTGCATTTCCTATCGGCTGGGGTTTCGCTTGGGGGGGACGCGGCGGACGGCGTGGTGCGCTGGACTCATTGCCGTATCTGGCGGCTTTTTCGCCCGTTTCTGGGGCACGATAGACACTTTTGCGCTGATGGCCCTCGTTGGATCTCTAGGGCTGTATCTTCTTGGTAAGGGGTTAGACAGCTTAAAGAACGAACCGTCAGCATCGCGGCTTTCTATCTGGTTGCTAGTGGGGTGTGCAGCGGCACTTGGTCACCTTATACGCCCGGATGGTTTACTGCTGCTGTTGACAGGATGGACGGTGTTGTTCTGGGCGATGATTCGTGATCGCCGGTGGAAAAAACCATTGTTAGCAGGACTGATGCTCGTCGTTGGTTATATAGCGGTGATGAGTCTGTGGTTTGTTCGCAATCTCTTTGACACGGGTGCAATCTTGCCGGTTGGTGGGCTGCAAAGTATCTGGTTCACCGAATATAACGATCTCTTTAACTACCCGCCATCTGCCAGCTTTACGAATTTCTGGAATTTGGGCGGCATCGGGTTTTTCTTGAGCACGCGCTGGCAGGCTTTTGCCGGCGCAGACGGCCTCCTCTCAGGCAACCTTGGCACGTTTATTGCCGTTGAAGGCATTGTGATCATGGCGCCGCTGATGCTGATCGGATTATGGCGCAGGCGCAGGCAGTCATTTCTCGCCCCGTTCTGGATCTACGCGCTTGGACTGCATGTAGCGATGACTCTAGTGTTTCCATTTCCCGGCGCCCGCGGCGGTCTATTTCATGGCGCGGCGGCGCTCTGGCCGTGGTGGGCTGCTTTGGGTGTGCTGGGTTGTGAGGATGCGGTGCGCTGGATGGCGAAGCGGCGTAAGTCGTGGAATCTGCGTGTGGCGACGAGAATCTTCACCTTTGCGCTGGTCGGCTATGCTGTTTTCCTGAGCTTAATGATAGGTACGCGGGGAATTGTACCGCCAACAACTGTTGTCCCCCGATTCTATGCCGAGCTGGATGCTATGCTGCCCGAAAACGCGCGGGTTTTAATCAATGATCCCGCGGCGCTGTATTATTTTACGGGGCGGGGTGGGGCGGTAGTTCCTAATAGCAGCCCTGATGTAATCCGTGAATTGGCGGATCGCTACGATCTGGATTTTGTAGTTTTTGAGCGCAGTGGGCTGCCGTCACCAATGTTTGAAGCATGGGATAACCCGCCAGTATTTTTGACGCCAATTGAGTTTAACCAACCGGGGGCGAAACTATATGCCATCGTCCGGTAACTTTAAGCGTTTTATTCCCGATCTCCTATTAGTAACAGCCGCATTTGGCATGACCGCGCTCTATGTATTCTCAGCAGGTGGCGGCTTTCCTTTGGATGATGCTTGGATTCACCAGACCTATGGACGGAATCTAGCAGAAACTGGACTCTGGTCGTTTGTGCCGGGGGTCGTTAGCGCGGCGTCTACTTCACCGATGTATACCATTCTCCTTGCAATTGGGTACAAGCTGGGTGTCCCCTTCGCGTTATGGGCGCATGGACTTGGAGCATTGGCGCTGGCGATGACGGCTGTTATCGCCCGGCAAATGGCAATGCAGATTGCGCCAAGGCTTCGTGGGGTCGGGCTGGCGGTTGGTCTTGCTATGATCTTTTCATGGCATTTACTATGGGCGGCGGCATCGGGCATGGAGACAGCCCTTTTTAGCCTGATGACCATGGTTTGTATTGCTCAGGTATGGCGTGAATTGAACGCGGCGCGATCTTCCAGCAGAATTCATCTCGTTTTGCGCGGCGGAATTTTTGGCATATTAGCGGCAGTTACGACGCTCGTCCGGCCTGAAGGTGTTTTATTAATCACCATTATCGGGCTGTTCCTGCTCATCGCCCGGCCAAACATGCGCTGGCGTGATGTGATTCTGTGGGGCGCAGCTTCGCTAGCTAGTTTTATGATTTTACTTATCCCTTATCTTTTGTTTAATTTAGATGTGACCGGCGGTTTACTGCCAACTACGGCTGCCGCCAAGCAGATTTACGCTGCGCCGATACGGGCGTTAGGCTATTTTTGGGGTTTTCGGCTGATGATCATCCCATTACTGGCTGGCGGGCAGGTACTTCTCATCCCCGGCATGATTGTATATGCTATGGTGATCTTAAAGCGGCTTAAGCACGAGAGAACTGCGCTCCTATTTCTGCTTCCCCCGGTTTGGGGTGTTGCCCTAGTTGCGCTCTATGGCGGTTGGCTCCCGCTGAACTTTCAACATGGGCGTTATGTTATCCCGGCACTGCCAGCACTCATCTTTACCGGCGTTGTTGGCACCGGATGGCTGTTGAAAATGGCACAGCGTCCGATGATTGCGAGGGTACTGGTTCGGGTATTAGCTTTAGGCGCGGCATTGTTGATGGTCGTCTTTGCGTTTGGGCCGGGGATAGCTAGCTATCAACTTGATGTGCGGGTGATTAATGAGGAAATGGTTGCCCCTGCCCACTGGATTGCCGAGAACTTACCCCCTGAAGAAATGCTGGCGATTCACGATATTGGAGCAGTTGGCTATTTCGCGCCAAGACCGATGCTGGATATTGCCGGGTTGGTTTCGCCTGAGTTCATTGAGTTGATTGCGAATCCAGAGGGGCAGTGGGAACTTATGCGGCGGGAAGATGCACGCTATTTCATGGCCTTCCCCGATCAAATTCCCGGCGACACTATCAATGCTCCCCAACTTTGCCCGATTTACCAATCGGATGGAAACGCAACATTGATCGCTGGCGGCCAGAAGATGGTTGTCTATTACCTGATGTGGGATGGGGCTTGCCCCTAGGGAGTAGAAGTTGGCACTGATGCAGAAAGTTGACCGCCTGTGTTCAGCCTATACAATATTCATATATGATTGATCTATTCAAGAAGTTGAATGTTCTGGTTCGCGCCAGCATAAATGACATCACCAGCATTGATCGGGATGCTGCGTCGTCGTTTCCCGCTATTGGTAAGCGTTTTGATCGTGATCTCAAGGAATTGCATAAGCGAATTGAAGACGCCTATGCATATGAGAGCGAACTCAATAACAGAATCGTAGGTCTTGAGGGCGAGGTTCGCCATTTACATGATGAAGCAGATCAAAAGTTAGCTGAACGCCAGATAGATACGGCGCGCAGGCTGACTGAGCAGAGCCAGCGCGCTCAGCAAAGGTTATCCATGGCGCAGGCTGATCTGAGAGAGCATAAACAACTTACGCAGGAACTGGTACTGCGCGTCAGTGAATTGGAGCACGCCGTAGAGCAGGTGCGACGGCAGAATACTGCATCGAGTGTTGAGGCTGAGGATACGCGAACTTCAAGCGCGCTCGATGATTTAAGCTCTGCATTGCGCGGTGCAAGAGGGGCAATTACAGGTAAACCTGCGCTTAATGATAGCGCCGCTGACGCGCAAAAGACGGAACCACCACCCGCTGATGATCTTGAAAGCCGGCGACAAAGGCTGAGTAAACGTTAATTCATGGCCGCATATCGGGTTCTAGTCGTAACAGGCGATTATGATGTGCTTCAGCGCATTCGTAGTGTGCTGCCTGAAGATGAAGTTACCTTACAACCCGGATACTCCCATCTGGATGCAATGTACCTTGCAAATACGGTGCATTTCGATGCGGCGTTTATTGACGCTTCGATTAGCGACAAGCGAACGGGCGAATCGACCTGCTCCGTCCTACTGCGTACTGTGAATGATTTGCCGCAGGTCGTATATTTACCGAGAACTGCAAGTTTGAATGGGGTCGCAGTACAGGCGAGCGATGCCGTAGTTATATTGTCTGCGCTTGATGCAGCTGCTGTTTCGCGCGCATTTGAAAAAGTTCTCGGATTAGAATCGAGTGTTGGAACTGGCGCAGGGGTTCCCTCCCCGAGTTGGAATAAAGCTGGCGGAAGCCAATGGACTTCGGAAGAAGTGCAGGCATTCTTGACGCTTAGCCGGTCACTGACGGAGGTGCTGGATCTCACCGAGGTATTAAACCGTGTAGTGACTGCCGCGCGTGATCTTACCAACGCTGAAGAAGGCATGATCCTGCTTCCCGACGGCGAATCGGAACAGCTCTATTTGCGGGCAAAGGTCGGTATTGATACTGAAACGGCACGTAACTTCCGCGTGAAAACACAGGATTCGTTGGCTGGACAGGTATTCAAACTTGGGAAGCCCACGTTGATCGGCCAGAGTGGGCCGCAGAAAGTGAAGACTGAGTATTTTGTCAATTCACTGCTGTATGTGCCGATTTTGCTGAAAGGCAAAGCCATTGGTGTCCTCGGCGTGAATAATCGCCACAAGGAAGACATCTTTGACGAACGCCATCAAGATCTGCTGCTAAACCTCGCCGCTTATGCCGCCGTTGCAATTGAAAATGCGCGCGTGCATGGATTGAGCGTGAAGCGTATGCGGGAATTGAAGGCGCTTGTGGAAGCCGGAGAAGTTCTCAATCAGTCACTTCAGTTAGAAGGTACGCTTGCGACGGTTGTTGAGCAGGCTGTACGAATGTTGAATGTGAGTGATGCATTTGTGCTAGCGATTGATCGGCCGGCTGGGATTTTCCGCTTAATTGCCCGTCGGCGTCACTTGATGTGGCGTGCGGGGCAGGAACCATTGATCCATATTCCGAATATTCCCGAATTGGAAGCGGCCATCAACGGCGGCGGTTTGACCGTCGTTTCAAATGAATCAAGCCCTCCAACGGTGCGGTGGCTAGAATCTAACGGTGCGAAAAGTGCGTTACTAGCCCCGATTACCGGAGACACATCATTGCTAGGGGTAGTGCTGTCGTTCTCTGTTCATCCTGCTGATGACAACACGATGCCTAGCTATGAAAATATGATGCGTATTCGCAATCTCGTAAGTGATATAGTTGGCGAATTGGCAAAAGGCCGGGATCGAAGTGCGGCGCAGGTTTATAAGCTGACGGATGAAATCAATCGTGTTCTAGGGGCTGATTGGACTGAGTTTGCCTTTCAGGCGGATGACCAGACACTCGCTGTACAGCTTTCCGTTGGTACGACTGTTCGCATTGATCAAGACGAGCCGGGCATTGAAATTACGATGCTTCCTGAGTTGTTGAATGCTCTTGATATGCAGGTTGCTATTAATACCTATCGGAGCGATCCCTATCTTTCAGATGGGGTGAAGATATTGCTGGACTTCAGTGGCAACAACATGGTTATGGGGCTACCCTTAGCACAGCGCGGGCTTGTGACCGGAATGGTTGTTTGCGGAGATTCCGAGCACGATCACTTTTTTAGCCCGCGCGAAATTGATCTTGCAAGGGCGTTAATGGCGCAATCAACGACAGCTCTGGAAAATGCGCGGCTCTATCGTGATTTACAGCTTAATATGCGTGAACTCCAAACTGCTCAGGCGCGCTTGATACAGGCGGAACGCCTCTCAGCAATGGGCGAATTAGCCGCCGCAGTTGCCCATCAGATTAATAATCCGCTGACCACCATCCTTTCTGACAGCCAATTGCTGCTAGAGCAGAAGCAGCAAGATACTATTGATTATGAGGCGCTTTCGGCCATCGTTAGGGCAAGCCAACGGGCAAAAGGTGTAGTGCGCAGGCTGTTAGCCGCGGTGCGCACGAATATTGATGCCGGCGTTGAGGCTGTTGATATTATTACGACTATTGAAGACACGCTGGCATTGGTACGACAGCACCTTGAGCGTGATGGGACAAAAATAATTGTGAAATTCCCATCGTTTTCGATACCAGCCGTACAGGCAGTGCCGGGCGAGCTTGAAGATGTTTGGCTGAACATATTGCTGAACGCCCATGATGTATTGATTGCTCGTGAAGATGGCGAGGTTCGCATTGAAGTGCGCTACTTGCGTACAGAACATATGGTTGCCGTGGAAATTGCTGACAATGGCCCCGGCATACCTGACTCCGTCATTAACGAGATTTTTAAACCATTCTTTACAACCAAACCGTTAGGTGAAGGGACTGGCCTCGGCCTACATATTGCCCGTCAAGCGGTGGAACGTGCCGGAGGAACCATCAAAGTTCGAAGTGATTCGCAAACCGGGACGCGATTTGTGGTGCTCTTGCCTGCATTGGGATAAGGGAAAAGCTATGACATTACTCTATGTGGTGGATGATGACCCGGATGTCCTTGAGGCAGTGGGGCGCGCCCTTAAAAGTGAGGGATATCTGGTTGATTTGCTGCCTTCCGGGTTTGTTTTGCTGGATTCACTAGAACGACGGGTTCCCGATCTGGTGATTTTAGACATTATGATGCCAGAGATGGATGGGATTTCGGTATGCCGTCGCTTGCGTGAAGATCCCCGCTTTATTTCGCTGCCAGTCGTGTTTTTAACGGCGAAGGGTACGACCGATGATGTGGTTAACGGGTTAGATGCTGGTGCCGATGACTACGTGGTTAAGCCATTTGAATTATCAGAGCTTCGGGCGCGTATTGCGGCAGTATTACGCCGTAGTGACCGCGATGCAAAATCTACCAATGTGCTGCAAATGAATGATCTTCGCTTAGATTCTGATACCTACCGCGTATACATACATGATCGGGAAATACAGCTTACAAGCACTGAACACCGGTTGTTACGTTATATGATGGAACATCCCGGGCAGGCATTGTCGCCCGGACACTTGCTACAAGCAGTATGGGAATACCCGCCAAATACCGGCGATCCCGATTTAGTGCGCGCACACATGCGCAATCTTCGCGCGAAAATTGAGCGCGGCACCAGCAAGAAGTACCTTCGCACTATTCATGGCGTTGGGTACATGATCTCGACATAGATTTCATGAAAGTTTCACATCATTTCAGCCAAGTTACTACGTGCAGCCGTTATACTAGAGGAATACTTACGATAGGTATTTGAAGTAGGCGGCATGTACGAAATCTTGATTGTTGACGATGATGTACAAATGCAGGTGATGGTGGAGCAGGTGCTTCAGCGCGAGGGATATTCTGTGCTGCGCGCATCTACCGCATCGCAAGCTCTGAAATTACTTGAAAGTACTACACCTGACTTGTTCCTTGTTGATGTTGTAATGCCCGATGCGGATGGTTTGGCGTTATGCCGCAAGCTGCGCGAAAAAGAAGAGACCTCGCGGCTCCCAATCATCTTTTTAACCGGTTCTGTTTCAGCGCCTGGGGTGGTTGACGCGCTTGAGTCTGGCGCTGATGACTATATTCGTAAACCATTTGCTCCCCGTGAATTGGTTGCTCGTGTAAGGTCGCTTATACGGCGATACGCGCAGTATGTTGAACGCGATGCGCCAACTATTCGGCTCCATCGCGTGGATTGCCGGGTGACTCTGGGTAACCGTACCGTCGTGTTGACCCGCGTAGAATTTGATCTCCTTAAGTATTTATGCAGTGCGCCGTTTCAAATGCACACCGCGGAAACCTTGTTGACCACGGTCTGGCGCTACCCTAGCGGGATAGGCGATTCCGCGCTGGTACGCAATCATATTCGCAATATACGCCGCAAGATAGAAGTCGATCCAGAACGCCCGGTTATACTGCAATCACGACATGGGCGGGGGTATGTCATAAAGGCACGGCCTGAAATTGAAATGGAATCAGCGTTTCAACTCCGATAGTTTTGTAAGGGCGGTCTTTTGGCCGCCTTTATATTTCTCAAAGCATTTGCACAAAACTCTATCAACATCTTTACACTGAACGTATTTTGTGAAGCAAGCCTCGTGGTATAGTGAGAATGCCTGAGAGTCTATTTTTCTGGCAGCAAAAGTATGGGTGGAGCTACCCGTTCAATGCGACAACTATTTAAGAAAATCATTCTAATTCTTGATGGAACGCCCCGTGTTTCCAGAAAGCGGCAGTCCGGCCAAAGTTTGGTGGAACTGGCGCTGGTAACACCATTATTGATTATGCTGCTTGCAGGTCTGGTTGAAATTGGCTGGTTTGCGAATAATTTCCTAACACTTTTAGATGTTGCCCGTGCTGGCGCCCGCCGCGGCGCAACGCTGCAAGATGACCAATCGGCACGCGCATGGGAAGATGGATTTGCTGACTGGACGTATATCGATATCGGCAGCCTACCCACTACGCCAGTCGATTTTCAAGCGCAGGGAATTGGCGTGATGCCCTATTCCACCGGATCCACAGATCCTAATGATACTGATCCGCTTGTTGTGGCAGAACGAAACCAGCGTGAGGGAAGCCGTGATACCACCAACGCAACCGACGCGCACTGTCGTGTCGGAACGAATGGTCACTGGGCAAGTGAGGGATTTTATCCTCAGGTGATTTGCTTAATGCTGGATTCTTTAGAACCGCTGCGGTTTAACGGATCAAACAGTGTTGATGATATTGTTGTTTCCGGATTCGCCGTTGAAATGATTGACCCGCCGGATGGCGCAAGTGGCGACTGGTTAGGCTCCAATCGCCCGCAGCCTGGCGATAACCCGCAAATTGTGGTTGTGGGGCGCTTCCCTTCAAATGCCAACGAGTGTGATGCAACATTGATCTCTGGAACGGCTACCGTTAGCGCGCAGGAACCGCGCGATCCATTTGATTTCAATGAAAATAATATGGTAGATGTGCTTGGCCTAGCATCCTCGAACAGCCACTTCAGAACGAGCGCGAACTTTACTGAAATGTTTGGGGGTATTCCCGCAGACGATATTTTGCGATGGGGCTACGATCCCATTACTGCCACCGTCGAGAGCGCTGAAAAACAGGTTGGTTTTGTCTGGACTGGCAATCATCGCATCGGTGAAACGATGTGTATCGGCTCTGATTGGACGGTGAGTGAGGTTGAAGATCTGTTTAACCTTAGTGGATTTGATTTTGTAAATCACGCTCCGCGCGGGGATCAAGACCGCGATCTAATTCCAGGGCAAGGTTTGGTGTTGGTCGAGATATTCTGGGAGCACAAGCTGCTGCTTAATCTCCCGTTCTTTACGGTGCTAAATGATAGATTTAGCGTGAATGTTTGGTCAGCTTTTCCGATGCAATCTGTTCAGCCAAACATTATTTTTGCAAGTTAGAGGATAGGCGAGGCGATGAGCGATACGCAACGCAAAAACGACTTCTGGCAGCGCAGTCAGTCCGGCCAATCCATCGTCATTCTGGCGCTAGGTTTTCTGGCGTTGTTGGCGTTTGTAGGGATTGTGACCGACGTTTCGCTGATGTTTGTACGTTATAGCACGCTTCGCCGGGCGGTAGATGCTGCGGCAATTGCGGCTGCCGGGCAAATGCAGCGCTCTGTTGACGACTCCGTTGTTGATGACACGGGAACTCCCAATATAAATGAGCGAGAAGCTGCGATTCAGGCTGATAGCTACGCTAATATGAGCTTAGCGGCGCGCAGTTTTATTGAGCTGTATGGCCTTGATCCGGATAATGTTATTATCGAAACCTGCTACTCGCAGAACGTCCGCTTAATGGATCCGCGCTATCCAACCTATACTGCGGAAGATGCTGTAGCAAACTCTATTACGGACTGGTTGCCCTCGCGGCCTGTAGATCGTGCGGGTAATCCCTTTTATCTTTACAATGCCGATGGCGAGATTGACCGTCAGACCGGGCCAAACTTTGGAATTAACCCTGCTGCCAGTAGAGAAGAACGCCTTGATTATGAGGAACTCTGTACTCGCAATGAATTAAAACTTGTTCGTGTAACCGCACAAATTGAGTCGCCTACTATATTTTTGCGTCTGTTTGGCTTCAGCACGATCACCCTGCAAGAATCTGCAATTTCCCAGACTGCGGTTCTAGACGTAGTTTTGATCCTTGATGTCTCTGAATCCATGCTGGAAGAGACAAATTATGAGTCATATCAGGCTGAGGGTTACTGGCATCGGTTCTTCCCTCCACAGCTCGCCTATAATCCTGCCCCCGGCGGTACTGCTGCGCGGCTGTGGGATAATTACCTGAACCGCACGCAGTCAGATATATTGACGAATGTCTACGGCGGAAACCTCGGCGGAAATAACACCTCAACGCAGCAGTTTGCCGCTGATCCCCTCCTTTATGCAGCGCTGCCCGCAGATGCGCCAACCGATCCTGCAGAAATCAACATCATTCGTACCGAATGTCAAATCCAATTCTATCCTTCATCGGGAGACCATCGCTACCGCGTCCCGGCGGATATTATCACTGAATATGGCGCTGTAGGGTTCAATACCTCACTATTGGTTTCCGGCTATTCGCATGGTTTCGTTCCAGCGGTGGATTACTACGGCTGCTGTAATGATCCGGATGGCGATGGTGATTTTGCAGACTTGGTTTGCCAGCCATTCCGTGAGGTTCGTAATGCAGCTGAGAATTTCCTTGACCGGCTCGATTTCACACGTGGTGACCGTGTCGCCTTTGTGACCTTCGATCAGCAGGCACACTTGATGGATCCGGATGGTACGGCCAGCCCATATCAAATTGGCTTCATGGAAACGCTGGAAGATATTAATGCGCCATCGGATAGCGGAGATCGCACCGGAGCTTTAACCGTGTTGCAAGATCGTGTCGGTGTTCGTTCCGAACCAACCTATTATGCAGATGCAGATGGCGACGGCCAATGGGATGGATTTCGGATTGGCGGCACCATCCAACCGTTCAGCCAGTACGATGGCTCTGGCAACTGTGTGTCTGGCGCATGTGCTTACTATGAAGGCACCCAGATTTATAATCTCCGACAGAGTCCGGTTCGCGGAAGCTGCTTCGTTGACGGCGCTTCCAATGATCCGCGTTTTTCTGAAAACGATTATCAGGAAGTAGCTCCGAGTACCTTTGTCACGCGCTATACAGCAGATTTCCGTGATAATACGCCGCTTGACGAGGTGATTACCCCGTTCACACTGCCAGACTGGCTAATTCCTGACGTTCCATCACAGCGATACATGTCGTATGAATACGGAGCCGGATGCCGCGGAACGAATATTGCCGCTTCCATGCAGTCGGCCAGCGTCGCCTTTGGCGAATACGGGCGCGTTGATGGCGCCGTCTGGATTATGGTGTTGTTGAGCGACGGCGCGGCCGGAGCGACGGATCCAATTTTGCGCCAGCCGACCGATGGTAGCCAACCTTTAACAGCTCCGGGCGCCAGCCTCTACAATGTTCCCTCTATTGTGAACGACCCGACCTTCATGCTTGATTATGAGCAGCTAGGTTTTGCGCCTGAGGCGTTGACCGGGGCGACTTATGGTGGTTATGGGCTGTGTCCCTTTGGTACGACGGATCATCCTAGCGAGCTGACGAGTGATATGTCATTCCCGTTCTGCTCCGATGAGCGCGCAGATACCCGTACATTCTGTTATCCAGCACCACCGGCCAATGATACCCGCGTATTACAACCGTCTAGCCGTCCCATTAACTTACAGGTGAACGCTGCAAACTTGCAGCCTGTGCCACCAAACCGTAACAACTGGTATCCGTACACCCATGCTTATGTCGATCCAAATACGACGATGAATCCTAATGCGCTTCCGTGCGAGCAGATTTACGACGTGGATGATTACACCCGAGATTGGGCAGACTTCATCGCTCTTGATGATTTCAATGGGGGTGGTGTGAGTACGGCGATTGAGACCCGACTGCCGATCATTTTCACCATTGGTTTTGGTATTTACGACGACTCTCTAGCCGATGCGGTTCCGGATGAGCTTGGCGAAGAAATGCTTCGCTACATCGCTGACGTGGGCGATAATGCGCGGCTTGATAATGACTATTGGCAGAATTTGATGGGTGATCGCATCCCGTTGTGGTCACTTGATGGATATGGCGTGCGCGGCGCCTGTGAAGTTCCCTCAGGTACCCCGGGAACTTGGACGCCTCTGCCAAACGGGCAGGATTGTGGCAACTATTTTAACGCGCCGGATGGTCAGCGGCTGAATGAAGTGTTTGACCAGATTGCATCTCGGATGTTCACGCGGCTAGCGCAGTAGAACCCATAGTGAAGTAGATGCGGGGTAGGGGGAGAACGTCGTGGAAAACCAACGCAAACCTGATTTGCGCGGTGGAAAGTTATGGAGAGGCCAAACGCTGGCAGAATTTGCCATCACGTTGCCAATTTTGCTGCTGCTGCTGTTCGGTATCATCGAATTTGGTCGCATTTTTCAAGCATGGGTAACGCTGCAAAATTCGGCGCGGGCAGCCATCCGCCAGATTACAACAGGCGCTTACGATACGCGAAGCTATTTCCTTGATCTGGAATCAATGCGTGATGATCTGGAGAGTATCGTACCCTGTTTGGTTTTGGATGAAGATAACCCTAACAGCGCCGCCGAGCAGCTTGGCACGCGCACTACAGTTGATATTGGCGGTCGGACGATTGAATATTATTACGGTGGCGCCGAAAGCCTGTACGCTACATGGTACAGCGGTGATGATTGCGACCCCACCGACCCTGAAGATCAAAATCGCCGCAAAGATATGGCGCGTATCCTTACAGCCTATGATGAAGCGCGAAGAGGCGCTGCTGGCCTTGCGCTGAATGATGATGTATGGGCAGTTGCGGATAGAACCGGCGATGGGGGCACGGGCAGCCTTCCCTTACAGGGGGCGATAGACCCGGCGGATCCAGATTCTGCGCCACCGTGGTTCAGGGTATGGTATCGCACGCAGATTGATACAAATGGCGATTCTGTCCCTGATTTCACACAGCCATTCGGTGCTAGTGATCGTGGTTGGTTCGATATCGTTATTTGTAGTAATCGCACCAAATTTGATTATGAGGCCGATTGGGAACCTGTTGGCGCTCAAGAGCCAAGGACAACCGGCGAGCTTTTGCTGACGAATAACCCGGATGCTCCGCTGTGCCAACTGCGGTCTCAACCCCCGGTAGCGCCCGGATCTCCTTATTTACGGAATGCCGGTATGGCGTGGTCAGATGCTGGCGGCCCCGGTGATCAGGTATGGGTAGTGGTAACCTTCAATCACCCGCTGATTACACCCATTCAATTCGCCCCATTCCTGCCGCTGTCTGCGCGGCGCACCGGAATCAATGAGACTTTCCGGGATCCGCGCTTGGTTAGCTTAGTGGGTAATGAGCCGGATGATCCGCCCGATGCAACCCTAGAACCTACTGAGACAGTTGAACCGCCAACGCCGTTTGTTTGCAGTGACTTTGCAATTGTGCCGGGCGGGACTTCTTTTGCCGGCAGCAGCATTCGTTTTGGAATCTCTAGCAGCGCTACCCGTGATGCTCGGCTGAGTCGTGTCAACTTTATATGGCCGGATGAGATGGGGCCATATGACGCGGGAGACACATGGGTTGATAATATGACCCTCAATGGACTGGTTGTTTGGGGAGGGGATGATACGACTCCGCCGTCTGATATTGGTGATGGTGGAAGTGTTCCATTCTCGATACCGGCCAATACAACCATAACTGGCGGGACGAATACTTTCTCTGTCCAGTTTGGTTATCCGCCAGATTTGGCATCGGTATTAACTGAAGCGGCGTTCAATGGGACGACTTTCTACATTGTGGATCCGCTGGATATTGATGTTGGCCTTGTCTGCCAGTTGAGCTTTGCTGCACCAACGCCTACCTTTACCTTCACGGTGACGAACACCTTCACGCCGCGTAACACCTTCACGCCGACCAACACCTTTACGCCCAGCAACACCTTCACGCCGACGTTTACAGCGTCGAATACGGCTACACACACGCCTACCTTCACGCCAACATTCACCTTTACAGCGTCGAATACGGCGACCTATACATCAACGTTTACACCGACGAATACGTTTACGCCGTCAAATACGGCCACACGGACGTTTACGCCGTCGAATACGGCCACACGGACGCCAACGTTTACGCCGTCGAACACGTTTACGCCGTCAAACACGTTTACGCCGTCAAACACGTTTACGCCGTCGAATACGTTTACGCCAACGCGGACGCGGACACCAACGCGGACACGGACACCAACGTTTACGCCGTCGAATACGTTTACGCCGTCGAATACGTTTACGCCGTCAAACACGGCCACACGGACGCCAACGCGGACACCAACGCGGACGTTTACGCCGTCGAACACGTTTACGCCGTCAAACACGGCCACACGGACGCCAACGTTTACGCCGACATTCACCTTTACACCGTCGCGGACATTCACGCCGTCGAACACACCAACGCGGACGTTTACGCCGTCAAATACGGCCACACGGACGCCAACGTTTACGCCGTCGAACATGCCGACAAATACGGCCACGCGGACGCCAACGCGGACATTCACGCCAACGTTTACGCCGACGAGCACACCTATTCCACCTAATATTCATGTGGAACCAGAATGCCCGGATGGTGTAACGGTTAAGTTTACAATAACGAACTACGCGCCAAGTTCACCGAGTGGCCCATTACAAGTCACCATCGTTCGGCGGAAGACTGGAGAAGTTGTGGTGTCAACAACAACTTCATCTATCCCAACAAATGGCACGTATGAAATTTCTGTGCCGGGTACCGTCATTAACGCGATGTACATCATCACCATTAATGGCTACACGCTGCCGGAATGGGAACAGGGCGGGGTATGTACCGACGGTGGCGGCCCGATTGACTAGCCGTTAAAAACATCCAAATCTATAAATAACGCGCGCAGTCGAAAGGCTGCGCGCGTTGTTTATTTACGGGCAATGATGAACGGCGTTAAGCTGGTGGGGGTCGAATGAATACTTATGGGGTATAGTATTTTTTGCCTTTGAGCAAATCTGGCAGTAAATCATCTTCGGTATACATTTCATAGCCTTGCCCATAACCGAGGTCTTTCATTAGACGGGTGGGGGCATTGCGCAGTTGCATTGGAATTGGCAGCGCGCCATGCTGGTTCGCATCTTCAAGTGCGCGGAAGAAAGCTTCGTATGAAGCGCGGCTTTTGGGCGCTGAGGCGAGATAGGTTGCGCCATGTGCTAGATTGATCTGTGCTTCAGGGTAGCCAATAATTTCCACTGCGCGAAAGACTGCATTGGCAACAACCAGCGCCAAAGGGTCGGCCATACCTATATCTTCGCTGGCAAAAATGACCATGCGGCGAGCAATAAATCGTGGCTCCTCCCCAGCCGCAACCATCCTTGCGAGGTAATAAAGCGCGGCGTCAACATTGCTGGCGCGCATACTTTTGATGAACGCGCTGATGGTGTTGTAATGTTCATCCGCCTGTTTATCATAACGTAGGTGTTTTGACTGAACAGCATCGCGCAGACTTTCGACAGTAAGTTTCTTCGTCTCACCTGCATAAAGTTCTGAGGCCGTTTCCAGCAGATTTAAGGACTGGCGGGCATCTCCGCTGGCGTAGTTGACCAGAAAATCCAGAGCATCCGGGTCAATAACAACTTCTAATTCGTGTCCGCCATGCTCGATAATCTGCCGCACCTCATCATTAGAGAGCGATTCCAGCGTGAAAACGCGCGCGCGGGAAAGCAGCGCGGAAATGACTTCAAAACTTGGGTTTTCGGTGGTTGCGCCGATCAGTATCAGTGTGCCATCTTCAACAAACGGGAGTAAATAATCTTGCTGAGCTTTATTAAAGCGGTGAATTTCGTCCAGAAATAGGATCGGCGATTGCTGCGGTTTTTCTGGCGCGGCCATGCTAAAAAGATCACGAGGCGCGCCTGCACGCTCACGCCGTACTTTCTCGACAATGGCGCGAATCTCATCTTTGCCTGCTGAGACGGCAGACAGCTCATAGTAATCGCGGCCAGTACCCCGCGCGATGATGCGCGCAATCGTAGTTTTTCCGACTCCCGGCGGCCCCCAGAGGATCATCGAATAAACTTTATTGGCCTGAATGATTTGGTATAACGGCTTGCCGGGCGCTACCAGATGCGACTGGCCGACAAAATCATCTAACGTTTGCGGGCGCACCCTGTCCGGCAGCGGGCGCAGTGCATCGGCTTGCGGTGGAATGGTTTCAGGTTGATATGGGCGCGAACGACTTTTCAAGTTCCGCTTCCTTTGTGGTTTAGTCTGATGATCATTATACTCTAGGCGGATTGATGCTTCTGCTGGAACGCAAATTATGGTCGGAAAGTTCCGCCTAAATATCAAGCACCCACCATCCAAAACAGAATAATTTCACACTCTTATTGAGGATTGTATGCTTTCCATTGTTCATGCGTGTGCGGTAGTGGGTTTGGATGGGCATATTGTCGAGGTTGAAACTGACTTTAACCCGCGCGCACATATGCCATCCTTCATCCTTGTTGGCTTGCCGGATGCGGCTGTTAAGGAAAGCCGTGAGCGGGTGAGAGCGGCCATTAAGAACAGCGGATTGCAATTCCCACCCAAAGGTTACCTGATCAACTTAAGCCCTGCTGACCTGCCTAAAACGAGCACGGCTTATGATTTGGCGATTGCCGTTGGCGTGCTGGCTTCCACCGATCAAGTTCCGCTGAAACCGCTTGAAAACGCACTGTTCGTTGGCGAACTTTCGCTAGATGGAAGTGTGCGCCACGTTGGCGGCGTGCTGTCAATGGCATATGCCGCTTTGCAAGCTGGCATCACACATGTTTACGTACCTGCTGAAGATGCGCCATTGGCTGCATTTGTACCCAATCTTGTTGTCGTCCCTGTGGAATCGTTGGGACAGCTGGTGGAACATCTTTACGGAATGAATCCGATTCCGCCGTATGACACTGCCACTATTTCGGAATTAGGTAATCCAATCGATTTTGGTGGAATCACAGACTTTGCTGACGTGCGAGGTCAGGAACATGTCAAGCGGGCGCTGGAGATTGCCGCTGGAGGAAATCATAATATTTTGCTGAGTGGCCCTCCGGGAACTGGCAAAACTTTGTTGGCGCGCGCGCTTCCGGGAATTTTACCGGCCTTGTCTATGGATGAAGTGCTTGAAGTGACGCGAATTTATTCAGTGGCAGATCTTATCGTTGGCGGAAGGCCGCTGGTTCAGCAGCGACCTTTTCGCGCGCCCCATCATACCATTAGCTATGCGGGTATGATCGGCGGCGGCAGCATTCCTAAGCCGGGCGAAGTGACACTTGCTCATCGAGGCGTACTCTTTTTGGATGAAGTGACCGAGGCGCCGGGGCGATTACTTGACCTGCTGCGTCAGCCCATTGAAGATAAGGTTGTAACCATCAGCCGCGCAAACGCCTCAATGAC
>DAOTUZ010000062.1:0-2336 GCA_034437295.1 Anaerolineae bacterium | reverse complement strand
CCACGTTTCGCGATTGAAGATATGACCGTCTTAAAAATGGTGATTCTCCAAAGCTGACCGGCATCCGGAGCTATTTGGGGGTTAGCGCATCTACCTCTTGTCGTGAGGGCATGCTAGGCGCGGTGCCGGGCCGAGTTACGCAGATACCGGCGGCAGTGTTGGCGAATTGTACTGCTTCATCCAATGTTTTTCCTTCTCCTAAGGCTACCGCTAATGCGCCGGTGAAACAGTCGCCTGCGCCGGTGGTATCTACAGGCTGCACTTCGATGGCGGGTTTGTTGATGCTGTTTTTACTGGTGACGATTTGCGCGCCGCCTGCGCCCAACGTGACTATGACAGTTTGATCATCCCGGCGGATTAAAGATCGCGCTGCGGCATCAATATCATCGAGCGTGTGCCTTGATAAAACCTCCAATTCAGTTTCGTTGGGGGTCAGGATATCTGCATTAGCGATCATCTCATCGGGAAGAGTTGCCGCGGGCGCGGGGTTTAAGATGGTGCGTACGTTGCTTTGTTTTGCAAGTTTGAGCGCATAAGCTGTCGCGTCAATATCGGTCTCAAGCTGCGCGATCAGAATGTCGGCGCGGGCTATTGCTTCGGCGGCGCTATCAATGTCTTGACGACTGAGGACTTTGTTTGCGCCAAGGATCACGACAATGGCATTTTGCCCGGTGGTTTCTTCAACCCAAATTGGGGCGACGCCGGTTGGGTTTTCAGGATCACGAATGACATAGCGAGTGTTGATGTTTTCGCTGTTCCAGATTTGAAAGGCATTGTCAGCGAAAATATCGGTACCTACGCGGCCAACGAAAGTGACATCTGCGCCTAAACGGGCTGCTGCTACCGCCTGATTTGATCCTTTTCCGCCGGGGCCGGTTTGAAAGCGCGTGCCATGTAGTGTTTCACCGGGGCGCGGCAGACGCGGCATATAGCTGGTCAAGTCCATATTAAAGCTGCCCACAACAACGATTTTCGCGGTCATACGATCCCCCCAGAGCTTTGAAGCGCGCTAACTATACCCGAACCATATCATTTCAGAAACGATCCACTGAATACCCTACGGAGTCGGAGGGGGTTACTTTTAGCATACTTGCGCGCTTTGGGATTCGCTCTATAGTGCAAAGCAGTTGGTGAAACTGGGGATATAGGTGATGCAGCAATTTTCCAGACGCGACATGCTGAAATTAACCGGATTGGCTGCCGTTGCCGCCAGCAATGTTGGTTGGCTGGCAAAGGTACGCGCACAGGAAGGAACGGCACAATCTGATCCAAACTGGCATATCTTAAGCCGCGTTACATGGGGGCCGATGGCCGTAGATGTTGAACGTATACAGGCGATGGGCGCTGAAGCCTATATTGATTGGCAGCTTTCGCCTGAAAATATTCCTGACTCCGCCGTGGATGAATGGTTGGGCAAATTTGACTATCTAGCCGGGCCGGCGCGGGGGATTTATGATCGCGCTTATATGGATGATTATGTCTATACCGTCGTGCCGTGGCAGCGAATCTACCGCGCAGCATACAGCGAACGTCAGCTTTTTGAATTGATGGTTGAGTTCTGGACTGATCATTTCAATGTGGCGGCGGGCGATAATATGGGTGAAAAGATCGTAGATGATCGGGAAGTGATTCGCCGCCACGCGCTTGGAACTTTCCGCGATTTACTGTTTGCTTCGGCGCAAAGCCCAGCTATGTTGTTCTACCTGAACAATGCCGAGAGCGTGGCCGAACATCCAAATGAAAATTATGCGCGCGAAGTGATGGAACTGCATACATTGGGTGTGAATGGCGGTTACACTGAAGCCGACGTGAGGGCAGTTGCGCGGGCTTTGACTGGTTGGACGGTTGCCGATACGGCAAATGGCGCAGGCTCATTTTATTTTGATAGCAGCGTACATGATTATGATGAGAAGCAGATTCTTGGCTATGCTTTTCCTGCAGGGCGGGGTATTGAAGACGGCTTGCAGGTGCTAGATATTCTGGCAACGCATCCCTCTACAGCGCGGTTCATCGCTTCAAAACTGGTGACGCGATTTGTGAGCGATCAGCCGCCAGCAGATTTGGTGGAAAGCGCCGCGCAGATTTTTCTAAACAGCGGCGGCGACATCCGCCAGATCATGCGCCATATTTTGCTGTCTCCACAATTTACGGCCTCTCAAGGGCAGAAATTTCGCCGCCCAATTGATTTTATGGTGGCGATGCTGCGGTCGCTGCGTCCCGGTCTGGATTTTGGAGACCGCCCCTATCTGGTATGGTCGTTGGAAGACCTTGGACAGCTTCCTTACAACTGGAATCCGCCAAACGGCTATCCCGATGCTGCGAGCGCGTGGTTAAAT
>DAOTUZ010000061.1:0-10957 GCA_034437295.1 Anaerolineae bacterium | reverse complement strand
CCGCGCCGCCCATCATCATCCACGCGATCCGGAGATTACAAACCGCGGGGTGATCGCGCTGAGGGAGACCGGCCACGTCGTAAACCAGACGGCGATTATGCCCCACGTCCGCGCCGTGATGGCGACAGCAGCGATAGGCCGCGCCGCCCATCATCATCCACGCGATCCGGAGATTACAAACCGCGGGGCGATCGCGCTGAGGGAGACCGGCCACGTCGTAAACCAGACGGCGATTATGCCCCACGCCCGCGCCGTGACGGCGACAGCAGCGATAGGCCGCGCCGCCCATCATCATCCACGCGATCCGGCGATTACAAACCGCGGGGCGATCGTGCTGAGGGAGACCGTCCGCGTCGCAAACCTGAAGGCGATTATGCCTCACGCCCGCGCCGTGATGGCGACAGCAGCGATAGGCCGCGCCGCCCATCATCATCCACGCGATCCGGCGATTACAAACCGCGGGGTGATCGCGCTGAGGGAGACCGTCCACGCCGTAAGCCAGAGGGCGATTATGCCCCACGTCCGCGCCGTGATGGCGACAGCAGCGATAGGCCGCGCCGCCCATCATCATCCACGCGATCCGGAGATTACAAACCGCGGGGTTCTAAGCCGCAAGGTTCACGCCCCAGCGGCAGCAAGCCACGCGCAGACAGCGGCGCGCCACGCCGCGAAACCCGCTATAACGACGAAGAAGAATAAGCCGCACTAAGGATAAGTGCATTGGGTACTACCGCTGCATCTACTTCAGTACAAGAATATGTCGCTAGGCAGCCAAAAGTTGCCTGGCGGCGCAATATCATGCGGGCCGCCATTCGCACTATCTTATTCAAGATATTTGCGCGTGTTACCGTCATCGGTGAGGAAAATGTACCGACTACTGCCCCATCCATCCTCATGATCAATCACGTATCACTGCTAGATCCAGTGATAGGAATGGGTGCGGTCACCAAACGTTACGTCATCCCCATGAGCAAGCTAGAAAACAAGAAGAATTTACTCATCCGCCCGGGGATATGGTGGTGGGACTCGTACTATGTCAATCGCGGCAATGTTGACCGGCAGGCACTGCAAAGCTCTATCGAGCTTCTCAAAACCGGCCAGCTGCTGCTCATTTCTCCAGAAGGCACCCGCCACAGTGAAGGGCTGCAACAGCCTAAAGACGGCCTTGCCTACTATGCCACCAAAGCTGATGCCCTGATTGTGCCTACGGCCATTACCGGTACTCAAAATTGGGTTAAGCAAATGTTCACACTGCGGCGGCCCAAAATGCAGATAGTGTTTGGGAAACCCTTTCGCCTTAAAACGGAGGGGCGCGCGCGAATTCCGCGAGAAGAATTGGCAACCATGACTGAAGAGGCAATGTATCAACTGGCAACCACGATTCCTGATGAACATGCCGATCTGCGCGGCGTATATGGCGACTTAAGCAGGGCAACAACGGACACAATTGAGTTCGTGATACCCGAATAACCCTATCACAGTATTTACACTCGACTCGGCGGCCTTGAAGAGACGATCAATCATGTTCATTGATCTCTCGTATCAATCTTGCCAACAACAAGCAAAGGTGAGTATATGTGTGGGATTGTTGGATATGTGGGTGAGCAGGCGGCAGCATCAATCATCCTCGATGGACTAGGTCGCCTTGAATATCGCGGTTATGATTCCGCTGGTATAGCGGTTATTCACGATAGCAGCATTCAGATTCGCCGCGATGTGGGCAAGCTCTCTAATTTACGCAAACGCATAACCGAATTGCCGCTATCGGGCAGCATCGGCATCGGGCATACCCGCTGGGCAACCCATGGTGCGCCCATTGAGCAAAACGCCCACCCGCACATCAGCATGGACGGTAAGTTTGTGGTGGTGCATAACGGCATCGTTGAAAACTACCGCGAACTGCGCGACGAACTCACCGCTGAAGGCGTCCATTTTAGCTCAGATACAGATACCGAAGTGATCGTGCAGCTTATCGCCCGATTTGCGCAAGATGGCGCACATGGCGATGTGACTGAAGCGACACGCCGTGCAGTACAGCATTTACGCGGCGCTCACGCCATTGTGGTCATGAGCCGGACGCAGCCTGACCGTCTGGTGGCAGTACGCATTGGCAACGCCGGCGGCATTACAATTGGGCTTGGTGAGGGTGAAAATTTTATCGCCTCAGATATTCCAGCAATTATCGAACAAACCCGCCGTATGATTTTCCTTGAGGATGGTCAAGCGGCAACGATACAGTCCGATCAAGTAAGTATCCAAACGCTGCAAGGCAGGCCAGTTACCCCCTCCATTCATCAGATCCCGTGGGATGCCATAAGCGCCGCTAAAGGCGAATATCAGCATTTCATGCTCAAAGAGATTTTCGATCAGCCTCGCAGTATCACCGATACAATTCGTGGGCGGGTAGATTTTGAGCACGGGCGCGTCCACTTACCGGAACTCAATTTAAGTGGCAACACTGCAAAAATACTATCTCGCCTCGTGATTGTCGCCTGCGGCACCAGCTATTACAGCGGGCTGGCCGGGAAATTTTTCATTGAACAGTTAGCAAAACTTCCCGTTGAAGTTGATTATGGGAGCGAGTTTCGGTACCGCGATCCACTTCTTGGCGAAAATACCGCGGTACTTGCTATCACGCAAAGCGGGGAGACAGTAGATACACTTGCAGCGATGGAGACAGCACAAAAGAAGAAGGCGCTTTTGTGGAGCATTGTCAACGCCATTGGCAGTCAAGCCATGCGTGTTGCGACTGGCTACATCACAATGAATGCTGGGCCAGAAATAGGCGTCGCTTCTACCAAAGCCTTCACTGCAAGCATCGTGGATCAATATTTATTGGCGCTCTATCTCGCCCAAGAACGCGGCGCGATCTCGCATGATGAACTCAGCGCGCATTTACAGCACCTTGCGCGGCTTCCAGATCTAGTCGGCCATGCTCTTGAAAGTTATCCGCAGATACAAGCGTTAGCAGCACATTTCCATAATCACCGCGATTTTCTCTTCCTAGGACGCGGCATCAATTACCCGGTTGCACTAGAAGGCGCATTAAAACTAAAGGAGATCAGCTATATCCATGCGGAAGGCTACCCTGCTGGAGAAATGAAACACGGCCCTATTGCCCTCATTGATGAGAATATGCCGGTTGTCGCCATTGCGACCAAACATACCGTTTATGACAAAATGATCAGCCAGATCGAACAAGTCAAAGCGCGTGGGGGCATTGTCATCGCTATTGCTACCGAAGGTGATATGGCTATCGCTAGAAAGGCGGATCACGTTATATACGTCCCGACATCTCCAGAAATCATCTCTCCAGTGATTAATGTAATCCCATTACAACTTCTAGCCTATGCGATTGCGGTTAAGCGTGGGGCTGACGTTGATCAACCGCGAAACCTCGCCAAAAGCGTCACCGTCGAGTAATCAGGTCGCAAGCTTTAGGCGATACCGGTATAATCTTGCGGCTCTATATACACATAGGGGTGCTTACAGTTTGCGAATTTTGATCACAGGCGCCGCTGGTTTTGTCGGTAGTCATCTTCAACATCAGCTTAGATCAACTTACCCAGATGCTGAAATTCACGGCACGCTGTTTAGCGCATCTCATCAGCTTGCAGATCCGGCAGCAAACGCACATGTGATCAATCTGCTAGATAACGATGCTGTCCTAGCCTTGATCACGCGGGTACAGCCGGATTGGATTTTTCATCTAGCGGCTTCAGCCAATGTCCACAAATCATTTGAAACCCCATGGGCAACGCTGGAAAACAATTTACGCGCACAGCTAAACGTGATTCAAGGTTGTTTACGGGCTAATGTCGCGCCGCGTATTCTGGTCATAAGTAGTGGAGAAGTGTATGGCGTTGAGCAGCCCACTGATCACCCTACCCGTGAAGATGCGCCCCTGCGCCCGGCCAACCCGTATGCAGTTAGTAAAGTGGCGCAAGATATGCTGGCGCTGCAATATTTCCTAAGTAACCATCTGCCCATTATTAGGGCGCGACCATTCAATCATCTTGGGCCTGGGCAGGCGCTAGGTTTTATTGCCCCAGACATCGCCCGTCAAGTTGCGGCCATTGAAACGGGCGCGCAAAAGCCGCTCATTCGCTGTGGCAGCCTGACAAACGAACGCGATTTTACAGATGTACGCGATATCGTACATGCCTATACGCTGTTGATCGAACATGGAATCGCAGGTGAAGTCTACAATGTTTCTAGTGGGCAAACCTGCACTATTCGCGATCTCGTTGATAAAATACTGAAGCTTTCAACCATACCTATTGAAATTGAGTCTACCGCTAACTTCATTCGCTCTTCTGGCGTTAGCAAATCATGGGGCGATCCCACACGATTACGTCAGGCGACGGGCTGGAGGCAGGAGATTCCTCTAGAGCAAACCTTGCTAGATGTATTAAACGACTGGCGTAAAAGGGTTTGAGATCGTTTAGCCTAAGAATCTTATCCTATTCTGATCTGGCATAATATACAAAGACTATTCCGTCAATCTGCGGCGGCTTGCACATTGACGCCTTGTGGTGGATATGTAACAATCGGCGTAGTTCAGCGAAAGCGAAGTTTAGATGCGTAATATTCGCATGACCGACACCACTACTAATTTCCTGACTTCAAGGTGAAGCAGGTTTGTGTCGGCGCGTTTAGTTGTGATTATTAAACACCCCGGCACAAGGGGTGTTTTTGTTTCTAGCAGGTAAAACTATGGAGGAATCAATATTGGCCGCGCAACCCACCGCTCCCGTTAGTTTGGACACACCCGAATTTGTACACCCGGCTGCATACCGTATTCCGGTGAGCAATTACCCTGCGCATATGCAGCCTATCCCCCCATCGCGTATGTTCCTGATTCGCGATGCCTTAAAGGCTTACAAAGAAAAGCACGGCGCGCAGGCCGTTACTTATGACGCATCACAGGGCGATGGCGGCGCCAGTTTGCCTGGTGTGCCGGCTCACATTTTGCAAAAAGCGTTGGAAATTCAATTAGATCATGGCAGCGCCTACGATCAGCCGTGGGGAACTGTACGCTTCCGCAAGTCAGCCGCCGAAAAATATTGGGGCTTGCAACCAGCGTCGGGATGGACAACCGAGAACATTGTCTTTGTTCAGGGAGGGCGTGATGGTTTACAAAAAGCCTACGCCGCAATGATCGCTCTGGGGCAAGGGCGCGTCGGTGACGCGCTAGTGGTTTCGCGCGTCCCGTGGATCTCATACAACTGGGGGCCGTATGCCGCCGGCCTGAATGTTCTGCTGGCACCCGGCATTCCGTCTGAAGGCTGGCGTTTCACCCCAGGAAGTATCCGCGAATGTGCCACTTACGCCGCGCAAGAAGGTCGTCAAATTGCGGGGCTGGTCATCACTTCACCGGATAACCCAACAGGCCGCACCATTCCGCTGGATGAACAAATTCTGCTGGCACGCACCGCGCTGGAAGCTGGTTATCCGTTCGTGCTATTCGATTGGATTTATCACTGGGTAACCGATCAGGGGCCATCAGACATCAACGTCATTCTGCAAGCATTTTCACCAGAAGACCGCGAAAAGCTCATCTTCCTTGACGGCCTGACCAAGAGCCTCGGCGCATCCAATATACGCAGCGCCCATCTGCTGGCAGGGAAGGAAGTCGTCAAATATATCACTAGTCAGGCTTCACATGGGGTAATCCCGACATTCTTCTCACAGGCCGTCGCTATTGCCGCTTATGAGGAGGGTTTCGGAATGGCAGCAGCCTCCATTATTGGCCCATGCAGCGAAAGCCGTAAGGTGCTGAGAGAACGCCTGCAACGCGAAAACATACGTCATATCACCGGCGACGGATACTATGCATTTATTGACTGCACAGATCACATCAATGCCGGGCGCGAAAAGTTGGATTACCTGACTGACTCAGAAGGTCTATTGAAGCATCTTGGCGAAAATCATGGCCTTGCAGTCGTGCCAGGAGTCTATTTCTCGCAGGCAGGCGCAAACTGGATTCGTTTTTCCTATGCCCTACCCCCGGAAGTGACCGCAGGTGCGTTAGATCGACTATTCGAGGGGTTAAACGCACTAACCTAGCATGTAAACAAAAATGGGATACCCGTGACGGTATCCCATTTTTTATTATATGTTGATTACGTTACGATCCCGGTGTACGGGTTGGGCGCGGCGTACGGGTTGGGCGTGTGGTATTAGTTGGCTCTTCAGTCGGCTCATCCGTCGCTGCAGTGGTGCGCGTTGGGCGCGGTGTACGGGTTGCAGTCGGTTCGTCAGTTGGTACTTCGGTCGGCTCATCCGTCGGCACAGTGGTGCGCGTTGGGCGTGGTGTACGGGTAGCAGTCGGTTCGTCGGTAGGTTCTTCGGTAACTTCTTCAGTCGGCTCTACCGTGACTTCTTCAGTCGGCTCTTCGGTAACTTCTTCAGTCGGCTCTAGCGTGACTTCTTCGGTCGGCTCTACTGTGACTTCTTCAGTCGGCTCTTCAGTAACTTCTTCGGTCGGAGCAGTAGTATTGGTCGGGCGCGGCGTCGCAGTAGGGGTTGGTTGGCAAGCTGCCAATACCAAAAGACCAGCTGCTACGATAAATCCCAGTTTTCTAACTTCCATAGTGTTCTCCTCAGCGGCGCATTTGGATAAAATGTCGCTTTCATACTATTACACGTCTTAGATTAGCGCAACCATATATCAATCCAGACCTGTCGTGTATGATTACGATTTTGTTATGACATTTTGCATATACTCGCGGATTGCAGCCTCGCTATTCAGCGAAACAGCGGTTATTTCGCTGTTGATTCGCCGGTTCAGCCCACTTAGCACATCCTTAGACCCGATTTCAACAAATGTACTTACACCGTCCTGGGTCAAATTCTGGATTGTTTCCGTCCAGCGAACGCGGCTGATGAGCTGTTCCATCAATTCAATGCGAATAGCTTCAGGCGTATGAAGCGGCGCAGCCGTGACATTTGCGTATACCGGAACAGCAGGCAGCGAAAATTCAACATCTGCAAGGATCTTCTGAAACGAATCCGCAGCTGATTGCATCAATGGCGAATGCAAAGCAATACTGACAGGCAGCTTTAAGGCACGGCGCGCGCCAGCTTCTTTCGCCAGCACCAGCCCGGCATCTACCGCATCAACAGCGCCAGAAATAACAATCTGTCCGGGGCAATTATCGTTTGCAAGTACCAGCGTTTGCCCGGTGGTTTCTACAGCTTTGAGGCACACTTCTTCAACCACATCGGCATTTAAGCCAAGCAAAGCAGCCATGGCGCCGGGATTTTCATTTCCGGCAGCCTCCATTAAGCGGCCTCGTTCGCGTACCAACCGCAGGCCATCAACAAAAGACATGGCTCCCGAGGCGGTTAATGCTGTCAATTCACCCAAACTATGGCCGGCATAGAACGCCGGGCGAATATTTGGCACTTCAGTTTCCAGCGCACGTAAAATCGCAATACTGGTGACAAACAAAGCGGGTTGGGTGTTAAAGGTGTTATTTAATGCCTCCTCAGGGCCGAAAAAGCACAGGCTTGATATTGAAGTCCCCAATATATCATTTGCTTCTTCAAACACACGATTCGCCGCAGGGAAAGCCGCGGCAATGTCGCGTCCCATGCCAACCACCTGCGAACCCTGTCCCGGAAAAACAAACGCTGTTGTCAACAAAGACATATCGCCTCTCAAAACAAAAGAGCCGCACAAACCTGTACGGCTCTCAAGTTCAACATAGGTTTAACTAATCGTCGTTTTTAACATCAATAACGGTCACGCCACGATAGCTACCACACTTCATGCAAACATGGTGCGCCAGATAGGTGGCGCCGCAGGTTTTACACTCGGCTAGCTGCTTGAGCGTGAGTGCGTCATGGGCACGACGGCGGTGCGTGCGGCTATGTGAATGACGCTTCTTTGGCAACGGGCCCACAATGGCGCTCCTGTTTCTCTGGTTCTCAGCTTAAGACAGGCCATTATACGGGTCGTCTAGCTAAAATGTCAAGATTCCATCGCTTGATAAGCCGCCGCTTTGATCCAGTGAATATTCGGCTAGCTTCCAAGTCTCAAGTCGCGCGCTATCGGGCTAAGGGTCTAATCCCGCTTTGCGGAATTTCATCTCAAGATTATGCCGAGTCTCCTGCATGGACGCATCAAAATAAGGAAGCGCCAGCCACGCCGTCATAATGCCAAAGAGCGCGCCGGTAATGACGCGAAAGATGGGGATAGTCTCACGCGGAGGCCACCAATTAAAGGGCGGATAGCCCAGCAGCTGCGTACCGCCATCCAAAGCAATGGGCAGCACACCAAGAAACAGGTACAGAAAAAGCGGTACCGGGCGAAGACGGCGACGCACGAAAGGCCGAGAATAAAGGATAATCCCTAGAAATATCGCGCCGTAGATAGCCACATCTCGTACACAAAGTGTGGTCTTGTAACCCATCGTCTCACTGCCAATAAAATCTTTAGATGCAAACTGAAACCATGGAGTGAAAGTTGTCGCCAGCGATTCCACGGTAACCGGCTGCGGCGGCGGTTGGTCATTGTGATAACGCCGGTACCAATAGTCATAACTGGAGAGGAATTCTGGCTCATTGACTGCGTAGGCTTCAAACGAGACTTGATCCGTGCCAGCTATCGCGCGCGGGTAAACCGCCTGGTCGCCAAAGGTGAAGAACGAGCGAAAACCAAACTGATGGCAGAACGGCGCGTAAAGCGTATAGAACACCCGCGCTGGCGTGAAGCCAATCTCCATCAATACAGGTGTAACCAGCGGCAAAGATGCGTAAATTCCAACGATCACCGCAGCAATCATGACCCAGTGGCGTGAAAATCCTAGCACCAAGCGATTCAAGCGCAGCGCGCCCGCTTTTGGCGGCTTTTGTGGCTTCGGGACGGGAGGTGAGTTTGATGTCATAAGAGCGGCTCAACAATGGTTTGCAGTTGGTTCAGGGTAGTAGGGCCGTAAACGATCCAAACGACTATGCCGTCTGAATTTAACACGAAAGACGTTGGTTGCCCGCGAAGGCGATAGGCTGCCGAGACATCAGAATGCAGATCCATCAGCACCTCAAGTTCAAGATTACGGTCATTTAGCCATTCATTGACCTGTGTAGGGCTTTCGCCAACATTTATGCTCAAAAGTCGCACCGATGAATGCTCACGGCTGAACTGCGCTAATGCTGGCATTTCTGCTTCACAAGGCGGGCACCATGTCGCCCAGAAATTAATCACAACCGGCGCCCCGCGTAAACTAAGCAGATCCACCATTTCGCCGTCACTTAACGAAGGCAGCAAAAATGGAGGCGCCAACGCGCCAATTTCCGGGGCAAAATACTGATCGCCAACCAATACGCCGGAAAACTCGACACGCTCTGGCAGCGGTTGGCTGAAAATCAATGCCACCCCAAGGCTAAGCGAGGCAGCAGCTAAGAGCAGCATCGGCGCTTTGGAAATCGCTGAACGTTTTTGCTGAATCTGTGTCACGAGACGGGATTATACCCGTCACGCCACCCGGAATCTACTGATGCATTTTCAGGCGGGGTTTGGGTTACCGGAGCAGTATCGGGCTGTCCAGCGTCGCCAAGGCATGCAGTGAACTCACCAAGCGTTAAATCACCTTGAGCAAGCCCTACCGCACACTCTTCCATCCGGTAAGAAAGGTCTGCAAACTGGACGGCAAAGCTCTGGCTCAAGGTTTGCAACCTACCGGTGGCAACGAGCACGCCGATAAACACCATGAATACACCGCTGACAATTTCAATGTAACGTATTGAGCGCCGCATACGTCGAAAAATACCCTGAACGCTGTCCAGCAGCAGCGCTGCAATCAAGAATGGAATACCAAGTCCTAGCGAATAAGCAAGCATCAAGGTACCGGCCTGCCCAACGTCGCCACCGGTGGCTGCCATCGTCAGGATGCTGCCATAGATCGGCCCGATACATGGCGTCCAGCCCGCCGCAAACACGATACCCAGTGTTAGCGATGACAAGAATCCGCGGCGGGATGTCCCCGAAAATTGGCGGCGGGTATCTGCATACAGCATTCGCTGAAGCCGATCAAACGTTCCTGACCAGAAGCGATCCGGTTTTGTAAATGCGCCGCCGAGGAAGAACCAAAGTGTAGCCACTACAACTACGGGCAGTGCGAACAGCCAATCTACCATTGCCCAGAACGCAAGCGCGATTAACACTGCGAAAATAATGAGGCTAAACCATATATGCTGTGTTATGCCACTTGACTGCGCCCGTTTGAAGAGTGCAGGCATCACACCCATAAACTGCAATCCAAAGAAGATAATTAGTAAACCGCCGACACGCCCAATAATATCGCGTACAAGCGCCACATTTTGCCCGCCGATCTGGCGGATAAAGACAGTGGTTGTCAAACCAAAAATGATAAATATCAACGTGAATCCAGCGACAAAGGCAGCCCCGTGCGCCAGTGTATTAACCCGATCTATCGCCCTCAGCGAGATTTGCGCATCAGATTTTGAGGTTTGAAAGGCAATATTCTGGGTGACCCGTCCGCTCAAATAGCCAATATAAGCAGGAACCAGCGGAAAAACGCAAGGCGAAAGAAAACTTACAAGGCCCGCAAGTGCCGCAACCCAAATAGTGACATCCATGCAAAAACCCTACTTCATTTCACGTGTTCAGATGACGCGAAGCGTCCCATCGGCACGAAAGTTCCTAAAAAGCCAGCGTGCGGCCGCAGGAAGCAGTTGTATCGCTGCGCCATTTACCGGCGACTGTGCTTCCAAGCCAAACTCATTATGCCAGTATGCGCCGGAAAGTGTATATCCATCAAAGATCTGTGACCATGGAATACCGATCATATTCTGAGCCGACGATTCGCTCGAAATCACCCGATCATCTAAGCGATACTGGCCTTTCGCCAACGATCGTGAAATTGTCACCCTAGCACCCCAGAGCAGCGCCCCGGCGCCGTAAACATTTAGTTTACGAGCATGGCGATCA
>DAOTUZ010000060.1:0-10313 GCA_034437295.1 Anaerolineae bacterium | reverse complement strand
AGTCCATGCGCCTGTTCGGGACTCATGTAGGCTGGCGTGCCGATGATGGCGCTGCCGGTGAGGTTGCTGTTCATGACTCTGGCGATGCCGAAGTCAGAAAGATAGGCGTTGCCATTTTCATCAAGCAGAATATTGGCCGGTTTGAGATCGCGATGGATGATGCCCTGCTGATGCGCATAATCCAGCGCCTGAGCCACCTGCCCAAACGGTTTGACCACGGCGCTCACTGGCGGCAGACCACGCCGCACCATTTGCGACATACTGCCGCCACCCAGATAGCGCATGGCGATATAGGGCGTGCCTTCAAACTCGCCAAAATCGTAGATTGGCAGGATATGGGGATGCTCAAGACGCGCGATGACATCGACTTCACGGGTGAACCGTTCGTAGAAACTGGGATCATGCAGCAGGGCGCGGGGCAAGACCTTAATTGCGACCACGCGGCTGATATTGGTCTGGCGGGCGCGATAGACCGTCGCCATACCGCCGCGCCCAACTTCTTCCAAAATTTCAAATTGGCCGATGGTATTGCCGGTGAAATTATCTCTAGGCTGATTCTGCATAGGTGCCTCTACGGATGATCATGCGATCCACTATAACTATGTGCTGGCAGTTGGGCAAGTTGTTGGGGGTGAAGGGGGCGGGCAGATTCGAGGATAATTCAGCCAAAATCTGAATTAATCTTTAGCTTCGTATGGGCTTCATATGAGACATAATAGGAAATCATAAAATGTATTGAGAACGATATTAAACCTCTATGGCAAACAAAGCGCGTATCCTGGTAGTTGAAGATGATATTAATTTGCTAGAGGGCATCAAATCTGTTCTTGAAATAGATGGTTTCAATGTGATTACGGCGGAAAACGGCAGGCAGGCGCTGGCAGAACTGCATAAAGCCAGCAAAGAAGGCCCCGGCACGCTTCCTGAACTGATCGTTTCAGACATTATGATGCCACAGATGGATGGCATTGATCTGCTGCGCGCCGTTCGTAAAGAGGAACGCTGGATCAATATCCCCTTCATTTTCTTGACTGCGCGTGGTGAAAAAATTGATGTGCAGCGGGGCAAGCAGCTAGGCGTAGACGACTATTTGGTGAAACCGTTTGACCCGCAAGAACTGTTGATCGCCGTTGAATCACGGATCAACCGCCATCGGGCGCTGAATCAATCGTACAGCGCACGGATGGGAGACATTAAGCGCAATATTTTGATGATTCTGAATCATGAGTTTCGCACGCCGCTCACTTTCGTGGTGGCTTATGCGGATATGTTGAGCGATCACGAACACGCGCGATTGAGCGACGCTGAACTGCTCACCTTTCTCAAGGGGGTGAATACCGGCGCGGTCAGACTGCGGCGGTTGATCGAGAATTTCATCACGTTGGTTGAATTTGAAATGGGCGAAGCCGAACGCAGTTATGCCATGCGGCGCACCAGCATCACCGATCTGGGCAGGCTGATTGAAGCGGCGAAAATTGCGGCATACAACGAAGAGACGGCCAACCCGCTGGAAATTGAGGTTGCAGAAGGATTGCCTAAATTTAATGCCGATCCGGTGTATTTGCAGCTTGCCATTGTGCAGCTCATAGACAATGCGGTGAAATTTTCTGCGCCGGATCAGCCCGTACGGGTGAAAGCCGATGCCAATGATGGCGAAATACAGATACAGGTGATTGATTCGGGGCGCGGGATTCCCACAGCGGAACGAGAGGCGATTTGGGACTCGTTCTATCAGGTTAACCGCGAAGAGTTTGAAGATCAGGGATCGGGATCAGGGTTGGCGATTGTGAAACTGATCGTGAATTTACATGGCGGCGGCGTGATTTGCGAAAGCGTACAGGGCGAGGGCAGCACTTTCACGATTATACTGCCGATTTAGGGGAGTGAAGCCCTCACCTTCAAGGGCGAGGGCGGCAAAGCACGGCAGGTGGGGCTAATCTACAAAGCGGTATTTAATCAGCGTCCATAAGGCTTTGGGGCCATCTGTCCACTTGATCTTCTTGCCTTCATTCCATTCCCGGCCATTATAGGAAATAGGCACTTCGTAAATCCGTACCTTCTTCTTCAACACTTTGGCGGTCACTTCCGGTTCAAATTCAAAGCCGCGCGCATTGATTTTCATATCTTTGACAATTTCGGCGCGAAATACCTTATAACAGGTTTCCATGTCGCTCAGAATGGCGTTATAGAGGATATTGGTGGAAAGCGTCAGGACTTTGTTGGCGACCATATTCCAGAAATTCATGGCTTTACGTGGCCCGCCTAGAAAGCGCGAGCCGTAGACTACTTTTGCGCGACCTTCTTCGATAGGCAGCAGCAAAATGGGATATTCACGGGGGTCATATTCCAGATCGGCGTCTTGAATCAGCAGCACTTGGCCGGTCGCCTCTTGAAATCCCCTGACGACGGCTGCGCCCTTACCTTCGTTGCGCTCTTTGAGGATGATGCGTACATGGGGATGATTTTCGGCTTCAAGCCGGCGCAAGATATCGCGCGTGCCATCTGTTGAGCCATCATCTATGATCAGAATTTCGTCAGCTAAAGCGACGGCTTCAACCCGCTTGAGAATGTCTTCAATCCACAGTTCTTCGTTGTAGCAGGGGATGATTACAGACAGCGTAAGTTTTTTGACAAAATCTTCGGCATGAGTGGTCGAAACAGAGCGGAGCATTCCATTGTCCCTATATACGCAGGCAGACTGCGCCGCATTATACAAAGAAAATGGCGCGCATTGAACGATGAAGCGGGCGGCGAGGCTACGTTTCGCTGCCGCTTGGCGTGGTGGAGCGTTCGATGGCCTGCTGAATATGCTTAATCAGCGCTTCGCGGGCAACGGGTTTGGTCAGAAAATGGGAGATATTTCGATAGGTTGGCTGCGCGCCGGGATCCATGCCGGATACCAGAATCACCGGGAGCCGCGCAGTACGGGGATCGCCTGCTAGCAGCTCAGCCAATGCCCAGCCATCCATATGGGGCATGTTCACATCACTGATGACGACGCGAGGGTGATAGCGGCATGCCAGATTATGGGCAATTGAGCCTTCAGTAGTCCCCATCACCCGGTATTCTGAATCTGCCAGAAAGCCGACGATCAGCGCAAGCTCATCGGGATTGTCTTCGGCAACAATGATCAGCGGCGCTTCTTCATTGGGCGGTAGATGCACAAACATGGGCGCGGGTGGCAGCAGCAGGGTGAAAGTGCTGCCTGCCCCCGGCTCACTGTTCACCCATAAGAAACCGCCTAGCAGCGATGCCAGCTTGCGGGCAATTGCCAGCCCTAAGCCTGTCCCGCCATACTCGCGCACGGTGGAGCCATCGGCCTGACGGAAACTATCGAAGATCGCTTCACGATCTTGCGGCTGAATGCCAATGCCGGTATCGGTCACTTTTACGACGACCCATAACCCATCGGGAACGTTCAAGCGCGCTGAAGGTTTTAGCGCCAGATTGCCGCCGCGCAAGATGCGTTCGGTGCCGATGTCAACGGTTACGCCGCCTTGCTCGGTGAATTTAATGCCGTTGCCTACTAGATGGGTCAGAATTTGATTGAGCAGGTCAGGATCAATATAGGCGGGGGTTTCATCAGGCAGCGATTTTAGGGTGACGCTTAAGTTTTTAGCCTGCGCCAGCGCGTCAAACTCGGCAATGACCGTCCGCGCTTTTACCGAAATCTTCACCGGTTCCAGTTTGGGATGCACAATGCCAGCTTCAAGATGCGAATAATCAAGCAGATCATTGATGATCGAAAGTAGATGCCGCCCGCTGCCGCTGATGCGCTGCATCCGGTCAAGCTGCTGTTCTGAGAGCTTGCCATAATGCTCATCTGCCAGCATATCGCTGTAACCGATGATTGAGTTCAGCGGCGTACGCAGTTCATGGCTGATATTGGCGAGGAACTCGGTCTTGAGCCGGTTGGCAGTTACTGCTTCCTCATAGAGCGAGGCGTTGCGCAAGGCCATCGCGACCTGACCGGCAATGGTCATCATCGTTTCGTATTCTTCTTCAGTGAAATTACGAGGCTGATTGACGCAATCCAGCCCGATGCTGCCCAGAAATTCATCGCCGGTGATCAGCGGCGCAAACAAGGTTGAGCGCGTGCCAGTCGTCGCTAGGACACTGAGCGTCGCCATATCCAGCGACTCAATCTCTGATTCGTTTACGGTATAGGCCAACCGCCCTTCGCGCAGGCGCAGCATGTTGGCGTTATTTTCCAGCGTCATTTCCATGCCGACGATTCCCCAATCCGGGTATTCGGCTACCACCTGCGCTTCCAGCCCATCCTTTTGCAGCATCATGATGCCGCAGTGATCCACGTCGAATAATTCGGTGAGAAGCTGTGAGGTGGTATTTAACACCTGCTGCTGATCGAGCGAGGCGGCAATCATCGAGCCGATCTGGTGAATGAGGTCAAGGCGGCGGGCGCGGCGGGATTGAATATCAAGGCTGGTTTCATAGCTGGTGCGCGCGCGAACACTGTCGAAAGCAACTGCCGCCTGCCGCGCCAGCGCAAAACCAATTGAAGCCAGGTTATCGGTGTAATGCCCCGGTTCAGATTTTCCAAGGATGATCATGCCTACTGCCGAATCGCGCACGACCATCGGCAGCGCGACCCATGATTGCAGGCTGTGATCGCCGGGAATACCGGCATAGCCATCCCATCCGGGTTGAGTTTGGGAATCGCTGATGATGACTGGCTGCTGCGCTAAAAATGCCCGGCGCAGCGGATTTCGAGAATTGAGATGAATTGGCTGCCGGGGTGGATACTGCTCTGGATCTGAGGAGTAATACAACTGGAAGTGATCGCCATCTATCGGGCCAGTTTCAGGTATCAGCAGGGCGGCGGCATCGGCGCCAAGCAGGCGTACCAGATGTTCGATGACCCGATCCATTGATTCATCGGCGTCGCTGGCATTGGCGATCACCGTACCTATATCCATAAATGCCGCTAAAAGCTGCCGCCGTTCACGATCCTGCTGCTGAATTTGATCATTTTCCAGCCGGATGGCGAGCTGTGTCGCCAGCATTTCAACGAGCATGAGGTCTTGATCATCAAACTGATCAGGGGAGGCATGGTAGAGGCTAAAAATGCCCAGCACTTCTGAATCGTGACCGCGCAGGGGAACGCCCAACCACGACTGCGCCCAACCGCCCGGCTCAGCCGGATCGAGGATAATTTCAGCGCCGACCAGTTGATCGGCCTGCTGATCCACATGCGTAAAATGCAGCGCCGCCGCCCGCTGAATGACCGCGTGGCTGAAGCCTGTGAGGGTGATCGGGTCGAAATACTGGCGCACGCCCGATTCATTGACCAGCGGCAGATCCAGCAGATAGGAGCCGCGATTGCAGCGCCCCACAAAAAACGATGCATCGGGAAACAGCGCTGAAATTTGTTCGCTTAGCCGATCCCAGAGGGTAGAATCATCCTGAACCGTAGTGAGAACACGCCCGATTTCAACAAGCTCGTAGATCAGCCCGTTTGCGTTTTCCCGCCCGGCCTGCGCAGCATCAAAGACCATCAAAAGGTTGTGTCCGGCGACTCTTCACGCTCTTACCATAGCACGATCCATGTAGTTCATTGGATTGAACTGCTTGAAGTGTGTGGATTTTGTTACAATTAGTCAGTATCGTCAAAAAGTAATCTGATTTTCGACTCGGCTATTTATCGAGAACACAGGTGAATTAAGGTATCTCAATGAGCTTCTTCAGCCTATACTTCCGAGAAAGCGATATTTCGCAAGAACGCGCCGCCGCCCTGCTCGCTGCTGTGCTGGAAAATGCGGGCTATGCGCGCTTTGATCCTTTTAACGGCGTGCCGGGGCGCAGCTACCCGCTGACTGCTAAGCTGTTTGCGGCCCCGGCGCTCAATGGCTGGGTGCGGGTGCTTGCGGAATCTGTGAGCGATGAACTTTTAGGGCCGGTTTCTGAGGATGTGGGTTTAGTCTATGCGCGATTGCAGGGCGACAGCGGCGCTGTAGAAGCGTGGCGCAGCGGGGGGCGTTTGGACTTACAGGCGGAATTTAGCATCATGCCCGAAAATGTGACCGTGATTCAGCCGCCAGCGCCGCAAAGTGGGTGGATGGAGTCACTTCCGGATGAGGTGAAGGCGATGCAGCGCCACCCGAAGCAGGCTGCTAAAATGATTGACCGGCTTAGCGGGTCACTGCTGGCAAAAGCCGGCGGCGCAGATCAGCGCGAGCAGGCGATGGCGCTGCTTTCGGCCAGCGATGATGCCAACTGGGCGTCGGCAGATGGCAAAGCGATTCTGGCGGCTTTTGCGGGGCTGGGCATTCAAAACGGGGTTTCACCTGATTTTGTGACCCTGCGAGAGGCGTATGCCCTGCATGCCCGCCGGAAACGCAGACCGGGATCGTCTCTGCTGCCGGGCGATGAAAATACCCTTCAGGCTGTGCCTGATGCGCTCAATTATCTGCCGATATACGCGGGAAAAGGATGACGCCAGAATGACCGTTCAAGATCGCAAACGCTGGGATACGCGCTATCGTACGCTGCCCAAAGGGCGGCTTCCTGATCCAGACCCGCTGTTATTTCAATATACGCCGCCGGTTTCCGGTAGTTCGGCAGATGCTAGGGCGCTTGATCTGGCGGCAGGGTTGGGGCAGAACGGACTCTGGCTTGCCGAACAGGGCTACAGTGTGGATTTGCTGGATATCAGCCGTGAGGCGCTGCGCCATGCCCAATATGATGCTGCCCGGCGTGATCTGCACAGGGTGAATTTCCTACAGGTTGATCTAGATGAAGCGGCGCTGCAAAGCGAAGCCTACGATCTGGTCTGTGTTTTTCGCTATTTTCAGCGGGAACTATTTCCACGTATTCGCGAGTGCGTGCGCCGCGGCGGGCGAGTAATTTACCAGACCTATACCAGCGGCGCTTTGGCCGAAATGCCAGATATGAATCCTTGCTATTTGGCGGAACCGGGCGAGCTGGCGGGCGCATTTGCCGATTGGGAGCTTCTGCGCTGCCATGAAACTGAGATCATGGCGCAGATCGTGGCGATTAAGAAATAGGCGCTTGAACACATAACCCCGCTCATTGATCCCGCTTTCGGGCGCGCTTCCTGTGCATTTGAAAGCGGGCAGCCCCGCCTCCTTCCCCATGTCAATTCGCTATTGTGTTTTTAGAAATTTTGTTCTAAAATTGAGTCATCGGTAAATGATCAATTTGAACAAGAATAATGACTGCTATTCAATCGACAAGGCGACAAACTGCAAGGCCGCGGCGCGCCCCGGCGAAATCAAAAGCGCCTGCTGCAACGGGGAAGCGTAAGCAGGGCAAATGGCGATCTTTTCGCGTTCCATTTGCGAACACGCTCAAGCAAATTGCCTTTTGCAGCGTGCTGTTTGTCGCCCTGCCATTTAGTGTGTATTTCAGCTCGCCGCTGTGGGGAACGCAGGCTGCTTCCTCAACCGCGCCGCTGCCATTGATCTCGGCGAATTATTCGGGGCGGATCGCGCCGCTGTTCACGCCTGAAGTTCAACGCTGGGGCGAAAACATTGCCCGATGGGCAAGCGTGCACCAGCTCGATCCGAATTTGCTGGCGACAGTGATGCAGATCGAATCCTGCGGGGATGACGACGTGAGCAGTTCTGCCGGGGCGCAGGGATTGTTTCAGGTCATGCCCTTTCACTTTACCGCTGGCGAGGTGATGACTGATCCCGAAACCAACGCGCGGCGCGGCGCAGATTTTCTGGCCTTCTGCATGGATTACGCGAATAACGATAGCAATTTGGCGATGGCCTGCTACAACGGCGGCCCATCTATCGTGCATCGTGATTTCTCAACGTGGGCGAACGAGACACAGCGATATTACCGCTGGGGATCCACCATTTACGGGGATGCGCGCCAGAACTTAACGCAAAGCGAGGCGCTGAACACGTGGCTAAATGCTGGCGGCGCTGGTTTATGCGCGATTGCGCGGCAGGATATTTGAAACAAAGATGCCATTGTCTAAAAGTATGCGAGGATTCGCGCTATGAATCGTTCAATCTGGGATATTCTGGAAGAGCCGTTTCAGGTGGAAGAGCATGATTGGAAAGATGGTCAAATTTATCTGCGTAAAGATGCCATTCGCTGCCGCCTGACGGAAGCCGATCCACGCTGGGAACTGAGCCAACCGACAATCGTTAATGTGCATGATGATGTAGTGGTCATGACCGCTTCGCTGATGGTTGCTGGAATCAGCCGCGCAGGTATTGGCACCGGCATCATACAACATGCCAAAATTGACCCTAAGACCGGCGAATCAAACCGTAACGTTGAGGCGACGCTGCTCGCTAAAGCCTATAAATCGGCGGCTAGCGACTGCCTGCCCCGCGCTGCGTTGGAATTTAATGTTGGCTGGTATTTGCGCCACCTGAGCGATCAGGCCAAGCAGTGGGTGAAAACACGTGAAGGCTTGCAGAAATATTTGGCATCGCTGAGCAAGCATTGGGCATTGAACGGCGGCGGGCGGCGTTTTGCCGAGAGGATGGAAACGCTTGATCTGAGCTGGCCGCAGGTGGCCGCGCAGCTTGAAGATGGGGTGATGCTGGCGCGGCTGTCTGATACCACGCTTAATGAAGCTGAAGCGCTGATCCGCCTTGAGGAACTGGCAGCATCGATCAGGAAGTAAGCATTAAACGCGGATGAGGGTGATCTGTGAATTTAACCGCCTGTTTCCGGGCGATCCGGAGGTGGCAGATCATCCTTTTCTTCAAAGCTGGTCAGGCGCATAAATGCGCGTTCTTGAGGCGACATACTATCGGGATATTCGGTCTCGTCATAAGCTTCCAGAATACGGTAGCCCTCTTTGATATATGAACGTATCGTATGCAGGCTGATGCCCATTTCGTCGGCAGCAAGCTGCGCCGGCATTCCTTTGACCACGCACAGCTCAATGGCCTGCCGGATGCGCTCGGTCAGTTCTGGATACTGGCGGCGCGGCGGCAGGGTGGCCGCCTGTATGTGCAGCCGCTGAAAGGCGCGTTCCCCGATGCGGGTGATGCTGCGCGTGGCGATGAACGGGTAATCCAGCGCATACACAATTGCCCATGCAATGTGCAGGCGCACTTCATTTTTGAGCAAATAGCCGCGCGCGCCCGCCGCCGCCGCCGCTTCAACCAGTTGGAGATCGCTCATCTGGGCGAGGCAGATCACCATTAGGCGGGGTATATATTGGCGCAGGCGCTCCAGATGCTGCTGTAACAGCACCGCGCCGCCCATATGATCTGCGTCCAGCACCACGACATCGGGCAGTTCTGCCAGCGGGGTTTTCTGCAAGTATGCCCACATATCGTCTACTGACTCGGCCATATAGGTCACGCGGGTTCGACGATCCCATGCCAGATAGCTGTTAATCGCTTGCAGCGAATAATAGTCGGTATCTAGCAGCAGCACTTTCAGGTTAGCGTTGATATGAGTTGATTTCACGCGGCAGCTTCCCAACTTCATACTTGGTTACAGGGTTATTGTAGCTGGAATTATAGCGCCGTGTTGAAAAACTGTTTTTCATCAGGCTCTCGTTTCAAACAGGCCGCGCCATGAAAGCCGATTTTGAACCACAGCGACGCGCAAGGCAGTATGTGAGAAGTTAAAGCGGCGGTACGCGCCAATCGGGGGGGCGATTTTGCAGCCGCCAGCGCCACCCAGCGGGATAGCCTAGCATTTTTGCGAGATCGCCTACCACCCGGATCACCGGGATATAGAGCCATGCGATCAGGCGGGTGGAAGCGGTGATCGAGAGGCGATTTTGGGCTTTTGCCCCATTCAGCACGCGGGGCAGGCGCGCAAATGGCCTCCAGAGATAGACCGCCGCGCCAACCAGAAATAGCAGCCAGAAAGCGGGAGAAGCCCAAACTGACAGCAGCAGCAGGGCAGGCGCGATCAGCAGATAGGTGAGATAACGCGCAGCATGGCGCTTGCGGAATAAATCGGCTTTGCCATCGCCGCGGGCATAGCGGTAATACTGCTTAAAGAAGGCTTTCAGCGAAGGCCGCGGGCGAAAATAGACGATTGCATCCGGCGCAAAGGTAAACGGCGAGGCGATCTGTTTCAAGCGCAGATCGAAGATTAAATCTTCGCAATAATCCAGCCATTCAGGGTAGCCGCCCACCCGCAAAGCGGCGGCGCGGCGCACAGCGACGCTGCGGCTGCTGGGCAAAAACGTATCCGGATCAATTTCTTCGACCAGCGGAAGGGTGGCCGCGCCTAACGCCGCTTCAAAAATAGTGTGCGGATCGGCCTGAAAGAATCCACTGACCACCTGAAACGACGGCTGTTCGCGCAGGGGGGCAGTAATTTGCTCCAGCCATTCAGGC
>DAOTUZ010000059.1:0-12776 GCA_034437295.1 Anaerolineae bacterium | reverse complement strand
GGTGGATAAGCCGAACACGGTTTATGACATGCCTTCAGATCGCTTCGTGGGTGGGTTCATTGGCAACCCGCCGATGAATTTCATTGATGGGCAGGTGCAGATCAAAAATGGGGTGGTGAATGTGCAAATTGGCGAATTCACCATTCATCCACCTGAAATTATCGCATCGGTGCTAAAGGCATTTGACGGGCAGCAGGTGGTTATCGGTATTCGCGCTGAAAATATCGAAACTTTCACCACGCCCACTGAAGGGGCTATGAAAGTGCAGGTACTGGTGGTTGAGCCGCTTGGATCACAAAACCTGCTGACGATCAAAATTAACGAGTCTCTGCTCAAAGTGGCGACGCATCCGGATTTTCCGGCGACAGCCGATCATGATATCTGGCTTCGCTTCCCGATAGACAAGGTGCGCTGGATCAATCGGGAAAGCCAAAAGGCGCTGGTTTAGTGACGTGGACAGGGTTCGCAGTGGTTACCGCTGGCGATTGCTGGAACTGCCCGCCCACGGCAAGCCGCTGGATTTTGGCGGTGGGGGCATCAACGGCAGCGTGGATAAATATGGCCGGATCACGGCGATAAACGCCTACCATCCGGCACATGGCTATGTGACGCTGACGGGATCGCCGCCATTTCCAGAAGCTGAGCGTTACAACCCTGAGAAGGTACGCGCTTATCGAGCCGGGCTGGTGGAAACTGCCGGCTTTGGCCTGTACTTTTCTCTACCCGTTGTGAGGCGCGAGGCATGGCTGATTGAGGATGCGATCCCTTGCATTCGGCTGACATTGGCAAATGGGATTTTGGCCGAAGCTATCACCTTTGTCCCTTCAGAGCATCCTAACGGGGTTGTGCAGTGGTGGCGATTTTCGGAAGCGGGGCGGTTCGCGTATTTCGGCGGGCGCTTCTCGCTGCAGCGATGCGCTTATACACAACTGACCGAAGGCGGGCCGATTCCGATTCCTTCGCCGCGAACCCGCATATGCTATCAGGATGGCGAGCTGCTGGGCGCCGAAAATTCGGCGTTAGGCTGGTGCGTATTCATGACTGGCGCTGGCGGGGTCGAGATTGATGATGGCACGATAGCTTTCAGCGGCACAGAACCCGTTTACTTACAGCAGCAGGAAGTAGCGCTTTATTTCGGGCAGGGATTAAACCAGACCGAGGCGATGGCCGGTTTTGAGGCGCTTCAAGACACCTCTCCAGCACGGCTTCTTGAGAATACACTTGATCAATGGGGCAGGCGCTGGCAGGGCTGGCAATTTGAGGATCATCCGGCTGACCTGACGCTGCGGAGAGGGCTGGTTTACGGGTTAAACTGCTGCGTGCCGATGCGCGGGGAAGCGACCTGTATCATCACGGATCATCAGCTTTTGCCGCTGTCGTGGAATCGGGATGCTTATTATGTGGCGATGGCGCTGCTGCATTGGCGCACGGATATGGCCGAGGTGATACGCGGCCATCTGCTGTGGATGTTTGAGATTGCTGAACGGCCTGAAGGGACGTGGGGGCGCTCATATTTGGCAAATGGCGCGTTGAAAGACCCGGCCTTCCAGCTTGACCAGCAGCTTTTTCCACTTCTTGAACTGGCGGATTATTTAGAAGTGACTGGCGATAAGGCGATTTGGGGGCGGCTGCGGGGGCAGGCTGCGGAGATCATTGCCATGCTGCTTGCTATTGAGAACGATGGTTTATTCCCGACGGATGAAACCCCTGCCGATGATCCGGTGGCAATGCCTTATCACCTTTCCAGCCATATTCTGCTGTGGCATACCTTTCGCAAACTGGCGGTTATCATGGACGATCCAAGCCTGAGCGCCGCCGCGCAGCGTGTTTATGAGGCGATTTGGCGGCACTTCGCCGCCGCGCATGAGGGGCAGTCGATATTTGCTTACCTGACTGATGGGCGAAGCAATCACCAGTTTTATCATGATGCCAACGATCTGCCGCTGGCGCTGGCGCCATTTTGGGGATTCTGTTCGGCGGACGAACCGGTATGGCGGGCAACGATGCAGTTCGCCTTCTCTCCGGAAAATAAGGGCGGCTATTACCCCGGCGAATATGGTGGTTTAGGCTCGGTGCATACGCGCAATACATGGCCGCTTGGCGATGTTCAGGCGTATATTGCCGCTAAACTGACCGGCGATAGGCAGGCTGAAGCGGCTAGCATTGCGCGGCTTCAAGCGGTGTCGCAGGGCGACGGGGCGCTGCCTGAAGCCTACAGCGCGGCAACGGGCGAAGTGGTTTCGCGGCATTGGTTCAGCTGGCCGGGCGCGAGTTTTGCCCTGATGGTCGGTGATTTCAGATAAAGGAAGGCATTGATGCCCGGCAAGCCGCTGGTGATTGTTGATCCACATTTTCGAGGCATGGACGAAATTTTTAGCGCGCAAGATCGGGCGCGGCTGAATGATATCGTTGAGGTGGTATGGGGTAAAGACGAGCCTATGCCAGCTGATGCCTTCAACGAAGCGATTCCGGATGCCGCAGCTGTGATCTGCGCGGATTGGCGCTATGGCGATGAGGCGCTGGCACGGGCCGATAACCTGCGCGCGGTGCTTACGGTGTCCGGCGGATTCCCGCGCAATTTGAACTACGATTATTGTTTCGTAAAGGGGATCCGGGTCTTATCGGCGGCACCGGCATTTGCCCGTTCGGTGGCTGAAATGGCGCTGGCGTTGGCGTTGGCTGCTGGCCGGGATATTGCCGCCGGGGATCGCGCTATGCGAGAGGGAAACGAAGCGTGGCTGCATGCGGGCAATGCAAGCGCCTTTATGCTGTATGGTAAGCCGGCAGGTTTCATTGGTTATGGCAGCATTGGCCGCGCGCTGCACCCGTTGATCGCGCCTTTTGGCTGCGTGGTTTCGGCCTATGATCCGTGGCTGACGGATGGCTATCTTCATAGTTTGGGCGTTCGGCCAGTGGAACTGGATACGCTGCTAGAAACCTCAAAAGTGATTTTTGTGCTCGCCGCCCCAAGCGTTGAAAATCGCGCGCTGCTTTCGCGTGAACGTCTTGAGCGGATTCAGCAGGGGGCGGTACTGGTACTGGTCAGCCGGGCGCATGTGGTGGATTTTGACGCCCTGACGGAACTGGTGGTGGAGGGGCGGTTTAAGGCCGCAATTGACGTATTTCCTGCCGAGCCGATTTCGCCGGATCATCCGATTCGCCGGGCGGCGGGGGCGGTACTCTCGGCACACCGCGCCGGGGCAACTGCCGAAGGCTGCCGAGAGATCGGGGAGATACTAGTGGATGATCTGGACGCAATTATGCGCGGTTTGCCGCCACAGCGGATGCAGAACGCGCAGCCCGAACTGATCAGCCGTTACATGACCAACACCATCCAGAAAAGTAAAGGCACATGAATGAGTCTTTAATGAGGGAAGGAAAGCCCAGCAGATGCGGGATTACCCAACAATTTTGCTCACTCAAAACTTTGTCCAGATTGGGTTAGCCCCAGAAAAGCGCGGCGGCGCCTAACAGTGCGGCGCGCTCGTTCAGATTCCCCCTCAAGATAGGAATTGATAAACGCTGACGGGTTTGCGCGGCGAAAAGATCATAGGCGTGCGCGATGCCGCCGAGAATGAGCACCCCATCAGCGCGAAAAGCGGAGACGAATGGCTGTAGAAACGCCCCGAGATCATCCCCGAAAGATCGGAAGCTTTCGATGGCTGACGGATTATTTGCATTGGCGGATTGAACTGCCGCAGCGACAGAGGTGACGTCAAGACGGTATTCTTGAAATCGGGCCAATAAACCCCGCGTCGAAAAAACTTCGTCGGCGGGTTGATCACGGAAGTACAGCGGGTAGAGCCAACCGTTGGGCGGCACTCCGGCACCCGTGGTCACGACCTGCTGATCAACGATAAATGCCGAACCACATCCGGTGCCGAGGGTGATGCCGAGAAGGCGGCGATAGGCGCGGCCAGCGCCATAAGCTGCTTCGCCGGCGATGGCTGCTTCGGCATCATTTCTGAATCTTAGTTGAAGTTCTGGTTTGCCTAGCAGCCGCCTTAGGGATTCACCGATGTTCACGCCATGAATGGCGTCAAATTTTTTGACACCTTCGATCAGGCTGACGCCTTTCGCGTAGTCAAAAGGGCCGGGGAAACCAAGCGCAACGCCCTGAACGGCGGCCGATTGTTCAAGATGAAAGCGAACGGTGAGGGAGAGGAACTCCAAAATATGACCAGCGCTCGCGCTGCTGTCTAGCGGCTGAACGCGAATTTCCGCAGCCAGCGGCTGGCTGGCATTCAGCAGCGCGCTTTTGACTGAACTGCCGCCTATATCCAAAGCCACAACGGGCTGATGCCGTAAGCTCACACTTATTCCTCAGGTTCGATCCAGTCTGGTTTCAAGAAGGCTTTGATGACGCGGACGGGGGTATCGCCTTCATTGATCAAGTGATACGTTTCCGCCATGGCTGGCACGATGAAGGTTTCGGCAAAATTGAACCGCCCGCGTTTGCCGCCGATGGTTTCGATGATGATGGATGATCCCTCAACCAACATGAGAAGATGCGGCGATCCAGCGGTGTGGACAGTGACCGAGGTGGCAAATTCGAGACGATGCACATCGTAAAAGTGGGATCTATGCGTGGGAAGGTGAAATAGCTGCCAATCCTGCCCGCCGCCCAGAACGTAGGGGCGCGAGATTAATTCACGGCTGACCCGTTCGCCGCGATAGTCGAGATGTAGATTATCGAATGCTCGTTGGATATTGAGCGTGCGCGGCCTGCCGTTGAGGTCAAGGCGCAGCCAGTCATACATCTTAAAGGTAAAGAGGTAAGGCGTCGCGCTGATTTCCAGCACCAGATTGTCAGTTCCTGAAGCGTGAATTGTGCCGTTAGGGATGAGAAATAATTGATGTTTTTCGCCCGGAAATGACATGACATGATGATCAATATCAACAGGCTTGCCTTCGCTGGCACTTTGTTCTAGCTGTAACCGAAACTGCCGGGGGTCGCTATCTTCTTGAAAACCAATATAGACTTTAGCGTCGGGCTTGGAGTCGAGAATATAGTAGGTTTCGTCTTACGTGAAGTTTTCACCAAAATGTTCGCGAATATAAGCGGGGCGAGGGTGGCATTGGATGGAGAGATTGCCGCCGCTGAAAGTGTCGAGGAAATCGAAGCGGATCGGGAATTCGAAACCGAAGCGCTCGGCGTGCTGGCCGAGAATGGCATGGTGATCGTGATACAGAAGCAGATCGCAGGATACTTCCAGCATACTGCCGCCGCTTTCGAGGATGAGACCCTGTTCAGGGGCGATCATTTCAAATGACCATGCGTAGTTGGGAATCCCCTCTTTCACCAGCCCCGTAAAGCGTGTTTTCATCCATTGGCCGCCCCATGGGCCGGGTTCAAACCATGGGCGAACGCGGTAGAACGTCTGGCCGATTTCGGCAAGCGCCCCGCGCAGAGCGCCGCCAGAGATAAAAGCTGGATTTTCGGGATTTTGCGCGTCAACAAACAGGTCAATTTTTGAAAGCAGCGCCGCTTTATGGCGATTAAGCGCCGGCCAGTCAATGAAATAGAATCGCTTATACATGACGGGCGGCTCGAAAGCCCGCGCTGCGCCGAGATTGCGAATACTGCCGGCGCGGGCGCGATATTGAATCTCATTTTTGGGTACGTCGAGATAGACCAGAAAAGCCTCTGGCCTGACCAGCGCCGCGCCGGTGCCGTAAAAAATGACGGTGTTCGCTTCAGGCGGTGCGCCTAAAGCGGCGAGGGTATTCGGGTCAAAGAAGGCGCGCAGCTCGCCGGTAAAGCGTTTGCCGAACAGCGGATCGCTGCCGCCGAGAAAAGGCTCAATCAGGCGATCAACTACCTCCGGGGGGTGAAGCGCGCCTTCTACCCAAACCCAACGGGCAATTATTCCGCGCTGGCGGAACGATGCATCAAGCCGAGCTTGAAAATCATCCCAGAGTACCCCGACAAAGCCATCAATGGCGATATGCGAGTGCTTAGAAAGCTGGCGGGCTAAGCGGTCAAAGCCGCGGTCAATTTCGCCGCCCTGTAAGTGATGCGTGGGGTACATGTTATACTCGCCGGGCATAGTTGCGCCGGCTTGTTCGGGTAACAGCGGTTGGGCTGAACGGCGGTAATTTTGCATGAAGCGTATTTCCGATGATCGACAGCAGAACGGCAACTATACAACTTGAGGGTGGTGACGCCAATACGGATGCTATTAGCGGTTGGCGAAATAATAGACATGCGCGCAGTTATGCTAGGCCAGATTAGCGGGTTCATTTATCAACGATCAACAGATGGCATTGCGAGGATGAAAATGACGGCTTCTGTAGGTTGTGGGCCATTCGGGCGGATGGTGATTTTAGGCGACAGCATTTCTTACGGCATGTGTGCTTATGAACCGGCCAACCAGTGGAATCAAGTGGTGGCACAACTGCTGCGAAAATTTCAGGATGAGCCGCTGACTGTTTTCAACCGGGGGCTGCCGGCCAGCGTGATTTCGCCCCGCTGCCCGGGCTATACGCAGTCGGCTAAGCCAAGCCTAATCGAACGTTATCAACAACATTGCCTTGAACTGCGCCCTGATTTGGTGATCATCGCTGAAGGCACCAACGATATGCGTTCGGGTATGCCGGTACAGGAATATATGGAAGACCTAACGGCGATTGTCACTGACATTCAGGCGCAGACCGATGCTCTGATTGTGCTGGTGGGCATTTATCATCAGATTTATGGAAGGGGCGGGAATGATCCGGCGACGCGCCCGATCTGGACGAAATGGACACCGGATACGCCGGCCGTATTTAACGTAGCTGTTCGCCTTGTCGCACAGAAGTGTAAGGCGTTGTTTGTGGATGCACAGGCGGTGCTGGGCGGGGCGGATTGGGTGCTTCACCCTGACGCCTGCCACTTGAACGATCTGGGGCATGTGTTGATCGGAAATGCCATTTTCCAGCGTATTGCGGTGCATACGAGTGGCGCTGCCCAGAAAACGATGCGGATCATTGAAGAAAATGACGTTAGCACCCTGAATACTGGCGGCGCCGATACGGACGCGGACATTCAGCAGTTGTGGGCGGCGGCATTGGTGCGCTACCAGAAGTAGGCTGATGAGAAGGAAGGGGGCTGATCATTAGGGCGAGTTTTGGGTTGTGTTTTGGGAAAGGGCGATAAGTTACCCCTACGGCGCGTGGGGTGGAGGTTCTGCGGGGTTACTTTGTTCTCTCAAAGGCATGCCTGAAACTAAGGCTGATTCGTAGGAAGGCGACGGGATGAAAACGCTGATTTACACGATTGGTCATTCGACCAGACCACTAGAAGCCTTTATTGCGCTGATGAAAACCTACGCGATTGAAACAGTGGTTGATGTTCGGAAGATCGCTAAATCGCGCTATAACCCGCAGTACGGCGAAGACGTGCTGCGGAAGCGATTAGGCGAGAGCGGGATTACCTATTTGCGGTTCGAGGGGCTTGGCGGGCTGCGGCCTACCACACCCGACTCGATAAACACGGGCTGGAAAAACAAGTCGTTTCGCGGCTATGCAGATTATATGCAGACCCCGGAATTTGAAGAAAGCGTAGAGAAACTGATCACGCTTGCCGCTGAGTCGCAGACGGTGATTATGTGTGCTGAGACGGTGCCGTGGCGATGCCACCGTTCGCTGATTGGCGATGCGCTGGTGATCAGGGGGATTGCGGTTGAAGACATTATCAGCGAAAGCAGCTGCACGCCACATAAGCTTACTTCATTTGCAAAAGTGGAGGGTGATACGATTATTTATCCGGCTGGTGAGGGTATGCGATAAGCTAGGTCATTTATAATGATTCTACCGGGGTTTCGACCCGTTCTCGAAGCGCCCCGGCACGTGTTTTAGGGATTAAGGCAAGCGCAGCAGAGAGGAAATGCGACATATTAAACTATTTGCTTGAGCTGCTGTTACGCTATTAAATCGGGGCTAGATCAGATGCCCTCGTCGTTGGTCTCATGGACAGCGAAGCGCCTTTCCAGTATTCTCGTCAAAGGAAGCCTTCAATGATATTGTAGGGTTAATCTCTCTTTCACAAGTCATTCGCTTACATCAATGACCGGCACTCTAGTTAATTAGCGGACAGAGGTGAAATATGGCTGCGCCCCCCCGAGAGATGCCCCAAATTTCCGGTGTCGGACATGATTTTGGTACTTCGGACCTGCATAGTGATGATATTGACCGGCTGCGCGGTCAATTGTGGGTTGGGCTGATGGGGACAACGATCATCATTCTGGCGCTCACGTTTGTTGCGCGCCTTATTATGAACGATCCCACGCCGCCGCTTTCGGTGGTGATTCTTGTTAGTTTGAACGCGATTGCAGTTGCAAATCTCTATTTCCGAAAATCGAGATATGCCCATCTTACTCAAGGTATCTACGTTCTGTGCATACAACTCGCAGTTCCGCCGGTACTGATTTTGTATGGCGGAACGCGGGGTTTTGGCGACATCGCGCTGCTGGTCGCCATTTTTCTTGCGCTGCTTTACGGGTGGCGGCGCTGGATGTTTATCACTTTTGGCCTGATAGTGGTTACGCTCGTTTGGGTTTTATACCGGGACATTATTGGCGATCCGGTCGCTCCGTTATTGAATTATTCCGCCCAATTCACCTCAATAAAATTTGTTATTCTGATGCTGATCATGGTTTTTATCCTGCGCTATACCAATGCTTTTTATCACGGCCTGTTGGAGAGATACCGGCGCTTTGCCGATGAGCAAGTACGTTTAAATCATGAGTTGCAGATTTCACGCCAGAAAATTGTGACAGCGCGTGAAGAGGAACGCCGCCGTTTGCGCCGCGATCTTCACGACGGGCTAGGGCCGACACTTGCCGCCCAGATGTTCCGAGTAGGTGCTGCGCAGCAAACGCTGCACAAGAATCCTGAAAAAACGGCCAGCATACTGGACGATCTCCAAAACGGAATTGAAGGAACGCTTACTAACATCCGCCAGCTTGTGTATGAGCTAAGACCGCCGATGCTCGATCAATTTGGATTGATTGGCGCGATCCAGGATTTCGTTAATCGGCTTGAAGGCGCACTGGAGATTGAACTGAATCTGCCAGCACAACTGCCGCAGCTGACGGCAGCGGTTGAGGTGGCGGCGTTTCGCATTATGCAAACATCCATTGATAACGTAGTCAAGCATTCGCAGGCAACTCATTGCGATGTGAATCTTGCTACGAAGGAAAACATACTCAACATAGATATTGTTGATAATGGGGTAGGGATTGCCGCTGACTATAAGGCAGGCGTTGGACTAACCTCTATACGCGAACGTGCCGAAGAACTTGGTGGGGTGTTCACGATAACCCCGGCAACGTTACGTGGAACTCATCTATCTGTTGCAATCCCGCTGTTGTCAGCGCCGGAGTTAGCCAAGGATTCTAGTTAATGATCCGTATTTTTGTTGTTGATGATCACGAGATTTTTCGAGACGGACTGCGCATGTTGATCGAGGCAACTGATGATATGGCGCTGGTGGGTGAAGCCGAGTCAGGGGAGGATGTGATTGAGCAGCTGGCGGGGCTGCAACCGGATTTGATTCTGATGGATATTCACATGCCCGGTGAAAACGGCATTGAAGTTACGCGGCGTATTAAAGACCAATTTCCCGATATGACGGTGCTCATGCTGACCATGTTTGAAGATGACAAATCCGTGTTTGCGGCTATGCGCGCCGGAGCATCTGGCTACATATTAAAGGGAATTAAACATCATGAGATGATGCAAACGCTGCGTGTTGCGGCGGCAGGTGGAGCCGTTTTTAGCCCCCGCGTTGCAGGGTACATCATCCAAAGCTTTACACGGGCTGAAACGTTACCGGCTGCATCAACAATTCAACTTCCGAAATTGAGTGCACGGGAACACGACATACTGGTACTGATTGCCGCCGGAGATGACAACCCGACCATCTCTGAAAAGCTGTTTTTATCCCCTAAGACGGTGCGAAACTACGTGTCACAGGTATTGAAGAAATTAGCAGTCAGTGACCGGTTAGAAGCTGCTGAAAGAGCCAGACAAGCCGGCATTGAATAAGTTATGCAAGGCCACTGGAAGCTGCGAGAATGGTCATTGCGATACCTAGCATGATGCAGCCACTGGCGACATCCAGTACGCGCCATGCAATTTGAGAGCGGAAGATCAAGGACAATTTGCTGGCGCCGTAGGTTAGGGCGAAAAACCAGAACGTTGATGCCAGTACCGCGCCGGCTGCAAAAACAATCCGCTGATCACTGGCGAACAAAAGGCTTTTTGAACCGATAATCATCAGGGTATCCACGTAAGCGGATGGATTCAGGAATGAAAAACTAAGTGTTATTAAAATTGTAGCCTGCAAGCTCTTTGAGGCTGCCTGCGGCGTCGTTTGAACAACTGTTGATGACGCGGGGTGCCATGCGTTTATCAAGGCACGAACACCGCACCAGGATAGGAAGGCTACGCCGGCAACGCTGATAAGTGTATGGATGATGCTGCTGGTTGAAATTAGCGCGCTTAGGCCGCCAACCCCTACCGTAATTAGGACGATATCTGCCAATGTACTGAATAGGGCTGTCGCAAACAGGTGGTGCTTTCGCAGCCCTTGACGCAGGATGAAGAGGTTTTGAGGGCCAAAGGCGACAATGATGCTGGCGCACAGCAAAAAACCTTGGGCGAGAGGATTAATTGAGCCAGAGAGCGCTGCTGCGGTCATGTCAAAACCCCTTCTGGAAATTAGGCGCGTCAATAGACGCAGTAAGCCATCGGGCTTACGTCAATCATTTGGGTTTAGTTCTGAATAATTTGTTACTGGATTTGCTGACTGATGTGCTGCATTTGAAACTGATTTCAGATTATCACTAAATTAGATGGAGCGGTGTCCTTATTGTGTCCCAGATATGTCCTCATTTATGGGGACGTGTCCTTAGAATGATGAGGGTGCATTGGGCGTTTAATAAAATTATTGCTCATTCATTTGACCGTGAGGAACTTTTGCGAGCGTTAAGCACTGCGGTGTTGTTGCATAAGGCGGAGAATGTTCGCGAAATTGCTGCTCATCACTATTTAACGCTTATCTTTGGTTACTTTGCGCTACAAAAGAAATATGCAGTTTATGATTTGCGGGTTTTCCTGCTGTTCCACCATGCTTGCCACGCGCCGGTTGACCATAACGCCCAGGCTATAAGCACTGGTTGAAACAGCAATCTGATACCGCGCGCGGTATCAGTATTCATCCCAAAGCCGTCAACACGGTCAATAAATTGTGAGATGTTCCCAGTAAATATGATCACAAAAAACGCTGCGGTCACCCAGCCTACCACTGCACGGTAGGGGTGTAGAAAAATCAACGACACGCCAAGTATCAACTCAACAATACCGGACAATACCACAACCAGATCACCATCGAGAGGCAGCCATTTGGGCACCTGCGCCAGGAAATCAACCCGTGCCCAGGTCAGATGGGCTGTGCCTGTATAAAGTAGCGTAAGCCCCAGCAGAATACGGAAGAAAGTTTGGATAAGGCCGGTTTTGCCAGCTTTCTGACTCGTGATTTGTACGCTCAATTGCTTTCCCCGCATGGAGCCTTATTCTTCAAAGTCGCGGTCTCAAGACGTTGAGGCAGAACCGCCCAGACCTGCTTCGCGCGTGTGAATGGCGGCTTGCGCCCGGTTAGCAACCCCCAACTTGCTGAATATATTGGATACATGATTGTGTACCGTTTTTATGCTGATGACCAGTTTGCCGGCAATTTCAGCGTTCGTCTGCCCATCGGCAATGTAGGGCAAAATTTCCCGTTCCCGTTCCAGTAGTTCCGGGAAAAGCTCTGATCGAGAAACTGGCTCTAAACTGGCAAAGAACTGCATCAGGCGAGCAGCGATTTTGGGGCTAAATAGTGACTCGCCATTGGCTACCGCCCGCACTGCCCGCAGCAGCACAGCCTGATCAGTGCCGTTCAATACATAACCCCACGCCCCGATGTGCATCGGGGCAAAAACGGTATCATCATCCTGAAACATGGTTAGTACGATTATGATCCTGTGCGGGCTGGTTCGCAGAATCTGGCGCGTCGCCTCAATGCCGTTGAGGCCGGGCATTTCAATATCCTCTGCGGATCGAAGCGGGTAGAAGCGCGCGCCGGAACTGAGACCCGTCACACGCACCCGAGTTTCAATATCCTCTGCGGATCGAAGCGGGTAGAAGCTGCGGGTGGATCATGTCGCTGCCTGACAAGCTACCGGGTTTCAATATCCTCTGCGGATCGAAGCGGGTAGAAGCGTCTGAACGCGGCGCGTGGTATTTCAAACCGTCTAGGTTTCAATATCCTCTGCGGATCGAAGCGGGTAGAAGCGATAAGCTACGCGGGGGCAACGGGAGCCGCCGTGATGTTTCAATATCCTCTGCGGATCGAAGCGGGTAGAAGCGCGTCTGAACCTTGCGACAATCCCGAAAACCCCGATAGTTTCAATATCCTCTGCGGATCGAAGCGGGTAGAAGCGACACCAAGTAGATTCATCTTCGCAATCTGAACAATGTTTCAATATCCTCTGCGGATCGAAGCGGGTAGAAGCAAAAAGCCGTACACCGTGCTGCACCCGCTCCCAGTCGTTTCAATATCCTCTGCGGATCGAAGCGGGTAGAAGCGTACGACAAGCTGCCGCGTCAAAACTTGTTTCTTCAGTTTCAATATCCTCTGCGGATCGAAGCGGGTAGAAGCTCTTGATAGCCCTGATGCACTCCCTAGACTCGTCGCGGTTTCAATATCCTCTGCGGATCGAAGCGGGTAGAAGCCTGGGAAGATATCCCGT
>DAOTUZ010000058.1:0-8321 GCA_034437295.1 Anaerolineae bacterium | reverse complement strand
CGCTTAATCGCGGTTGAGCTAGGTGTTGGGCCATAGTAGCCCAACCGTTCGCCGGTTCCGTCTCTACCCGGAATCGTAAGCGGGCGTCATCAAAGGTAGAGTGCGACAGCGTCACGCCGATAAACGTTGTCAAAGACTCATCTGCTTAGGCGCATGCGTACCGTGTTGGCGGGGCTACATACGCCGAAAGACAACAGCTAACTAAACCTGTAGAGGCATTGTCTCACCTCTTATCGGACCGCGGGGCAGTACCGCGCACCTCCACCTTTGAACGCCGCATCTTTTTGCGGCGTTCGTCTTTCTTCGGCTAGATCGTTCACTTCACCTCTGCTACACTTGGCCTTATCGTCGGTTTTCAATAGGCCGCAAAACCTGTCGCCAATATGACCAGAATCACCTTTTCCCTCTTGATCATGGCGCTGCTGCTGGCAGGCTGTAATATGTTCGCGCCTGAAGCCTCCCAGCAAACCCTGCAAGCCGAACGCGATACCCGCGGAACTTCCGTCGCCCTTGCCGCGCAAACTGCCACCCCCCAATCACAGCGTTATGCCATCACTCTGGAATCGGCGCTCACCGCCGTTGGCCGTGCCCGTATTCAAACCACCAGTATTGCCGCCACCATGTTAGCCCTTGGCACCCCCTTCATAGATACCCGTTTCATCACGCCCATGCCCCCTGAATCAGGCGATTCGCAGCAAACACAGCCTCAAATTGGCGGCTCAAACGATCTGGGCATCGTCGTGCCGGTCATTCAGCCGACCATCGTTGGTGAGGGGGGCGCTCAAGGGAACAGCACCATCGTCAATCCGGCAGATTTTACGCCTGTGCCAACCCTCACAACCGATCCAACCCTACCCACACTCACCAATATCGTCACGGCTTCCGGCGTTGGCGCAAATGACTGCGCATCCAGCGTTGTCAGCGATTTTCCAACGACGGCTTCAGGCGTTTATGTCGTCGCCACAGCCGTAAATCTTTCCGCTGGCGCGCAAATTACCGCCCATTTCCTGCGGGAAGGTGTTGAGCAAATCTTCTATACATGGTCACCCTCATTTAACATTCCTGAAGGATGCATCTGGTTCTATATGCCCGCCGGTGATGTCAGTTTCAGCCCCGGAAACTGGGCAGTTCAATTCGACCTGAACGGATCGCCTTACGGCTCACCCATCCCCTTCACCATTTCCGGTTCGCCAGTTGAAGCCACCACTCCCGCGTAACGGGCGGGCTTTTAGGGGGCTACCCTACCCATTTGACCAGCAGACATTACCCCCGCCATCCACTACACTTCACATTATCCCCGGCAGATTTCATGTTATGAAAGATATTTGAATAAGTGAGCAGACACATGTGGCGCTACGCATACCCCGGCTCTGAAGCCGAAGCCAAAGCGAACATTTCATGGCAGTTAGTACGCAGGGTGCTGGCTTACGCCCAACCTTACCGTAAAAAGATCGTCGTCGTCCTCATCTTAATCCTGATCCAAACGGTGATCGGCCTGCTCACCCCGCTAATTTTCCGCCAACTTATTGACGTAACCTTGCCTCAGGGTAACGCCGAACAACTGAACATTTTGGCGTTGGGGTTGGTGGCAATCCCCTTATTCAGCAGCATCATCGGCATCATCATTCGCCGCCTTGAATCCGCCGTTGGCGAAGGCGTCATCTATCGCCTGCGCTGCCAGCTTTACGCCCATTTACAGCGCATGTCGCTGCGATTCTTCACCCATACCAAGTCTGGCGAGCTGATGAGCCGCCTCAATAACGACGTTGTGAACGCCCAAACCGCGATCACTGACACCTTAATTGGCGCAGTCACCAACACCTTCACCGTCATTGCCACGCTGATCGTCATGCTTTCGCTGGAATGGCGGCTGACAATTATCGGGGTGGCCGTGCTTCCCATCCTCATCATTGTGGCGCGGCGCGTCGGCAAGCATCTTCGCCAGATTGCCCGTGAGCAGATGGATATCAACGCCCAGATGAACGCGATGGTCGGTGAAACCCTGAATATCAGCGGGGCGCTGCTGGTCAAGCTGTTCGGGCGAACTGAACTGGAAACCCAGCGTTTTGGCGAACGGGCTTCCCGCGTGCGCGATATTGGCATTCAGCGCGCTGTTTTAGGCAGCCAATTCTGGGCGGTGCTGGGCTTAACCGGCGTGATCGGCAGCGCGCTGGTGTACTGGATGGGCGGGCATTTGGTGCTGGCCGGCGCCTTCAGCATCGGCACGATTGTGGCTTTTTCCGCCTATTTGGGGCAGCTTTACAGCCCGCTGCAATATTTGGTCAATGTTCCGGTAGAGTTCTCAACGTCGATGGTCAGCTTTGAGCGCGTCTTTGAAATCATCGACCTACCGGTTGAAATCGCTGAAAAGCCGGATGCGCTGGTGCTGAATGAGGTGCGGGGCGCGCTCACTTTTGAGGATGTCACGTTCAAATATGAGGCCGATCCTGAAGGTCTGCTCACCGAAGTTCGGCGCTACGGGCGCATTGATAATGTGACTGCCGTGCTTTCGGGTGGCTCAGGCGGCGCGGCGCGGCCTAGAGGCGAAAATGGCGCTGAAGCTGCCCCCACGCATCAAGCCCGTGAAACTGCGCTCGAAGGCATCACTTTTGAGATTCACCCCGGACAGCTTGCCGCCTTGGTTGGCCCCAGCGGCGCCGGCAAAACCACCATGACCTATCTGATCCCCCGCCTCTATGACCCTAGCAGCGGGCGCATCCGAATTGACGGGCATGATTTACGCGATGTGCAGCTTGAATCGCTCTCTGAAAATATCGGCATGGTGACGCAGGAAACCTACCTGTTTCATGATACGATCCGCACAAATTTGCTGTATGCCCGGCTGGACGCCACCGATGCCGAACTGGTGGCCGCCGCCAAAGCCGCAAACATCCACGATTTCATCATGGGCATGCCTGACGGCTATAACACCATCGTTGGCGAGCGCGGCTATCGCTTAAGCGGCGGCGAAAAGCAGCGCCTAGCCATCGCCCGCGTGATCCTCAAAGACCCGCGTATTCTGGTCTTAGACGAAGCCACCAGCCACCTTGACAGCCAGAGTGAGGCGTTAATTCAAGAGGCGCTGGAACGGATTATGGCGAACCGTACCAGCATTGTGATCGCCCACCGCCTCAGCACGATTCTCGCCGCCGATGTGATTCTGGTCATGGATCGCGGGCGGATTGTGGAACGCGGCACTCACGCCGAACTGCTGAAAAAAGACGGCCTGTATGCCCATCTTTACGAGACGCAGTTTGAGCGTTCAGCCGAAGCGGCGCGTCCAACAGAGACGCTTGGAGATTAGCATTACTAGGCGCAGGCGGGTTCAAGTTACCTTTCACTCCCTGCTATAATGAAGCCGACTCTGTGAGGAAATGATGGCTGATCTATACCTGATTGTCGGGCTGGGCAACCCCGGCCCGCGCTACGAAAACACCCGCCATAATATCGGCTTCAAAACAGTTGAGCGGCTGGCGGGCAAACACGGCCTCAGTTTCGGCAAAATTGAGCATAAGGCGCAGGTCACTTCAGGGATGATTGCCGGTCAGCGGGTGCTGCTGGCCAAGCCGCAGACGTTTATGAACGTGAGCGGCGATTCGGTGGGGCCGATTGCCAATTTCTACAAAATTCCGCCGGAACGTATCCTTGTGACGGCTGACGATCTGGACATTCCACTCGGCACGCTGCGCATCCGGCAGGAAGGCAGCAGCGGCGGCCAGAACGGCCTCAAGCATATTTTGCAGCGATTAGGCACGCAGGAAGTGGCGCGGGTTCGGCTGGGGATTGGCCGCCCGCCGGGGCGCATGGATCCCGCCGAGTACGTCCTCTCTCAGTTCAAGGGCGATGATGAAATTCTAGCGGCGGAAGTGATGGATCGCGCGGTGTTGGCAATCGAATTATGGCTAACTGACGGCATTGGGCTGGCGATGTCCCGCTATAATGGCCCGGTAGAAAGCCTGCGCCCGCAGAAACCGGAAAAGCCGCTGCCCGCCGCGCCTAGTGAAGAAAACTAGAATACCGGCACACTTTTGACGGTACAATCATTAAGTAGGATGCAGGCACGGCCTATACCACGCCTGCCCGCATCATTGAATAACACTTCATTTACGGACGGCATTCTCTGCCGAATCCGCGTTTTGCGTGCCTATAGTCAAATGCGACGGGTGTAAAGATGAACCTTTCCGGCCTGCTTGACCTACTCTCTGAATCAAGTGCCTTTCGCACGCTCATGCGCCGGTTAAAAAATGGGGATATGGCGGCAGCGGCTTCGCTTGGCGTGCTGCGATCTGCGCGCCCGTTTGTGCTGGCGGCGCTGGCGCGGGAATGGCCTACGCCCGTCATTTACGTGACCGCACGGGTAGACCGCGCTTACAACACCGCCGAACAGATGCCGGTATGGCTGCCAGATCGGCGGGTGCTGCGCTTCGCTGAACCGGCGCCGCTTTTCTATGAGCGTTCGGCGTGGGGGGATGTTCCCACCCGCGCGCGTATTGAAACTTTAGCCGCGCTGATGGATGATAGCCCTCACCCCCTTACCCCCTCTCCCACGCAAGCGAAGAGAGGGGAAGAAAACCCGCTGATCGTCACTTCGGCGCGGGCGTTGATGCAGCGCACGATGCCGGTGAACAGCTTCCGCAAAGCCACGCAAACGCTGAAAGTTGGGCAGCGGCACAGCATCGAAAAGCTGATCGCCGGTTGGGTGCAGGGGGGGTATGAGCCGGAAACGATGGTGCTGGAAGCGGGTACATTTGCCCGGCGCGGCGGCATTCTGGATGTCTTTCCGCCAGCCCTCAACCAGCCCGTGCGTATCGAGTTTTTTGACGATGAAATTGACAGCCTGCGCCTGTTTGACCCGATCACACAGCGCACAACGGGGCGACTGGACTCGGTGATGATCACGCCAGCGCGGGAAGCCCTGCCGGAAAATGCGCCAAACGTCGCCAGGCATTTACAGGCGTGGTTCACGGGCTTATCTGAAGCCGACATGACCAGCCCACGCCCGGATCAACAGTCGCTGGCATCGGGGGCAGGCTTCCCCTTCCTTGAATATTACCTGCCCTACCTGTACCCGTATCCGGTGAACCTGCTGGATTATGCGCCGCAAGATGCGCTGATCGTGCTGGAAGATGGCGGCGACCTGCGGGATACCATCACCGGCATTGAAGAGGCCGCCGAAAAAGCGCGGGGCGAGAAACTTGCCAGCGGGATACTGCCGCCGGATATGCCTCTGCCTTATTTGGGGTGGGGGGCGCTGGAGCCGGCGTTCAAAAACCGGCCTGTGGTTTATATGGGAAATGCGCTCGGTGATGAGACGCTGGAGGGCGAATTTCGCAGCCTGCTTTCGCCTGAAAACCGCTTCGGCGGGCAGTTGAAATTACTGCTCACCCGCCTACGTGAACTGCGAAGCGCGGGGGATCGTTCGGTTGTCGTGACCGCACAAGCCGCACGCCTCAGCGAAATTTGGCGAGAACAGGAAAACGCGCCGGTTGAAGAAGCCGATACTATCCCCGTGCCGCCGCATCCACGCTCAATCACTTTCGTTGAGGGGGTGCTGCATGAAGGCTGGCGACTGCGTACCGGCGAAGGGGAAACCCACCTGCTGACGGACGCCGAAATCTTCGGATGGAGCCGGCCTGAACCCCGCCGCCGGCAGACGCCGAAAAAAGGCCGCACGCCGGAAAATGCCTATGCAGACCTGCGCGAAGGCGATTTTGTGGTACACAGCGATTACGGCGTGGGGCGGTTCGCGGGGATGCGCCGGCGCACGCTGGAAGGCGTAGAGCGTGAATACCTGCTGATTGAGTACGCGGGAACTGATGCGCTGTTCGTGCCGATCCATCAGGCTGACCGGCTGACGCGCTATGTGGGGCCAGATGATAAGCCGCCATCGCTGAACAAGCTCGGTCAGGCGGACTGGATTCGCATCAAGAGTAAGGCGCAGAAAGCCGCCGAAGAAGAAGCCCGTGAACTGCTGGATTTATACGCCTCACGGGCGGCGGTGGAACGCGCCCCGTATTCACCAGATACGCCGTGGCAGCATGAGTTGGAAGCCTCATTCCCGTATGTAGAAACCGAAGATCAGTTGAAGGCGGTACGCTCGATCAAAGAAGATATGGAGCGCCCGCAGCCGATGGATCGCCTGATCTGCGGGGACGTGGGCTATGGCAAGACAGAAGTTGCCCTACGCGCAGCCTTCAAAGCGGTGATGGATGGCAAACAGGCGGCGTTTCTAGTGCCAACGACGATTTTAGCACAGCAGCATTACGAGAATTTCAGCCGGCGATTGGCGGCGTTTCCGGTCAAAGTGGAGATGCTCTCACGCTTTCGCTCGCCGGAACACCAGCGCCAGATTTTGAAGCAGATTCGGGAAGGCGATATTGATATCGTGGTGGGTACACATCGTTTATTAGCCGACGATGTGACCTTCAAGAATCTGGGTATGGCGGTGATTGACGAAGAACAGCGATTCGGCGTGAAACACAAGGAACATTTTAAGCGCCTGCGCACGATGGTAGACGTGCTGACGCTGACGGCTACGCCGATTCCGCGCACACTGTATATGAGCTTAGGGGGCGTGCGCGACATCAGCATGGTGCAAACGCCGCCAGAAGAACGCCTGCCGGTGATCACGCATGTTGGGGTGAGCGATGATCGGCTGATACGGCAGGCCGTTTTACGAGAGATGGAGCGCGGCGGACAGGTGTTTGTCGTGCATAATCGGGTGCAAACGATACAGAGTGTGCGCGAACACCTGGAAAAGATTGTGCCGGAAGCGCGGGTGGTGATCGGTCATGGGCAGATGGATGAGCGTCTGCTAGAAGCGGTGATGGAACAATTCGGCAACGGCGAATTTGACATTTTGCTCTCAACTTCGATCATCGAAAGTGGGCTGGATATTCCCAACGCTAACACGCTGATCATTGACCGCGCCGACTGGTTCGGGCTGGCGCAGCTTTATCAGCTTCGGGGGCGCGTGGGGCGCGGGGCGCAGCAGGCTTACGCCTATTTCTTCCACCCACCGGGCAGCAGACTGACCGAAGAAGCGCATCAACGGCTGCAAACGCTGGCGGAATATACCGATCTGGGCAGCGGCTTTCAGATCGCCATGCGCGATCTGGAATTACGGGGCGCAGGTGATATTTTAAGCACGCGGCAAAGCGGGCAAATTGCGGCGATTGGGCTGCATTTGTACACGCAAATGCTGGCGCAGGCAGTACGCCAGTTGAAGCATGAGCGCAAGCATGAGGCGAAGGAAGAACAGCCGCCAGCCCCGCCGATCAGCCAGAGCGTGGTGCTGATTGACCTGCCGATTGCGGCCTATTTGCCGGCGGACTGGATACCGGAAATTTCGCTGCGGCTTCAGCTTTATCGGCGGATTGGCGGGCTTTCGACAGTTGATGAGGTGGCGGCATTACGGGCTGAACTGATGGATCGCTTTGGGGCGCTGCCGACGGCGGTAGAAGGACTGCTGTATCAGATTGAGATCAAGCTGCTGGCACAGGCGGCCAGCGCAACGGCGGTGGTCAAACGCGGCGACAAGTTTGAAATACGACTGCCATATCTGGTGGAGATCAACCGCGATTTGCTGGAACTGCGGATAGGCAAGGATGTGACTGTGACCCGCGTGGCCGTAGAACTGCGAACCACGCCGGAGCTTTGGCGGGAGCGTTTGAGGGGGATTCTGATTTATCTGGCGGAAAACGTGCGGGCGGCGGTAGGCGGGATGTGATGCGCTATAATAGAGTCACGATGAATGGGGACATTGCAGATGGTCGCCGTCAGTTTAGAAGCGATTGTTGAAGCAGCACAGCAGCTTAGCCCTGAAGAAAAGACGGCTTTAATTTACGTATTGCAACGTGATGTTGCGGCGCAATCGGTTCCGCTTACCCGCGAGCGTATTGTTGCTGAATTAGCGGCACTGCGCGAAGCAGGGGCATTTACCAGCGTCGAAAGTTTAGCTGGCAAATATGCGCGCCCTGATATTAATGTTTCAGACGCGGAATTAAACGCTTACTTAAGCGATATTGGCAGCGAATGGGAGCAAGACCTTGACGAACTCTCCAGCAATTGAGTCCGTCTATGTGGTTGATACAAATGCGCTCATCTGGTATCTGGCAGCGCCGAATAAACTGACGGCAGTCGCCCGCGAAATATTCAGCGCTGCTGAACGTGGTGAAACCCAGCTTATCATTTCCGCCATCACTGTGGCAGAATTTTATTATTCCAATCAAAAGTGGGGCTGGTTCGAAGATTTCAGCCAAATCTTTCATGAGCTGGTTACTAAACCTTACTTCAATTTTGTTCCCCTACAGCCAAATGAC
>DAOTUZ010000057.1:0-5162 GCA_034437295.1 Anaerolineae bacterium | reverse complement strand
CAGTTATCCTCAAGGCGCTGGAGAAAAATCCGGCGCGGCGCTATCAAACTGCGGAAATGATGGCTGCTGCGCTGGACGTAGTATATGCGCGTGAAAGCAGCGCTTCGGGGGGAACAGAAGATCGCGGCCTACGCACAACTCAGCCCACGCCTTCGGTTCGGGCAACTTTGCGTATTATGCTGGCGGATGATCACACCATTTTGCGTAAATCACTAGCCAGCTTTTTATCTGAAAACGGCGAGTTTAATGTGGTGGGCGAGGCGGCAGATGGCGTTGTCGCGCTGGAGAAGGCGCTTGATTTGCAACCGGATGTCATTTTGCTCGATTTGAACATGCCCCGGCGCGGCGGGCTGGATATTTTGCCAGAACTGCGCGCACAGATTCCCGCCACGAAGATACTCGTACTGACCGGGCGTGATGAAGAATTTTACATTATGCAGGCGCTAAAAATGGGCGCACATGGCTACCTGTTGAAATCCGCAGATGATGACGATTTGATGGATGCAATTCTAAAGGTAGCGCAGGGCAGTATGGTATTGGGTTCCGGGGTAGCCGAGCGAGTGATTACTGGAACGCTGCGCTCACCGGTTGCGCCCTTAAATGATGATGAACGTAAGCTTATGCTATATGTGGCCGCTGGTTATGATAACGACACGATTGCCCGTCGCCTAAGGATTCCGCTGATTGACGTGATTGAGCTGCTGGCAAACGCGATGAATAAACTAGATGCTAAAGATCGCAGCACAGCCGCCCTGCATGCGATCCGGCGTGGCTACGTGCTTTTGGACGAACTTCAATCATTAGATTAGGTAGGGCATGCCCTGTTTGCTACATACTCCTGATCCTTGAGACATAGCGTTCTTGCAGTTTTTCATTGTGTGCATCGCCCTCATCCAGATTTGAGCTGATCCAGACCGGCGGCGTGATCCCTTGCGCCAGAAGTCGTTCGCATACTTGAGTCGTCAGCGCATGCAGCATTGCTGCGCCGGTAACTGTTGAAACGCCGCCAACGGCCTCGTTTAACCCTTCAAGATGTATAGATGAATCGCCCGGCGGCGCGCAGTTATCCAGCACAATATCCGCGATCTCGTAAAGCTTTTTGCCAGAAGGATGTCGTGATCGCTGGCTTTGAGAGTGCGCCAACGAGGTAATAGCGATGACGTGCAGCCCCTTTTCGTGCGCTAGTATTGCCATTTCCACAGGCACGGCATTCCGCCCGCTGTTCGAGAAAATGATGATCACCTCGCCCGCCTTAAGCTCGCGCCCTGCCAGTATCCCCGCCGCATATCCGGGCAGGCGCTCAAAAAGTGTGGCGCTGCGAGCATTGTGATGCAGCGTTAAATTGTCATCAATGATCGGATCGACCTGCGCCAGCCCGCCTGCGCGATGAAATAACTCGATGGTCAGCAGCGCCCCATGCCCGGTGCCGAAAGTATGCAGTAGTTCCCCGCGTGCGAGCGAATCGGCTATTAGGGTGGCGCTTTGTGCTAGCGCCTCGCGGTTACGTTCTTCGCAAACCTCGAGTAAATGGCGAATGTGTGCGAAATATGAGTCGGCCATCATCCGGAAGCCCTTCTCTATGCCTCAACAAAAAAGGGGCGACCCGATGGCTCGCCCCGAAGTTGTGATTCTGTGCTGCGAAGCGCCTTAGCGTATCGGCACTGAGAAGATTTCGCCCTGAATAGTGACCCACGGGGCGGAAATCCATCCGACCATACCCTCATAGCGCACCTGTAGCCAACGGTTTTCGCCCGCTTGCACGGTTCGTCCAATTAACTCCACTGTTTGCCCCCACGGTACGCGCCCGATAATCGGAGTTCGGGTGCTGGGGCGAAGGCGTAGGTGCATCACCGCGCGCGGAATGGCGATAGCGTTGCGGTTTGGCGCGCCATCAATTTCATCAAAGATACTGCCCCGCAGCGGCAGACTTTCAAATGGCACATTCAACTGGAGATAGCGTCCCGAAGCCCACCCGAAGCGATCTCCAACCTGTAGGTAATACCAGTTGTAGATGCCCTCATCTTGATTGCGTGCCAGCACCGGATAGGACGTATCGCCCGGAAGTGTGGTGATGAACGAGGCTCCGGTATACGGGCCAGTACGCAGCGCCAAACCGCGAACGCCGGATACCGTGGCTAGCGGGCCGGTATATCCCGGCGTAGCTACGGCCGGTGTGCCAAATGGGGTAACGATGATTCCCCCACCGGGAAACGGCGAGGTAGGTGTTACCCCTGATACCTGAAACCATTGAAGCTGTACCGCCGCCGTATCAATTGTTTCCAGATACTCTAAAGTGATGGTATGCACGCCTGCCGTCAAGGCCACCTGTACGCGATCTGTGGTCAGCGGTCTGCCGATGAACTGGTCAATGACCAGCACATTGTCAATGATCAACCGTATACCATCATCAGAGGTTACTACAAATTCATAGGTACCCTGATTGAAGCTTTGAACGGAGCTAAACCGCGCCGAAAACTGATCCACCGGAACAACCGGATTCGGTGAGCCAAGCCCCCAGTTGAAGTTGATGCCGCTTGGCGCGGTCTCTGTAAAGACAGGTGTCCCTAACAGGCTGGGATTATTGAAGTATTGCGCTGTCCAACCAGATCCGGACTGTGCATGCGCCGCAAAGACCAGAACTAGCATAATCAGCGTTACAGGAATAAACACGCGCCAATGGATGGAGCGATGTTTCATCGCAAGCCCCCTTCTGAAAAACAGGTGAGTTAGCCGATGTATAATATGGCTACTTCCAGTATAACCAAAGTATATCGAAGTCTTGCAACTTTGCGGCTACAACCTGCGTATTAATCCTTAGAAATAAACCCATCAATAGGAGATTAGGGCGAAATGACTGAAAATCAAACACCAGACCCTGAAAATAAGGCTAACCGTACATTCACAGAAGAGTTGGAAGTTGCTGGAGATCAATTAGTGGCAAAGGTAAGGGAACTGATTGACGCTGGGAACGTGCGTAAGATCGTGGTACGCAACCCCGAAGGCCGCGTTTATATGGAAATCCCGCTCACGGTAGGCGTTCTCGCTGGCGGCGTCATGTTCTGGTTTGCGCCCGTTCTTTCAGCATTGGGCGCGATTGGCGCTTTGCTGGCGCGTGTGCGCATTGAAGTGATTCGCACTAGTCAAGAAGGTGGCGTTTCCGAAGCGAATATTGATACTGGCGCAATGGTTGATGATGTCACGCAGGCGTTCAGCGGTGTTGCTGGCAGCGTTCGCAAAACCGTTGACAATTTCCAGCACCAGATGCAGCAGTCAAAAGCCAAGACTTCCGCAGTTGAAGCCGATGACGAAGTGGAAGAAATAACCCCCCGCCCGGCAGGTTCTGAAGGCACGCCAGTACCTGAAGACGATCCGAACGTGGAGTAACTCCGGCTGTTTGAAAGAAAACTCCCTGCTATTTCAGCAGGGGGTTTTCTTTTGAGCAACCATATCGTTATCGTGTGCTTATTTTATCCCGCTGGAATTGCCATCGGAGCGGTCACGACTGCGCCGCCTACACTGATCGGGGCATCTACGCCTTCGACCATGCCAAATTCAAACACACCCATGTTGTTGGTGTCATAGTGCAACATCAGAAATACCTGTTTCCCCGCTACAGCCGGGTCTACTTCGATGGCGATATTGCTGTTTATGCCGGGGCGCAGCGCCGTATAACCAAGGATCTCACCGGGCTGTCCCTCACTTGAAGCGTGAACGACCAGCCATCCATAGGCATCTATCAAGGCGCTGTCAACCCGAATGATGCCATCTGCGGCTTCCTGATCAGCAAATGTCATTGAAGGCGCAGCGTTGACCGGGAAGGTAACTTCCGCTCCATCTACCAGAATCGGGTTGTCCAGCCCGCTGCTGCCATCAAATTCATACGTGCCTACGGTGCCGTCATCCACGTGCAGCATCGGCCACAGCACCGGAGTCAGCGTCTGCATCGCCAGCACAACCTGTACATTCTTGCTGTGGCCTGCCGGAACTGCGGCAAACCCAGCAACTGGCCCCGGCGCGCCATTACTGTCAATGTGAACGACTAGAAAACAATCGGTTTCGCATAAGACCGAGTCCGCCGTCAGCATTGAGGCCATGCTGTTCTGCGGCGTGGTTGAGTTATCCCCGTACAAAATAATCTGATCGCTGGCGCGGGCGTGTGGCACTGTCCACAGCGGGGCGGTAGCAACGGTGCCGCCAGCCGCTGCGGGATTATCCAGCCCGCTGCTGCCATCAAATTCATACGTGCCTACGGCGCCGTCATCTATATGCAGCATCGGCCATAGTACCGTGGTGCGCCCTTCCGATGCCAGCGTGATCGTGAGGTTGGTTGTTGTGCCGGGTTCTACCTGAATTTGCCCTAGGGCTGCCCCCGGCGCACCATCATTGTCCGCATGGACAATCACCCAACCGGGGACGGCCAACGTCACCGCTGGAATTGTGATCGTATCGCCTTCTAGAAACTGGTCAGCTGTCGTTAAGGCGGCGATGACAAAAGCAGGGGCAATATGCTGTCCGTCAAGCATTGTCGGATGGTCAAATGCGCTGCTGCCATCAAATTCGTAAGTGCCTACCTGCCCGTCGTCAATATGCAGCATCGCGTACAGCGTCGGCGTGAGTATATTGGTATCCACCTGAACGTTTATGCCTGCTGTCAGGCCGGGGCCAATTGCGCCAACCCCCACCACCGGGCCGGGCGAGCCATTTGCGTCATTGTGAATGGCAATCCACCCGGGGGTATTGCTGAATACCTGATTGATACGAATGCTCCCATTAAAAACAACTTGATTGGAAACATCAACCATCGGCGTTCCCTCAACAGGGGTGGCCGTTTCTTGTGCCATGATTGGGACGGCGATCAACGCCGCAAGAATCAGCATTGTGATAACAATCCGCATTTTCATAACGTGCCTTTCCCAGATTTCATGGATAACTCTTAAGACATTGTAGAACGATTCAATCTTCAATGCGGAAAATCAGTATTTCTTAATTAAACTAACTTAAGATGCGAATGGGCTGATCAGTAGTTATTGCGCCGCGGCCTGTTGGCATGACAACTTGAATCTCGGTATCATCTCAGGAAAAGGTGGCGGCGTCGCCAGAATTTGTCGGGCGCTCTGCGTTGCATGCGCTGAATGAGGGGGCTTATGCGTTCGAGGATTGCG
>DAOTUZ010000056.1:0-24365 GCA_034437295.1 Anaerolineae bacterium | reverse complement strand
GTCATTTGTGGGAATGCCAAAAGACCGCGCATTAGTGTGCGGTTCGTCAGCATTCTCTTGTTCTGTATGTTGTGAAGAATTACTCGCCGCTGCGGGAACTGTTATGGTGAAATCAATGTGTGGCAGTAGCGCGAGATTGAAACGACGAAGACGAGGAGTTTCTTTGCTGAAGGGGACTGGTCGTGAGCAACAGCCTCCGTCTGCGGGGAAAACGCATTGCAGGGGGAAACGAGCAAGCACAGCCGACACTGCAACCCGTGGAGGTTGGCGCGAGCAGTTGATCGAACGCTCAGGGGCAGCACGGCAATCCCCCACTGTGCTGCCCCGCACTGTAGCTTACCTCTCCAACACCTCGCATTGTTTCTCGCTCAACTACGTAAGGCCTGAACCGCAGTATCAGAGGGCGATCATCGGGCTGATGCCCAAAATACGAGAGCAATCAGGGGAAATAGATGATATACTATCAGGTTGGTTTATCGGGAAGTATTTTAATGTTAAGGAAAGTGGCATGTCTTTGAAGCATCAGGTTTTTGCTCTAATCCTCGTTATTACCCTCGCATCATTCTCCAGTCTCGTAAGTGGGCAAGCTCAGCAACCAGTCTGTTCAACCGACGACGGCGGGGGAGAACTCCAGCTTAATATCACCAACAACACCTCTGAGACGCTGGCATTGAAGTGGATTGATTTCGATTGTAACGAAGTGTTTTACGCCTATATTGTGGCCGGACAAACCTATCAGCAGCCAACCCACAGTGGTCATGTCTGGGTTGCGCATAACCCAGATAGTGAAGTCGTCAGACAGTTCATCGCTTCATCAGATGAAACCAATATCATCATTGAAGAGCAGTCATCAGCGATAGAGCGCATCCTGTTTACCAGCAACCGCGACGGGAGCGGCGAAATCTATAGTATGAATCCCGATGGTAGCGACCTCATCCGCCTGACACATAATGACGTTGATGATTATTGGGCTAGCTACTCCCCGAATGGCACCCGTATCGTGTTTTTCAGCAACCGCGATGGGAGCATTGATATCTATAGTATGAATGCTGATGGCAGTGATATTATCCGCCTGACGCAAGGCGATACTGATGATACTCGCCCCGCCTACTCGCCCGATGGCACGCGCATCGTGTTTCAGAGCGCCATCGATGGAGTCAGTCATCTTTACAGCATGAACGCCGACGGCAGCGATGTCATCCGTCTGACACAAGATTCTGCGAATGGTGAATGGGCCAGTTACTCGCCAGATGGAGCGCATATCGTATTTGTGAGCAGTCGTGACGGGGTCAATCAAATCTACCGCATGAACGCCGATGGCAGCAATGTCGTTCGCTTAACGCACGATAATATGTACAGTGATGTTCCCAGCTACTCGCCGGATGGAACACGTATCGTATTTAGCAGCGATTCAGATGGAAACCCTGATCTTTACAGTATGAATGCTGACGGTAGTGATGTTATTCGTCTTACGAATGACCCTGCGCTGGAAGGTCGCGCAAACTACTCACTTGATGGTCGTCGCATCGTGTTTCATAGCGACCGTAATGGGAACAACGAAATCTACAGCATGAACGCCGACGGCAGCGATGTCATCCGTCTGACGGTGGACGGTACGAGTAATTTTGACGCGGCCTACGGCATATCTGCTGTGAGTTCGGAACCGGAAACCTGCTCGATGAGCGGAACGCAGGAGCAGATCAACGCCACGTTTTCTAACGATACGGGCGGTGATGTCACCCTTCACTGGGTCGATTTCGAATGTGTCGAAACGGAAGGCAGCCTCATTCCTGCCGGAACCGAATTCCCGTTCACGACCTACGACGGTCATGAATTTATCATCAGGGATGCTGCCGGAAACCTGATCGGCGACTATAAGGCGGCGGTGTCCGACAACAATCAGGTCATTCCCATCAGCCTTCTTCCTGTCGCTGCTGCATAGCGCAGAACACAGGATCGTACACCCTTTGCGTGAGCGCCTTCGATGCCGCCTTATTGGACTGGTTCGAACTCCTCACGGGCTTGGACAAGCAATAACAGACCGCTATGCTGATGTGAGCTGCCTATAGTGAGCAGCTCACATTCTCTACAGCGTTAAGCAAACGTCAGTTACAGACGTGTGCCTTGGGGTAATTTCCCCTGCAAAGAGGCGCTTATCTGTAACTGATGTTTTGTTTGGGCCTTCGTCTACACCCCTCCCCTTTTTTATATGCAAAACAGCTGCATGCTTCAGGGAATCATTAAGAATATGAAAGGCTGATTAGATGTAATCTGTTAGCATCGTGAAGCTTATTTTTAGACTGGAGCATGTTTATGACGAAGGGGTTATATGTGCTAGTATTGGTGCTGATTCTAATGCTGAGCAGTATCGCTGTCTCAGGGCAGGAATCAGGCGAATTGGTAGTGAGTCGAGTTTTGCAATCGACGGTAGCGGTGCCGACAACGTGGACGGTGCTGGAGAATGCTGCCGATATTCGTCTGCACAGCGCCGACGGCAGCACCTTCAATATCAGCAATGTTGCCCCCGTCGAGTTCGATGCCGGCCGTGCCCTAAATAGTATCGATCAGGCCGATGCTTTGTTCAACGCCAATGGTGCGGGAACGTTCGTCGCTCAACGTATCAACAACACTGGCAGCCCATTTGCCCTACTGGAATACAGTCGTGCTGGTACTGGCAGCGCTGACAGCGCCTTGCTGGTCGCCCCGTGGGATACACGCCATTACAGCGTCGGCATCTTAGAAAGCAGTTCGCCGGAAGCCTATACACGTGATCTTGCCACCGTAACAGACATTTTCACCAGCCGCGAGCCGGCAACCAGCGCCCAGTTGGTGGAAGGAGTGACTCCAGAGACACTGCTGCTGACTCCCGATGAACTGCCCACTATGCTAAGCGGCGGTGAATACACAGTTCGCCTACCAGATGGCTACCAGAACGACAGCAGCTTGGCCGCCGTCACAGGTTTACTCACGTTCGGTTTCGGTTCTACTAGTAATCTGGGTCTTGATTTCTACGGTTTTGAGGGTGAATTATTCAGCGCCGACGCGCCAACGATAGTCATTGCACCGGGAGCCGCGACACAACTTCTGACCGCTATCGGTATCCAAACACAACCTCGCGCCGCCAACATAGGTGGGCGCTACGCCCTGATCACCGAAGGCGTTACTAGCATCGGTAATTATATGAATGTGGCGGTGCGACAAGACAGCGGCAGTTTCTGGTCGGTACTTGTGGTGATGAATGCGACGACACCGTTGAACGACACCATCCGAGAATTTGGTTACAGCATAGCATCCGCATTAGAAGCTGACGGCACATCTAACCTGCTCGTCGGGCAAACTGCGACACTCGATGTAATCACCGGCATTGATATTCCACAGGTAGCACTGACTCCCGGCGCGCCGCAGATTGCCGCTGTGGTCGGGCATCCCCAAGTCGGCATGGCAGAGGCTGGGCTAGAAGTGCTGGTGGTTTATGGCGATATGGAAGGTGATGTCAGTTCGCTCACGATTGCGCTGGTAGAATCAGATAATCCACGCACGCCGCAAGGCGATACTGTCGCCATCTCCAGCGACCCCGAACGCCAGCAGCGCGGTCTGGCCTCGCAGGAATTGACGTGGTTCTGTGATTTCCGAACCTACGATGCGCTCTTTATCATGGCGTTGGAAGACGATCAGGGGAATCGTTCCGTAATTGCCGAGGTGAACATTATCTGCGGCGGCAGTTCCCCCAGCCTAACAATGCTAAGCGGAGTATCGCCCGCCAGTACCGGAACCGCCTCTGTGCCGGATAACCTGAATGTAAGCGCAGACGCAGGTCGCCTGCGGGTCGATCAAGAGGTGACGTGGAATGAGACCGGCGCGACATTCTTTCTCCCATCAGGCTGGTCGGTTGTGGACAGTGATCATGAGTACATCATCGTACAAAGCGCCGACAGGTCTATGATCATTTATCCCATTGAGGTCTTTCCGGGGGACAATTATCGAACGACAGCATTTGCTGAAACTTCGAATCGCGCGCGCAGTTCAATGAATGAAACCGGTGAGGTCACGGAACGAACACTGCCTGAACTCGATTATACGTACTATCGAACTGACTTTTCGGATCTCGATGATGACTTCGATGGTGTGCTGATTGTTTTCGCCTATCAAGATGACTATTACGGCATCTATGCTGCGCAAAGCCCGCTGACGGGTGAACGTACAGCACTGGGCGCGGCGGCAGAAGCAGTGATGGCAACGTTGATCACGGGGCAGGCAGTGACAGTCGTTTACCCGCCGTTCGGACAAGGTGTCATCGGCGATGGATTGGATGCAGAAGCCGCCGCACTTGCCGCCGAAATGGGTATGATGGGTGAGATCATCACCGATGTGCCGGAAACATTGATCGTGTTTGATACACCCCCAGGCTTCGCCGAACCCAACGCAAGCGTTCAACCAGCACTCAATACCGCTACTGCACTGAGACCAACGCTGATCCTAGATGGCATGGCATCAGACGTGTTTGTGGACTACGGAGATATCGTACAGGGCAATCTGCAAAGTCTGAGTGGGCAGCGGAGCAGACGAGATTCGTTCCTTGTGTTTGGGCTTGCGGGCGATATGGTAACGATCACGGTCATTTCGGATGAATTCGATCCGGCGCTCGAATTTTTTACGACTAACTCGACCCAGCTCGCCGCCAACGATGATTTCGAAGGACAGAATGCGCGTATCACCATCGAAATACCGAGCGATGACGAGTATGAGATCGTGGTGACCAGCCGTGACCAGGGTCAGAATGGTGAATATCTACTGATCATTGAGGGGAGTGATGCGGCTTCGGCTGAGATACAGCCTGTACAGGAAACGGGCAGTTCTGGTGATGAGCAGAATGTGGTGTATGGCGATGCCATCGAAGCAACGCTCCAGAGCGGCAGCGACGTACGCTACACGTTCAGCGGCAGCGCAGGCGACCGTGTCACGATCACCATGAATGCAGACTTCGATACGTATCTGGAGCTGTACGACGAGAACGGCGGATGGATTGCCGGGAACGACGATTACAACGGTCTGAACTCGCAGATCGACATCACCTTACCGGACAGTGGCACATACATGATCATCGCGCGCGGATTTAGTAGTAATGCCAGCGGCGCTTTTTTGCTCACGCTCGATAACGTCAGCGCCTCAGCGCGAGGGGTATTAAATGATACACCTGACGACGCAATCAATATCATCTACGGAGGCGCTGTACAGGGGCGACTGCAAAGCGGCGAGGATACACGCTACACCTTCAGCGGAAGCAGGGGGGATAACGTCACTATCGCGATGAATTCACCCACCTTCGACACCTATCTGGAACTATACGATACGGATGGCAGACTAATTGCCGGGAACGACGATTACAACGGTCTGAACTCGCAGATCGACATCACATTACCAGACAGTGGCACATACATGATCATCGCACGCGGATTTAGTGATACGGCAAGCGGCTCGTTTATTTTGACGTTGGAGGCAGCCGGGTAAATCAATATCCATCGTCCGTAATTTGATCATCCGGGATGCTGCCGGGTCATATCTTCTTGCTGAAACTTGATTTCACAGGCAAGACCCGTGACTGATGGAAAAGCGATAACAGCTTTGCTGGTAACGGCTGTGACGATGCCATAAATTGATGTCCAAATCCATCGTCACAGTGCTGCCCGGTAAAGCTAGTTTCTTTGAAATTCTATTAATCCGTATGTTGTGAAGAATTACTCGCCGCTGCGGGAACTGTTATGGTGAAATCAATATGCGGCAGCAGTGCGAGATTGAAACGACGAAGACGAGGGGTCTCTTTGCCGAACGGGATTGGTCGTCAGCAACGGCCTTCGCCTGCGGGGAAAACGCATTGGCCTAGCGGGTTAGCATATCCTAAACCTTAATCATACAGGGGATGTGGTTGGAAGCTGCGACTGCATCCCCTGTTTTTTTATACGCAAAACAACTGCATGCTTCAGGGAATCATTAAGATTTATTTAGGCGTGCTATGGGCATCCCCCAAAAACTTAGGGGTTGAGCCTTAAGTATCTGAACACTTAAGGAAGTAAGCTTTAATTCTCGCTTATCCTATGTTTAGTCAATGTATCGCGAAGTAAAGCAGAAAATCTTTTCCTGCCTAAACCCAATAACGCCAAACAACACAACCATACGCCTCAAGCAAACAGGATGGATGATGGCAATATACGAATTTGCTCTAAGAGCAGTTAGCCCCATGTTTCTCAATGGTGCAAATACAAAGGAACCAGAACTGCGTGCCGCTTCGGTGCGGGGGCAGCTTCGCTATTGGCTGCGCGCATATCTCGGCGCACAGTACAGCGATTTGCAGAAAATCTGGGATGCGGAAAGCGCCGTTTTCGGCTCTACCGGGCATGGTTCGGCGGTCAGCGTCCGCGTGTATGGCGAGCCAACGACAGGTAATAGATACCAATACCCGTTGCTGCCGCATCGTGAAGGTACAGGCAATGTCTCATCGGTTAAGGCTATCAAGCCGAATCCTGACAAGCCCGATAGTCCTTTTACGCTGCAACTGGTCACCCGCCCCGGCGTGGAGTTGCCAGAGCATGCGCTAACAGCCCTGAAACTGTGGTCGCTGTTGGGCGGCATGGGCAAGCGTTCGCGGCGAATGATGGGTGCCGTCCGCATCGTTGCGAAGGGCAGCGCGAAAGAAATCTGGTATTCTTACCCCACCACCCCGAATGAATTGGCGGAAGCCATCCGCCCGGCGCTGGTTGGATGTCACGATCTGATCGCTTCTGTGCCCGATTTCCCGACACTTCAGCCGCGCCATAGTTGGATTGTAGTGGGAACAGAAAGCTTTGGCGATGCGAAAAGCGCCAATCAACACTTCTTCAGAAATTTATTGCGTACTAACAATCACATAGATGAAAAAGCTTACGGCTTCGCAGGGGGTGGAGGCCGGCGTGCGTCACCCATTCACGCACAGGTACGCAAAATTGGGGACGAGTATTACCCCGTATTTACAGCATTTCGATCAAAACCAGAGCCACCTAACAACAGCGCCAGCAAGATCAGCGCCTTGATGAAGGCGATCACCACTGAATACAGCGGCATCACCGTTTGGGGAGGATGGTAGCCCACATGACAACTCACCTCTTTCTCTTTCAGATCGGCCCCGTGCAAACCTTCATCGCACAGGCGCGGCGCACACAAGACTTGTTCATCGGTAGCTATATCTTGAGCGAATTGGCTTCTGCCGGCGTGCTGGCTGCCAGCAGTTTAGCCGGCTTCCAAAGTATCTATCCCGTCGTAGCCAATAGCACAGTGAAGGGCGGCGCCCCCAATCGCTTTCTATTCTTAAGCGATGAAGCACCTGAGGATGTCGCCGGCAAAGTGCGCAGCGCAGTTGAAGAACGCTGGCAAACTGGTTTTGCCGATCCTGTACGCCGCCTCATCGCAGGCGCAAACGCCGGCACAAGTTGGCAAAACACATTTGACCGCCAATCCACAAATTGGATGGAGTTTTATTGGGCAGCAGTCCCCTATGATTCCGCCCAATATGACAAATCCTATCAGGCCGTAAGCCGCGCTGTCGCCCAGCGTAAGTATGCGCGGGTTTTTCCTACCGTTGAAGAGCCGGGCGCTAAATGCACGCTTACAGGCGCACAATCGGCGCTAAATATCAACTTGAAGGTGCTCCGAAATCATATTCATGATCATAACAAGATCATCCTGCGCACCAACGAAAATCTCGGCACTATTGCACTGGTGAAGCGGCTGGCAGGAATTGCCCTTGACCAAGAAGGCGGGCGAATTCCAAACGCTGAGCGCTTTTATTCCACAACCCATATCGCCAAAGATGATCCGAACGCCGATGAAGAATCTATCGGCAGCAAAGATGTTGCCGGCTATCTCGCTGTGCTGCACTTAGATGGAGACCGGATCGGGGCGCGAATCAGCCAGCTAAATAGCGCCAAAGAACATACTGAATTTTCAAGTAAACTGGCTCAATTTGCCGAGGCGGTGCCCGGCATCGTGGGTAAGCATGGCGGAAAAATGGGTACGCTCGTTTACGCCGGTGGCGATGATGTATTGGCGCTGCTTCCCTTGAAGAATGCGCTAGAGTGCGCGCGTCAGATCAGCAGCCAGTTCACGAAATTTACGCAGATGCAGGGATATGACAACCTAACCGCCAGTGCCGGCATCGCCGTCACGCCCGCCAATCTACCGCTTGATCGCGCCTTAGAATTGGCGCGTGATGCCGAAGAAAAAGCGAAAGAAAAATACGGGCGAAATGCCGTTATGGTGGTTGAAGCGCACGGCACAGGGCAAATGCGCGAAGCCGGGGCGAAGTGGGAAATCATTGACTTTGTGCTGAAAGCACAGGCGTTATTTGAAGCGCGCGCTCTCTCCGGCAAATTGGGCTATGACCTACAAATGCTCGATCACGATTTATTTGGCGATGCCTTGAAACCAGCGCGTAAAGCAGAGATCAGGCGGCTGATCAAACGGCGCACCGCAGAAGATGCGCGCCCCAATCAAGCGGAGGGAATCGGTGAGTTGGTGGATACGATGATCAATCTGGTTGAAGATGAACAGACCGTTCCCCACTGGTCAGATATGGCGAATTGGTTAATTCTGGCGCGGTTTCTCGCGCAGGGCAGCAGTCGCGAGCGCGAAATGGAGGCGCAGTCATGAGCCAGTGGGTCTTTATCGAAGCATCCGATGTCTGGCTGTTCCGCGATAACAAGCCTTTTTCAGCGCAGCAGAATTTCGTCGCACAGGGGCAGTTTCCGCCTACGCCAATGACGATACAGGGCGCGGTGCGCACGCATTTTCTCGAAAACGCTCTGCTTTCTGAGGGGCGTTCCTGGGGCGATTACCGCCGCGGAAATGTGAGCAGCAGCATCATTCAAACAGTTGGGCTGCCCGCCTTTGATGGTCAGCATGCCACACAGGGATCGCTGCACATCACCGGCCCCTTTGTCGCGCGGTTAAACAACGACGGCACAGTTGAACGTCTGCTGCCTGCGCCGCTCGATCTACTCGCGCAAAAAATAGAGAACACCAATCCGGAAGCGTATCGCTATCGCCTGCTCACGCCCGCTAAAGGCTGCGATTTTGCTACGGAACTACCCTTTGAAGGCTGGCGACCCCTTGAAGGCGGCGGGCATGGCTTCAAGGAGACACAGGGTTGGCTTTCAGAGTCCGATTTTATGCATTACCTGAAAGGAGATGTGAGCAAAGTTGAACACCTATCCGATAAAAGGGTGTTCGCGCTTGAGAATCGCGTCGGGCTAGCGCTTGACTATGGGCGGCGTTCCCATATCGAAAGTATGTTTTATCAGGCAGAATTCGTTCGCCCATGCGATCAGGTCGGGCTGCTCATTCACGTTGATCACCCTGTATTTACGAACAATGGCTATCTCAGCCTTGGCGGCGAATCGCGCTCCGGCCATTTTCAGGTTGTCAACAATATGAAGCCGCTGCCCCAAACCGGAAGCGGAAAAGTCAAAATTGTGCTGCTCACTCCGGCCTATTTCTCAGAAGGCTGGATGCCAGAAAATAATGACTGGTCGCCCTGGGTTGGGGGCGGCAAGCTGGTTTCCGTCGTCGTGGGAAAATCACACTCAATTAGCGGGTGGGATATGGCGGCTAACCGCCCTAAACCGCTGCGGCATTATGTACCGGCAGGTAGCGTATTTTTCTTCGAGAATGCAGATGTTCAGGGTATTCCCTTCACAGCAACGCCGCCCAACTCGCTTGATCATGGCGCAATCGGGTTTGGCACATTCGCAGTAGGTTCATGGTAAACAGAAAGGCATAACATGATTTCGACATCGTTGTTCATCTATACCGAAACATCTCTTCACGCAGGCGTTGGCAGTACAACTTCAGTAGTGGATCTGCCTATTCAGCGTGAGCGCACCACACAGTTCCCGATTGTGCAGGGCAGCGGCGTCAAAGGCGCGCTTCGCAGTCAGGTACAGGCAGATACCACGATTCGTGACAGCTATATCAATCTCATCTTCGGCGGCGAAGATGCTGATGATCAGTCGAAAAAGCCATCCACCTTCGCGGGCGCCATCGCTGTTGGTGATGCCCGCGTCGTGCTGTTTCCGGTACGCTCACTAGCCGGCGTATTTGCCTATATCACCTGCCCCGCCGTCTTAGCGCGCGTCAAGCGCGACATACCAGGCTTCCCCGCGCTGAAGCAGCCAGTAGCCATTGATTCTGCGCTGGTTACAAAATCATCCGCCGTCACGGCTTCCAGTCGCATCGTGCTAGAGGAGTTTAGCTACACTGCGCAGGAAACCGCTGAAGTTGGCGAAATTGCGAAGTGGTTGGCAGATAACGCCCTACCGGCAGGCGATGCGTATGATTACTGGCGTGAAAAGCTGCAAAACAGCCTCGTTATCCTTCACGACGACAATTTCCGCGATTTCGTTCAGAACAGCACCGAAGTCACCACGCGGGTTCACCTTGATTACGCCACCAAAACCGTGCTTGAAGGGCAGTTGTGGACGCGGGAGGCGCTTCCATCAGATACCCTGTTGATGAGCGCGGTCGTCGTTCGCGCCACGCGCAGTCAAACGATCCTCAACGACGCTGGTCAGATATTTTCACCCGGAGATGTGATCAACTGGCTGCATAAAGAGGAAGTCATCCCATCACGCATTCAGCTTGGCGGTGATGAAACAACCGGCTCTGGCATGGTGGCATTACGCTGGCAGGGAGGCAACTAATCATGGATCAACCTACTCGGCAGCAATCATTGCAACAGAAGCGCGCCACCCACGCATGGGCAGCCATCGAAAAGGTTCCTGCTGGTATTCAGAAACAGTATGGTTCGCTGGTACGTGGGCTTCCGGCGTTGATTCAATCAGACGGTTTGGGGCCGGCGCTGGCATTTTTGAAGGCAAAGGCTGCTGGAAAACAAGATAAGCCGCATATGGTTGCCTATAACCATATCGCCAGCTGGGCGCAGCAGGAATTAAGCGCAGCAAATGGCGATTTTCTAAAATGGCTTCTTGAGCAGCCCTCAACCGATTACCGCCGCGCCACCACTGAAGTATTGGCTTACCTGAACTGGGTCAAGCGCTTTGCTGAGGCGAAGGGCTGGAAGGACGAGGAGTAAACTGTCAATGCCTTATACATACCTTCTGCCCAGCGACACTGCGCGTATCCATGAGAACTATATTAAAAAATGCCAGAATTTCGCGCTTACAGTACAGCGCTATATGCCGCATGAAGCCATTGAAGAGACAGATCGCTTGAACGCTAAGGGGAAACCTGATGGCAAAGAACGCAATTTCTGGCTGCAAGAGATTTGTGGCAATTTCGAGCCAGATCAAGCTGTGATTGACGGCGCATACCAGCGTTGGATGGCGATGACCGAAAATTCAGCTCGCTTCACCATGGTCAGCCTCAGCCGGATGATTATCGGGTTGGGCGGCAAGGGCGCATTGGAGTTCGGCATCACGCTGCATCCCGTCACCGGGCTGCCTTATATCCCCGGCAGCGCGCTCAAGGGCTTGTGCCGAAACTACACACTGTACTACATTGCCGAACAATCTAATATCTCTCTTGATCCGACTCGAACAGAAGCTGTTTCAGATCAGGCTCAGAAATTGGATGAGCAGCTTTCTGGCGTGAAGCAGCATGGGTTCCCGCTTGATCCGAACTATGTTTCTCTATATCAAAGTCTGTTCGGCACACAGGGACAGGCGGGGCATTGTGTATTTCACGATGCTGTGATCCAGGAACTCCCCGCAGGCAAACCGTTGTTCGCCGTAGAAGTGATGACGCCGCATTTTGGCGAATACTACAAATCGAATGGAAAAGAAGCGCCGAATGACGCTGACAACCCAATTCCCGTCACTTATCTGTCGGTGAATGAGGGAGTGCTATTCATCTTTGCAATCGGCTTGCGCAATAATGCCCCTCCAAGAACACCTCGCGGAGATGCCAAAGAACTATTACGTGAAGCGCTGCAAGTCATGGGGATTGGCGCAAAGACGGCGGCCGGTTACGGTATTTTTGCGCCGGTACAACCAAGCAAATCATCCTGATGCCCACCCTTTATATCGCCACGCTGGGGCAACGCCCTGAAGCGATTACCGTCGCCTTTGACCGCCTGAACGAGCAGTACCGCTATGAGGGGATGGCGGTACTGCATACCGAACCCACTGTTTCAGGCATCGCCCAGTCATTCAACGATCTACAGGCAGTATGTAATCGCGATTACCCATCCCTGCACCGGCGCTTTCACGAAATTACCGGTCCCGTCGGCGCCCCGCTGATAGATATTGAAGATCAGCGTTCAGCAGAGGCGTACTATCACGGCGTGCTGCGCGTGCTGCACGAATATAAGCATGACGGCTGGCGGATACACCTAATGATCGCCGGCGGGCGTAAGGCGATGAGCATTTACGCCATGCTGGCCGCTGGCATCATTTTCGATCCGCCGCATGATCGCGTTTGGACGGTGCTATCGTCCGAATCCATGCTCGCAAAGGCCGGCCAGTTCCATGTGCCAGCAGGGATGCGCCAACAGGTGCAGTTGGTGGAGCTGCCGCAGCGCCCCGCTCGCTTCGCCCCCGGTACGCCGGTAGAGGCGCTTCTGGAACGTCCAAACAACCGGCGGGATATTTTTCTGGCTAAGCTTACGCCCGCTGAACGAGAAGTCGCTGAACTTTTGAGGAGCAACCCCTACGCCTCAAATGAAGATTTGGGGAGAATTGGGAATAAGAGCGGGCGCACGATTGAGAATCAACTGGCAACCATCTACAGCAAACTGATCGGCTTTTTTGATTTCGGTGAAAACATCCGTAATAAGCGGCAGGTATTGAAGGATATCTTACGAGGAGAGTGAGACGATGGCTAAATCTCAACGTGTTCTAATAGGTGCAATGGGGAAAACTGCGTTTGATGGAGCAGAGTATGTTTTTCAAAATCATCAGTCCTCCATTTCAAGTTATTTCATTCATGCACTAGCTGAAAACCGCAATCCAGATATTGTAATTATTCTTTTGACTGATGAAGCTAGGGAGTCGCAATGGGAAGGAAAAGATAAATTACAAGCGTGGTTTTCCGGTTCATTACCACAGGTCAATCTAGTTCCCATACGAATACCCAAAGGTGGCAATATTGATGAGGCGTGGGACATTTTTGAAGCAATTGCTTCGGCTATTCCAGAAGGTGCGGATGTAACCGTAGATATTACGAATGGTTTACGCTCAATTCCCGTACTACTACTATCAGCAATGCGCTACTTGCAGAATGCGAAACACATCAACATCAGTGAAATATACTATTGTGCTTTTGATACTGTAGAAAAACCTGAATCAAAACCTGTTTATCCTTTGAGCTTGTTTAATGCACTACTTGATTGGTCAAATGCTGTTTCAACATTTGAAAAAACTGGCAAGAGCAACCTCTTAGCTGAAGTACTAGAGCAAAATGCGCTTGCAAATCTGGGTGAAAATTGGTCACGTATTTCTGCTGTTCTAGTCGATCTCTCTTTATCATTGGATTTGCTTCGAGTCGAATCTGTCATGAAGTTATCTTCGCAGTTAGATAAATTACTGAAAGATATTAATATACTGGATCTATCGAACACACTTCGCCCATTTGTACTTCTGCTGAGTGAAATCCGCAGCCAATTCAGCCGCTTTGCTATGGAAGACACACGGAATCCACAGAGAGCTGCCATCTTTTTGAGCAAACTGCTCGATTTGATGGACTGGTATATAAACCATTCACGTTATTCCGAAGCACTATTGTTAGCTAGAGAATGGTTTATATCATCTTATATGCTCAGGGACGGCAATCCTAGATTCTTTAGTTACGAAAGCCGTGAAAAAGCGGTGTCAGAGCTTAATGAGAATGCGCGTAATTCGACTCTGTCATTGAGCGATGATCTTCTGCTTTGGAAAGATTTACGGAACGCTCGTAATGATCTTGCTCATCCATTCAGTGACGCTCCAAAAGATGTTGATGCGCTAATCAAACAAGTAAAAACTCTAAAAACAAAATTACGTAAGATGGCGGTTTAGGATGATTCTCCTTAACTTCGCTCACCCACTCACGCCGCGCCAGCTTGACCAGTTGAGCGCGCTCATCGGCGCTCCGCCAGATCGCATTCAGGACGTGCGCGCCCAATTTGATCTGCAACAGCCATTTCCCCCGCAGATCGTCCGCCTGCTGGACGATCTCGGCATCCAACCTGACGAGTGGCAGTCCGGCGGTTGGCTGCTCGTTCTGCCCTCGCTCAATTACGCAGCAGCAGCGCTTCTAGCAGAGTTGCACGGGCGCATCGGGCATTTCCCCGCAATTCTGCGCCTGCGCCCGGTGGCTGGTGCGCTGGTCACGGAATACGACGTAGCCGAAATCATCAATCTGGAGGCAGTTCGCGCAGAGGCCCGCACCCGCCGCTGAAACGCATCCGCTGCGCCATATTCCGTTAAGCTGTTGAAAAGGACTCCTTTTATGCTCAAGCTAACTGGCTTTCCCCTGCCCGATGTAGGCATCCTCACCCTCACTGCCATGGCCGGCAAAAACGATCCTGCGGCGGTCACCACAGCAGACCTCGACGCAGCAGCGGATTATTTGGAGAAGTTCTATACCGCAGGCATCGGTAAAAGTTTAGCCGCGGGGGTGGTTTTCCCCAATTCAGGATTCGTCCAGGCGGCCTTTGATCAGCCCGAACGCCAGTATAAGCGAAAAGCATGGGCCAATCTCGTATTGCGGGGGCACCAGAATCTCAATCTGGAACCCATGTTAAATGATCTCGAAAAAAAGGAATATCGCAGCATGGTGCTGCGTGGGGTTGAGAGTGCGCGCTGTGCTTTCACCGGCGATCCGGCCTATCTACGGGTCAGCCGTGATATGCTGCCGATGATCAACGGGCGCGGAATCATGAATTTCAGCCCGATGGGCGAAGCCGGAATGCCGGTGAGCGATGTTATTCTGCTGGCAATTCATGCGCTGCCGCTTGGCTGTGTGATCACGCAGGGCGCGCTGCTGGCCGTCGAAAGCGATGATCGCGCCTTGATGTTCGATTTCGTCAAAACTAACCTGGAGGAGAATCGCCGTTTCATTCACCTCGCGGGCTTGAATGATTATGAAAAATTTCCGAACCTCAGTTCCTATAAAACGCGGCTGATCGATGTTCTGCTTCGCTCATTCCTTCAAGGAGAAGCCAAACAGGAAACCCATCGCGCCCCCTCGCTCAACGCTTACCATTTTTCCAACAACGGCACCAGCGCGCGCGTCGCTATTTACGCGCTGCCTTCTTCCACTATCCAATTTGTGCGCACCGCCTCACAAGGCGAATACGCCCATTCATGGCGGCAGATCATTCAGCGCGGATGGGTCGAAGATAAGCCGGAAGCGGTGGAGCTTGAGCAAAAAGCGCCAAAACTCACCCGCCGCAACTTCATCTATGAAGACCTGTTTGATCTGCCTGAAGACGCTCGGCGCTTCCTTCGCACCTACTTCTTACGGCATCCGCTCAAAAAGTTCAAGAATGATCCGCGTAACGACTACAGCCCATTTAGCGAATCCGATCTCATTTCCTGGAATCTGACCGCCCTCTTTTTGAAAAGGATTTTGAATATGCAGGAGAACCGTATCAATCAAATTCGTAATCTAGGGGATCGTCTCGCCCAGTACATTCAGGATCGCGATGATCGGCGTTTGCTCAAAGACATCTATTTTGAGCGTCAATACTGGCGGTTCCGCGCCGTGCTGCTGCGGGCGATGTATGGCTACACCGGCGATGAACCCTTAGTCACCTTCGATGGCTACACTCAAATTTTCGAGTCGTTTGAGGAAGGGCAAGGGGCAGAACGCGCAGATTGGAATCTGGCGCGCGATCTGCTCTTAATCCGTATCTTTGAAAAGCTGCATGCTGGAGGTTACTGGGCTGTCGTCAAGGAAACTCTCCAAAGTGAAGACGCCGAAGAATCGCTAAAGCCCGTTACCGAATAAGATTTCAAATTTTACCTGTTATATTGAGCCAACATAGGAGACGAACATGGCTTACCTAACCGCGCTGCTGCTAATCGATGCCCCGGCCAGCGCCTTGAACAACTCTGGGGACGCTATCCCCAATGCCCGAACCGACAATACCTCCAGCGTCAAGTTCATTCGTAAATTTGGCGGCGGCATGTACCCCTACGTCACCGCACAGGCCTACCGCCGCTGGCTGCGTCGGGGTTTAGAAACTGACTCCGAAGGCTGGCAGATGTCGCCCGTGTACCGCGAAGAAAAAGTCGCCTACGTAGATGCCAATCCGATCACCTATTGGGATGATGATCTGCTCGGCTATATGCGTGCGCCCGGCAAAAAGAAGGACAAAGCGGCTGTCGAGAATATGACCCCAATAGGAGATGATGTCAGCGCCCTCACCCGAATTTCGCCGCTGCGCGTCAGCACCCTAGTTTCAGTTTCGCCCGTGAACATCACCAACGATTTCGGCGTGATGGCGCGGCAGGAAGGCGATCCGGTTCCTTATGAGCATCAATTTTATCGCGCCACCCTTCAAGGCCTGCTCTCGCTGGACATGGGCAGCGCTGGCGTGTTCAGCTACAGCAAACGTACCGGCTATCAAAATCTAGACAGCATCCGTATCAAACAGGCGCAGGAACAGGGGCTTACCCACGACGAAGCCGCAAAAACCTATCGGCTCAGCGCCGAAGAGCGTCTAGGCCGCGTTCGCCGTTTGATTGAGGCCATCCCGCTGGTACAGGGCGGCGCCAAGCAAACTTTGCATTATACCGATGTCACGCCGGTGATCAGCATCGCCGCGGTGACGCGCTACGGCAATCACCCGTTCAATTATCTGTTTGATGATCGCGGCGACGAGATCACGTTCAAAATAGATGCTTTCGAAAATACGGTTCGTGGCTATCGCGATCAATTCCTATCGCCAATCTATATCGGCTGGCGCCCCGGCTATGCGCCCTCGCAGTTTGCCAAGTTCAACGGCCTTTCTGAGGATGTGCGAAACATGCTCGTAGGTGGTACCACGCCCTATGAAGCCTTTGGCGCGCTGTCTGAATCGCTCGCAGCAAACCTATCGTGGCTCGACTAGCGGGTGACCGGCATGAGCGAGTCGCCTCTCGACCAACTGCGCGTCCTCAAGGTGGTGCTGGCGGGAACGGTTACATCATTTCGTTATCCGCATTTCGTGCAGGGCGTTCAGCCCACCTATGAAATGCCGCCACCTTCAACCATCTACGGGCTGATCTGCGCTGTGACCGGCAGTTTTGAGCCGCCCGAAGCCTTTGAATTCGGCATCCATTTCACCTATGAGGCCAAATTCCTTGACCTCGAACATGTTCATCTGGAAGTGCCTTACCATATGGCAAATCCGTTTCAGCGCGAGTTGTTCTATAACCCGGTCTTGACGCTGTATCTCGCGCCGGAACACTACTACGACGCATTCGAGCGCCCCTTCTACCCCTTAGCCTTGGGGCGCTCGCAAGATTTAATGACGCGAACCCATCTCGAAATCGTTACGCTGGAGCGCGCAAACAACGCCTATTTTGAACATGCGCTGCTGCCAGCCGAGTATGCGCCCCGCTTCCAAAGGACGATTGCCGCAACTATGGCGAAGTATATTGATCAGCGCCGCCGGGCAGCATGGGCGCAGTACGCCATTCTGAAGGATCGGGTGCTGTATCCCGATCAGGAAGATGTTTTTCAGGCCAGCTACCCGCCTGTATGGGTAGACCCGACCGCGCCAACCTATGAAGGCTTCGCACGTGGGGTAGTGCTGCACCGTTTCATCTAGCCGATGGGGGAATAATCCACCATGTCACTTGCCGATATTCCCCTTCAGCCAGCCGATCATGCATTAGCGTCACTTCTCGCTAAGAGTGATCCGCCAGAAAGCTTGCTTGAGCATACATGGTGGGTGTTGTCGCGGCTGGCGGATCAACGCCGTCTGCGGCCAACGCTCGCCGCTTCAACCGGCAGCCCGCGCCTTTGGCACTGGCTTTACTGGGGCACATTTCTGCACGACTTCGGTAAGATGGCCGATGGTTTTCAGGCGCTTCTGGCCGGGCGCAAGTCAGAAGCGCAGGCATGGGGCGACCACCGCCATGAAGCGTTATCGCTGGCATTCGTAGATTGGCTGTTTCCTAGCGGTCACCCTGATCGCGCTTATGTGATTGCCGTGATCGCTTGCCACCATCGCGATGCCGCCGTGATCGCCCATCGCTACGCCCGCAACCGTGACTTTCCCGACGAAGACAGCGCCACCAAGCTCGTCGCTCAAGCGAACCAATCCAATCAAAAATTGCTCCACCATTGGTTAGCCACTTACGGCCAGTCATGGGCTGAAATACTAGGGTTTATGCCCGATATTGAAATGCCCAGCTTGCAGCCGCTCAGCTATATTCAGCCTCAATCTTTATGGCGGGCGCTGGCCGATCTCAAGCATTACACCGATTCGCTGAAATTCGCCGATGATCCCGCCGCCGCGCTCATCGGCACGCTGCTGCGCGGGCTGATCCTAACCTCCGATCACGCCGGTTCAGCCCACAGCGCCCCATTTATATCCGCGCCGCTGGAACGTGCCGCCGTAACCCATACGCTAGGCGATAGACGCTTATTTCCCCATCAGACCGCTGCCGATCAAGCCCCCCCCGCTTCGATCCTCTTGATCAGCCCAACCAGCAGCGGCAAAACTGAAGCCGCGCTGTTGTGGTTAGCGCGCCAGCAGCAGCATGAAAAACAGGCCGCCCCGCGCATCTTCTATCTGCTGCCCTATCAGGCCAGCATGAACGCCATTCACCAAAGGCTGCAAAAAGTATTCCCCGGCGATAACACTGTCGGCTTGCAGCACAGCCGAATGATGCAGGTGCTGTACGCGCAGGCGTTAAGCCATCAGGAAACGTCAGGTCACGCGGCGGCCTTCGCCTATCAGCAAAAGGAACTCACCAAGCTGTTTTACTTCCCGGTCACGGTGATGAGTCCCTATCAACTGTTGAAAATCCCCTATCAGTTAAAAGGCTTTGAGGCGCTGCTCACACATTTTTATGGCGGGCGCTTCATCTTGGATGAAATTCATGCCTATGAGCCGAAGCGATTGGCGCTGATCATCGCCGCTGTCCAGTTTCTCCATCAACACTGCCACGCCCGTTTCTTCATCATGACCGCGACCCTGCCCCCGCAGGTGCGCGCAAAATTAGCCGGCGCCATCCCTGACTTGCAGATCATCCAGGCCGAAGCCGCCACCTTCCAGCAGTTTCAACGCCATCGTGTGCATCTGCTCCCCGGCGACCTGCTGGCTCCAGAAACGCTTGAACGCATCGTGCAGGATGCTGCCAGCAAATCAATCTTGATCTGCTGCAACACCGTGCGCCGCGCCTTTGAAGTTCGCCGGGCTGTAGAAGCGGCGCTGCGCCAGCGTTACCCTGATGGCGATTACAAGATCGTCTTTTTGCACAGCCGCTTCAACAGCCGTGATCGTAACGCCAAAGAACAGCAAATCATGAATCGCGCCGGTGTGAACGCGGAACGCCGCCAGCGCACCATTGTCATCGCCACGCAGGTCGTAGAAGTCAGCCTGAATATCGATCTGGACACGCTTTACAGCGAAGCCGCCCCGTTAGAAGCCCTGTTGCAGCGTTTTGGTCGGGTCAACCGCGCCCGCCCATCCGGATCGCCGCTGGCCGATGTCTACGTCGTGCGCGATCAAAATTGGGATGCAGCCAAATACATCTATGACTGCGGCCTAGTTGAAAGCGCGCTTGCCTGCCTGGAAACGGCAGAAGGCGAGCCGATTGACGAAAGCCGCGTCAGCGCGTGGCTGGAACAGGTGTATACCGGTGAAGCCTTGGCGCGTTGGGAAGCCGACTATGACGAGAGTTTTAACGCCTTTCAAAATGAGGTGATGCACAGCCTGCGACCTTTCAACAACAGCGGGTTAGAAAGCCAGTTTTCAAAACTGTTTGATGGAGTAGATGTTTTGCCTGCGATCCATCTAGATAGTTACGAGCAGCAAATTCGCGCTGGCAGCTATCTGGCGGCCGCCGGTTGGTTGGTGCCGATGGCATGGCGCGATTACAAGCGGCTAGAACGAATGAAAAAGGCGTGGTATGAACCCGCCGGTAAATATCGCGATCTGTTCATCGCCGATGTGCCCTACAGCAGCGAAGATGGGCTTGATTTATACAGTGTCTATGATGCCGAAAAATCAGCGAAAAGTGACCCTAAAGCCAACTTTGACGATTACCCTGTAGAGACGGAGGCCGACTAAATGCAAAGAGAGCATATCCAAATTCACCCGATGCAGCACTTCACCGCCATTCATTTCAAGTTTTTATGTGAAGCGCTGGAGCATATTCAGCTAGACGCGCAGCCGGGAACCGCCATTCGCGGCGCGCTCTATCATGCGTTGATCGGGCTGTTCAGCCCTAACGCCCCCATCCCCGGCGTGCCCCTAGACCCCGTGCGTGCGCTGCTGGCAGATGAGGACGAAAACAATCCCCGTGGGCGCGATCTCCCCCGTGCTTTCGCCGTTGAGCCGCCGCCCCCGCATACCAGCATAAGCACACAGCAGCGCTTCAGCTTTGGCGTCACCCTGTTTGGTTCGGCAGAAGTCTTGATGCCCTATTTGTTTCGCGCGCTGCCAGAAATGGGCAAGTTAGGCATCGGCAAGGGCAGAGGCCGGTTCAAGTTAATTCAGATTTACGAAGTTTCCCCGCTTAACGATACCAGCCGCGTGATCATGCACCATCAGCGGGTAGTTGATCGTCCCCGCCTGACGATCAACCATCGCCGCGTGCTGGAAGAACTCAGTATGCGGCGCACCGATGAAGTAACCTTGCGCTTCCTCACCCCAATGCGCCTGATCGAAGCTGGCAGCCTCGTGCGCACCCCAAAGCTCGGCCCGCTGCTGCGCCGGTTGCTCGAACGCGCACAGGCGCTGGCCGAGCATTTCAACCCATCTGATGAAGAAGTGGCATCTCGAATGATCTGGAAAGATGAATGGCAGCGCATTGGCGATCTTGGCGACCAGATTGATCAATCCGGATTGCTGCTTGATGCCACCCATTGGGCAGATATTCGCAGTTACAGCCAGGCAAAAGGGCGCTCCACGCCAATTGGCGGCTTCAGCGGGCAAGCGCGCTGGCGCATCAACTCGCCCGAAATACTAGCGTGGCTGCTCTGGGGGCAAAGTTTGCATGTCGGCAAGAACGCCGCCAAAGGCGACGGTTATTTTAACGTGGAATGATCGCCTCTCAGCTTGTTTTCCGCTGTTCAATTCGAGTGGCAAGATGCCTAAAAGATCGTTTACAGGGGGGAATAAATGGCAATTGTTCAGGAACTTTTTGCGGATACCTTCGGCAGCCATATCGGCAAGCACAGCGAACGCCTAATCTACACCAAGGGGAAAACTGTCCTTGCGCAGGCGCCGCTTCTGCACTTAGAACAGGTAATTATCGCCTCACGCGGAGTCAGCATCTCAGCCGACGCAATTGCCGAGTGCTGCGAGCGCGGCATACCGATCTTTTTTTTGAGTTCTATTGGCGAGCCTATCGCCACCCTTTCGGCGCCCGGCCTCAGCGGCACGGTCTTAACCCGCCGCGCACAGCTTACAGCCTATAACGATGATCGCGGCGTATCCGTCAGCCTCGCTATTGCCGCCGCGAAGATCAACAATCAGGCCGCCACCCTCAAATATGTCGCCAAATCCCGTAAAGACAGCGATCCCGATCTCTATGAAATGCTGCGCGCTGCCTCCATTGAAACCGCCAGTCAGGCAGACAAACTCAACGGCCTGCGCGAAATGGCGCTTGACGATCTGCGCGTCTACCTCATGGCCTTTGAGGCCAACGCCGCCGTCCGCTATTGGGCGGCGCTCCGAAACGTCATTCCTGAAATGTATGGCTGGACGGAACGGGCAACCCGCGGCGCCACCGATCCCGTCAACAGCCTGCTGAACTACGGCTATGGCGTGCTGCGAACCCGCGTAGAATATGCGATCCATCTGGCGGGACTCGATTCATTCGCCGGCTTCATCCATGCCGACCGCCCCGGCAAACCCTCCCTCACGCTTGATATGATGGAAGAGTTTCGCAGCGTCGCCGTAGATCGCTTAGTGATCGGGTTGGTGAATCGGCGCTATACCGTTGAAATGACCGCCCAAGGGCTTTTGCAGGATGATGTACGCCGCAGTTTCGCCGGAAAGATGAAAGAGCAGCTTCAGGCAACCGTGCGCTATGATGGCGCCCGTTTCCCAATTGCGCAGGTCATTCAAAAACAGGCGCGCCGCCTAGCGGCCCATCTGCGCGGGGAAACTGAAGCCTATCTCCCCTATCGGGCCGAGTGGTGACGCCCTATGCACATTTTACTGGTCTATGACATCGTCAATGATCGCCAGCGAAGTAAAGTGGCCGATGCCTGCCTTGATTATGGCTTAGATCGGATTCAGTTTAGCGCCTTTTCCGGCGCCTTAAGCCGCACCTATCAGGAAGAACTGATGCTCAGGATCAGGCATATCATCGCCGATGGCGCGGCCTCCATTCATTTGTACCCCATTGATGAAAAAGCATGGCAAAAGCGGTTAACCCTTGAGCAAGGGATGGAGAATGTGGAGGTAGAAAGTGATGTTCCCCAATCTGCTGATGAATGATGATGATGAAGTTGCGCGCATTCAACCTGAACGTGGCGAAGACCTGATCACCATCACGCTTCTGAAACAATATAGTTACTGCCCGCGTGTGGTTTACTACGAAACCTGCATGCCGGGAATTCGCCCACGCACCTATAAGATGGTGGCGGGTGCAGAGGCCCATGAGCGCGAGCGCGAACGCGCCGAGCGGCGCACGCTGGCCGCTTACCAAATTTCCGAAGGGGAACGTCGTTTTGACGTGCGGGTTATTTCGCGTCAGTTAGGGCTTTCTGGCCTAATTGATGAGATCGTGCTAACCCCTCACGAAGCCATCGTCATAGATTACAAAATGACCACGCGGGCGCGAGATAACCATATGATCCAGATTGGCGCCTATAGTATGATGGTCGAAGAAGCTTTCAATCTACCCGTTTTGCGCGGCTATATTTACTTGATCGACTTACATCGCTTTGAATTTGTGCCAATTGACGCGCCGCTTCGCAACTCGGTATTAGAGACGCTGAAAAACGTGAATCATATTCGTCATAACGAATATATGCCGCCGCCGGTAGATCAGCATTTTAAGTGTGAAAGCTGTGAATTTAGGCGGTTTTGCAATGATATTTGAGCTGTCGCAACTCGGCCGTGTTTTTGCGCGGTTGACGAGTTGCGAAAATGAAGAGGTTTTAATGATTTCTCTATACAAAAAATCAAAAAAACGTGTCACAATAAGGCATCTGTTTGCGATTAAAATAGCAATGGAGGTCAAAACAGCCATCAGCACCTTACAAAACCATAAGGGGCTTCTACCCGCTTCGATCCGCAGAGGATATTGAAACCATCAACCACTACCATTCGCTCCAATTCCGCAATTGGCTTCTACCCGCTTCGATCCGCAGAGGATATTGAAACTCCGACCTCGAAGCAGCGGTTGAAGCCCGCTGCAAAGAGCTTCTACCCGCTTCGATCCGCAGAGGATATTGAAACGCGGGTTCGCGGGCGACGGCGGAGACTACCACTCCGTGCTTCTACCCGCTTCGATCCGCAGAGGATATTGAAACAACTCGCGCCAGTTCCCCAGACGCGGGAATGCTGCGGCTTCTACCCGCTTCGATCCGCAAAGGATATTGAAACTTTTTGGGTGGGGCTGGCGTGCTTCTAGCACGCCCACGCTTCTACCCGCTTCGATCCGCAGAGGATATTGAAACGTGGGGCAATTTTGAAAACGCGGGGATTGCTCAATGCTTCTACCCGCTTCGATCCGCAGAGGATATTGAAACTTTAGTATCATCATCACTGAATTTTCGACGGAGACGCTTCTACCCGCTTCGATCCGCAGAGGATATTGAAACGCTGGTATTTGACGACGTGGAAGTTCTCGTCATCTTGCTTCTACCCGCTTCGATCCGCAGAGGATATTGAAACGGCGTAATTCCTTGTCTGGCAGTTCATAGGCGCTCAGCTTCTACCCGCTTCGATCCGCAGAGGATATTGAAACCGCCCGCCAGCTTTCTGGACGAAAGCGGCGGGGTGGCTTCTACCCCAGGGCAATCGCTTCAAAAGAGGTAAGAGGAGATAATGGGCGAAAAAGGAGCGCCCGATGGACTACGACTATGCTAGCAGCCTAGAAGAATGCTTCAGCGACTTGCCCGACCCACGGGTGCAAGGGCGATGTGACCATAAATTGATGGATATTCTCATCATCGCGGTGTGTGCCGCCTTGTGTGGGGCAGATAGCTGGGTTGGAGTAGAG
>DAOTUZ010000055.1:0-3432 GCA_034437295.1 Anaerolineae bacterium | reverse complement strand
AAAGCACATTATACGGTAAATAGCGTTCTAACCCTACAACAAATTACCAACAGAGGCGCGTAAAAAGCCTTCACCTCTCACTTCCCTCCCCACACCGCAGGGGAAAAAGCGTTTAGCTAGCCAGTTGGGGGATTACAAGTTCCATCGGCGTACCCACAACAAAATATGCCGCAAAAACCTAGCTGCCAGAGTGAAAAAACAAACAATTCAGAAATGTTACGGCTACCTATAGTAAGCACTCAAGATGGCGTGAAATGTATGAATCGCGGCGTGTGTATTGGTAGAAAAACAAGCGATCAGGTTTTTGGAACTTTTTAATTCAGGGCTGCGTCTTATTGGTATGAGGAACAAACAGGGCAGCGAAAAATATCGCTGCCACCGTGAAATATCCACAACTTGACTATTTTACGAAACTTTGAATGCGGCTTTGACGTTATATAGATCATCACAATTATTGGAGTGACCCATGTATCACAATCTGCGCCTCATCCTCTTAGCACTCGTGCTCGTCGCAATTTTTGTGGGCATGGGCATGTTGAGCGCGCAGCCCCCAACGCCCTCTCCTTATCTGAGTTCAGTCACGCTTCCCTATTCGGGCAGCCCGACCTCCAGCACAAGATATTGAGCCGTCTTTTGCGACGAAAACTACATTAGGCTTTCGCGTCCGCAGTAATGAACACCGGCGGAATATCTACCGAAATTGCTGCGGGTTGTTCAATCTTACTGGCGATATTGATATAAGTTCCGGTTTGCGAAGCCAGCACAAATGAACTCATCACCTCCAGCACATGATAAGCCAGCGCCCCACTTGCGCGATGCGGCCGGTTATGCTGAATCGCATCGGCCATATCTGCCAGCCCGATGCCGCGCGCCCAAATATCCGGGTAGGACAATGGCATTTTTTCCCATTCGCGAGATTGTGATGAAATCATCAACACTTCCCGTGGGCTGTGTCCGTTAGGATCGGGAACTGCTAGCGAACCAGTTTCACCGTAAACTTCCATTTGCGGCAGACGGTGCCCCCATACATCGAAGCTAGTGATTAAAGTTGCAATCGCACCGGAAGCAAATTCCAGCGTCCCGGCATAATGCGTGGGGATACTGACCGGAATACGATGCCCATCCCCAGCAATGCGTTCGGGGAATGATGCTCTGGCCGCCCCACTCACCCGCAATACCGGGCCAAGCAGGTTCACCAGACAGGTGACGTAATACGGCCCCATATCTAACATTGGCCCGCCGCCTTCCGTATAGAAGAAATCAGGGTTAGGGTGCCAACTTTCCGGCCCATGGCCCGCCATAAAGCCAACCGCAGCTACAGGGGTACCAATTGCGCCATCATCAATCAGTTTGCGGCTGGTTTGGTGGGGGGCAAACAGGAAGGTGTCCGGCGCGCAGCCTACACGCAGGCCGCGGCTTTCTGCCACGTTCAAAACAGCGCGGGCATCTTCCAGCGTAATTGCCAGCGGTTTCTCACTATAAACGTGCTTTCCAGCGCTCAAAATATCCTGACTCACCGCCGCGTGTACCGCGGGGATCGTCAAGTTCACAACAATGTCAATCTCATTATCTGCCAGCAGTTCATCTACCGACAGCGCGCGCGGAATAGCATTTTCATCTGCAATTTTCGCTGCCCGCTCTGGCAGCAAATCCGCACAGGCCACCAGTTCTAGATTCTTAAACGCGCGGCAGCCTTTGATATATGCCGGACTAATATTTCCCAATCCGACGATGCCTATCTTCATTTTTTCAGCCATGATCTACCCTTAGAGGATTTCTTTATCCTAACAGCTCAAACTACTTGATCAGCGAACCATTCAAGATAATCTTTTTCTATTGCTACAGTGTTCAATTTTGACGGCTTGCAAATATTGTGTCAAATTTCACCATTAGCGAATTTAGAGAAACGGTTTATCGCATGATGCGAGTTTTCGGAGTCACGTCCGGCGGCGCGACCATAGAAGAATATACCCTGACCAACGCTCAGGGCATGGAAGTGAAGATTATCACCTACGGCGGAACGATCACCTCAATTCGTGTGCCAGACCGTCAGGGTCATTTTGCCAACGTAACTTTAAGCTTTGCGCGGCTGGAAGATTATGAATCTGGCAGCTCATATTTCGGCAGCCTGATTGGGCGGGTCGCTAACCGCATTGGTCATGCCCGTTTCGCATTGGGCGGCAAAACCTATTTACTCGCCGCCAACAGCGGCAAGAACACCCTGCATGGGGGTGCAAAAGGATTCGACAGCAAAATCTGGCTGGCTGAAACATGCCAGCTCGAAACTGGCGAGGGCGTCGCCCTGACCTACGTCAGCCCGGATGGTGAAGAAGGCTTTCCCGGCACGCTCACCGTTCGCGTGGTCTATACGCTATCCGATGATAACGCCCTCAGCATTGGCTACACCGCGATCACTGATGCGCCCACGGTAATTAACCTGACCAATCACGCCTATTTCAATCTGGCAGGGGTTGGCTCAGGATCCATTGAAGATCACTTCATCACTATCAATGCTGATCAGATCACGCCAATCGACAACAATCTAATTCCCACGGGCGAGTTCGCGCCGGTTGCCGACACACCATTTGATTTACGCCTGCCCACCCGTATAGGCGAAAATCTGCGCTCAAATCATCCACAGATAGTATTTGCGCGCGGCTATGATCATCATTTTATGATTAATAACGCTGACCAGCGAACGCCGACATTTGCCGCGCGGGTGTTTGAGCCAGTATCAGGGCGTGTGCTGGAAGTATTGACCAGCGAACCCGGCGTGCAGTTTTACACCGGCAATTTTCTAGATGGCACGCTGGTTGGCGCTGAAGGACACCTTTATCGTCAGGGGGATGCGTTTTGCCTTGAGACGCAGCATGCCCCAGATTCACCAAATCAGCCCCAGTTCCCATCCGTTGAACTGCACCCTGGCGAACAGTTTCAATCCACCACGATTTACCGGTTTTCAACGCAAGCCTAAAACTGCTTAGCCAAAATCAAGTCGTTTCACTTATACAATGGGAATATATGCTTTGAGTAAGTATTGATGAGCAGTATAAGCGTCGTAACCTGGCTCAAGACACGTTCCATATCCTATCTGTCCCAATGGTGGACAGCGTGGAGAGTAGACTGGCTAAAACCAGAGCCTTTTGATTGGCGCTCGCTCGTCTTTATCATTATCGGGGCAATTGTTTTGCTCCCATTGACCAGCCGCCTGCCCACCGTTGGCTGGGAATGGCAGTTACATGTAGCTGGTGTATTCAACGATACCTATCCCCCTTGGTTACAGTTTAGCATTAAGCCGCTGACTATCTGGCCTGAACGTGTTGGGCTATGGTTGTTATACGGCGCATTTATGACGGCACTCGGCATCTTGACAGTACGCGCTGCAGCGAGGCAATCACGAGTCTCTATGCTGTCGGCTGCTGCTCTGGCGCT
>DAOTUZ010000054.1:0-9774 GCA_034437295.1 Anaerolineae bacterium | reverse complement strand
GACGCCGTTCACGGCCACAACAACGTCAAGGGGGCGGTCTTGTTCCCCCATAACGTTGGGCTGGGGGCGACCCGCGATCCCGAATTGATCGCCAAAATTGCCCGCATCACCGGTTTAGAGATGCTGGCGACCAACGTCCATTGGAATTTTGCGCCGGCGGTTTCGGTGCCGCAGGATATTCGCTGGGGGCGCGCCTTTGAAGGCTACAGCGAAGATACCGATCTGGTCATTGAGCTGGGCATCAGCTACCTCAAAGCCTTGCAGGATGAAACCCCCCGCGCCTTAGCCTCAGTCAAGCATTTCGCGGCAGATGGCGGCACGGCATGGGGGACGACCCAAACCTATGACTGGGTATTCGGCAATTGGCAGGCCGCTGATGATCGCTGGAGCATCGATCAGGGCGACGCGCAGATAGACGAAGCCACCTTCCGCGAAATTCACCTGCGCCCCTATGTGGCGGCAATTGCTGCTGGCGCACAGAATATCATGGTCTCGTTTTCCTCATGGAATGGCATCAAAAATCACGCCAACCGCCGCCTGCTCACGGATATCCTCAAGGGGGAATTAGGCTTTGAGGGCTTCATCGTCTCTGACTGGATGGCGATCAACCAGATTGACCGTGATTATTACACCTGCGTGGTCGCCTCAATCAACGCGGGCATCGACATGATCATGGTGCCGTATGACTATAAATTGTTCATCAACACCCTGACCGAAGCCGTCGAAAAAGGCGATGTGAGCATGGCGCGTATTGATGATGCCGTGCGCCGCATTTTACGGGCGAAGGCGTGGCTCGGCGTGTTTGAGCAGCCCTTCCCTGATGCCGGCCTGCTGCAAACAGTGGGTTCGGCGGAACATCGCGCAGCAGCGCGGGAAGCCGTCCGTAAATCGGCCACCCTGCTGAAGAACGAAAATAACACCCTGCCGCTGGCGAAAACTGCCCCTCTCTTTGTCGCGGGGCGCGGCGCAGATAATCTTGGCCTGCAATGCGGCGGCTGGTCTATCACGTGGCAGGGCGGCGACGGCGCAATTACCGAAGGCACGACGCTGCTAGAAGGATTCAGGCAGGTTTCCAGCGGCCTCATTTACGATGAAAATGGTCATTTTGAGGGGGATTCCCGCGCTGAAACTGGCGTGGTGGTGGTGGCCGAACTGCCCTATGCGGAAGGCATTGGCGACAGCGATAATCTCGCCCTTTCAGAGGCCGATATTGCCCTGATTGAGCGTGTGCGCGCCCGCGTAGACAAACTGACGTTGATCATCCTCTCTGGCAGGCCACTGCTGATCACCGATCAGCTTGCTTTATGCGATGCCGTAGTCGCCGCGTGGCTGCCCGGAACTGAAGGCGCGGGGCTGGCCGACGTGCTGTTTGGCGACTATCCCTTCACCGGCAAGCTGGCTTATAGCTGGCCGCGCAGCAAAAATCAAATTCCGCTGGCCGCGCTAAAAGCAGACGGTGAACCGCCGTTGTTCCCCTTCGGGCACGGGCTAAGCTAACCTACAAGCGCAAATTTTCCACGTTTTCCCCTCTCGCTCATTCATGCGGGCGAGAGGGGATTTTTCCTCTCAACACGCCCTAAACGCCCCCCCTTTCCTTAATTCATAAACTGCGTACAATCGATCTTGAGGATTATTCCAATAAAATATTGAGGAAACTGATGAGCCAACCGCCCTACGATCCCAATAATCCCTACAACCAGCAGAATAATCCTTATCAGCAGCAGCCCCCTTATGGGCAGCAGCAAGGCTGGCAAGGGCCGCCTTCTACAGACCCGTTCGGCAAACCAGCCATGTATTCAAACGTCGGCTATGCCCCCCCGCCGCCGCCCCGCAGCCGCCCAACCTGCCTGATTCTGCTGATTGTGGGGCTGGCCTGCGGGCTGCCCCTGCTGATCATCGGGGGGACGGTGCTGATCACTGGCGGCGCGCTGAGCGGGCTAGGCGGAATAAACGGCTTAGGCGATATTGGCGCTTTCGTGTCTACGGCGATTGATGCCATACAAGGGCCGGAAACAATCGCCATTCAGGGAGATGTAACCCGTTTTGACCCGCAGGCAGGGCTGGATCAGGCGGCGGCCTTTGCCGGCACAGGCGCGCAGTTTGCTGGCCTGAATGCCGCAAATGTACGCAGCGATGGCACGATGGATTTGACCGCCACTTACAGCCCTGGCCCCCGCGTCTCTTACGAATTTTTACGCCCGGTAGAGCCGCCTGCCGATGCGCCACCCGTGGGCGCAGCCGGAAATACCGGCGGCCAGTGGTACGAACCGATCACGATTGAGGCGTATCGTCCGGGGCAAACCAGCCGAATTACGACGACTGGCGGCGGGATATCCACCTCCATTCAGTTCACCAATCAGGGCATGAAAAAGAATGTTGGCAGCCTGACGACGAATCCCTTTTCCACAGCAGCCCCACCGATGCGCTGTGCCTTCGTAGATTTATGGGCTGTGGCAATTGAACAGGGTGCCCCTTCAGATGCCGTCGCCACGATTCGCTATGAAGAATTTGGCGATGACTGGGAATATAACTTCATCGTTCCGGGAACCAACCTCACGTTTAATGAGGACTGCACCCTAAACGAATAAGCCGATCTGCTGAAATTCGCAGCAGGCGCAACACGATTACCCAACGTACAATCGCAGCCTCCGCTTGTGTGAAAGACTTGCGCTATAATTCACATAGTTACTGCGAATACTTGTGAGGTTGACGATTGTTTCGTTTTACTGCGCTATTTTTGATGCTGATTCTTGCGGCGTGTACCCCGACTGAAACTACCGTTGTTCCCACTCAAGACCCGATTTCACTGGTGCAAGATGCCGCCAATAAGATTCGTTCAGCGGATACTTTTCGCCTAGATGTGACGCTGACAGGGCCAGATTACGAGATTAACACCGGCTATGGCAGCGTGCTTTTTCGGCGGGCAACCGCGCAATATGCCTCACCAGGCATGATGCAGGCGGCAGTACGGGTTAGCGCCGCCGGGCTGCCGGTGGATGTGGCCGTATTTTCACGCGGGCAAGACCAGTGGTACCGCGCAATTTGGACGGGCGGGAACTGGCTGCATGAAACTTTTGCGCCGGGCTTTGACCCGCAAACGCTGATCGCTGAAGATACCGGCTTTCAGGCGGCGATGAGCGCGGTGATCGGGCTGGCGCTGGTGGGCGAAACGACGCTGGAAAATGGCGCGAACGTTTACCACATCAACGGCACAGCCGATGGCGCTGCCGTGAACGCGCTGCTGGTCGGGCTGATCGAGACGCAAGGCAGTGTTGGCGTCGATCTTTATGTAGACCGCGAAACGGGCTATCCGGTGCGCTTCGTGCTGACGGAAACCGTCTTTAACGCCGACGGCAGCGCAGAACAAGAACCGCGCTTATGGATCATTGACGTGACGGAGATCAATGTTCCGGTGACGCTGGAAGTGCCGCCAGAAAGCACCGCGGAAGTGACGCCAGAAGTTACGGCGGAATCCACACCCGCGGCCACTGCTGAAACCACGCCGGAAACGACGGAAACACCATGATCGGGGTTTCCAGCGCGGCGGTTACAACAGCGCCAGCACAGCGCAGCCCGAATCCCTGGTTGATTTTGACGCTGGTTTGTATTCCGGTATTCATCGGCTCGCTTGACCTGACCATTGTATCTGCCTTTCTGCCGGAAATTATCGTCCGGCTGGAACTTCCAATTACAGATGTGATTGATGATGCCGCGTGGATCGTCACGGGCTATCTCTTAGCGTATACGGTCAGCATGACCTTCATGGGCCGGCTGAGCGATTTGATCGGGCGGCGGCGCACGTATTTCGCCTGTTTGATCATCTTCATGATCGGCTCGCTGATCGTGGCGGAAGTAGACGTGCAAGCACAAAGCGGCCTAGCCGGACTGCTCTACAACCTGATCTACCGTTTCAGCGGGCAGCGGCCAGACCCCGGCAGCGTGGCGCTGATGGTGATCATCATTGGGCGGGTGGTGCAGGCGCTGGGCGCGGGCGCCTTGGTGCCGGTTAGCCTAGCGCTGGCGGGCGATCTGTTTCCGCCGGAAAAACGGGCGCAACCGATGGGAATCATCGGGGCGGTGGACACGCTGGGCTGGGTACTCGGCCACTTATACGGCGGGATCATGGTGCGCTTCTTCGCCGTGAACGCGGCAGGATTCAGCGATTTTTTCGCGTCCATCGGCTTAAACTGGGACGCGCCAGACTGGCGAGCGCTGTTTTGGATCAACATTCCGATCACCCTAGTGGCGATTGTGATCACGGCGTGGGCGCTGCGCGGCGTGAAGCAGGAACGGGCAAAAGGCCGTTTCGACTTTGCGGGGGCGGCGCTGATCACGGGGGCGCTGATCTGCCTGGTGCTAGGGCTTGGCGCGAACATCGAGATTGCGGCTTCGGCCTCATCGTTTGAGGATGTGGGCGGATTTCCCCCGTATGCGGCGCCGCTGCTGCTGCTTTCGGCGGCAATGTTCGCCGGATTCCTGTTTGTAGAATGGAAATTTCCGGATCCACTCTTTGATCTGCGGGCGCTGGCAAGGCGCGGGATCGCGATGGGATCGCTGGTGAATTTGGCGGTGGGCTTCTGCCTGATGATCGGGCTGGTGAGCGTGCCGATTCTGGTGAACATTCGGGCAGCAGATATGACCAATTTAAGCGCGGCGGCGCTAGAAGTGGGCATTCTGCTTTCGGCGCTGACGATACCGATGGCGCTGGCGGCGATTCCGGGCGGGTGGCTGGCGAATAAGATTGGTTACCGCTGGTCAACGATGCTTGGTTTAGGGATCGCATTGGTTGGATTCCTCCTGATCTGGCAAACATGGACACTGGACATTCCGAACAGCCTAGTGGCGCTAGAAATGGCGCTGGTGGGCGTGGGTCTTGGCTTAACATTTTCACCGATCAGCGCGGCGGTGCTGAATGCCGCTGACGCGGATCGGTTGGGCACATTTTCGGCGCTGGTGATCATCATGCGACTGCTAGGGATGACGATCAGCGTATCGCTGATGACGGCGCTGGCCTCACAACGGCTGGCGACGCTGGCAAGCGCGGCGCTAGGCGATCCATCGGTAGATCCGTATGCAGCAATAGACGTCTATTCACGGCTGACGGTGCAGGTACTCGGTGAGATCAGCCTTGCCGGCGCGATCATCTGTTTACTGGCGCTGCTGCCTGCCTATCTGATCAGCCATTCGAGAACAAAGGGAACTGCACAATGATTACTCCCGGCAAATTACGCGCATTGGATGCATGCAGCACAAACGACGGCCATTTCAACGTGCTGGCGATCGATCATCGCGGCAATTTATGGGATGCGCTGACCGAACATACGACGGTTGACGAGGCTATTTCACAGCGTTCAAACGGGATGCGATTGAACTACTGTCACCTTATGCCAGCGCGATTTTGCTGGATCCAATTTACGGGATCGCACCGGGCTTGCAGGCGGGTTGGCTGCCGGGGCATGTAGGGCTGCTTTGCCCGCTGGAAGTGACCGATTATTCGCTGCATCCGGGGCAACGCGGGTTTCAGCCAATTCCGGATTGGTCGGTAGGCAAAATTAAGCGGCTTGGCGCGAACGCGGTCAAACTGCTGCTGTTCTATCACCCGCAGGCAGAAAATGCGGCTACCCAACAGGCGATTGCGGCGGCGGTGGTCAAAGACTGCGCCGAATATGATATTCCGCTGTTTCTGGAGCCGATTGTGTATTCGCCAACGGTCACGCCGCTTTCGCCAACAGGTTACCGCGATGCGGTGCTGGAGGCGGCGATCACCTTCGCGAATATTGGCGCGGACGTGATCAAGACACAATTTCCGGTTGACGTGACGCAGACGACGGATGAGCGGGAATGGCGGGTGGCGCTGCGGGAATTGGACGACGCTTGTAAGGCGCCGTGGGCGCTGCTGAGCGCAGGCGCGGGCTACGACGTATTCAAGCGACAGGCGGCGGCGGCCTGCGAAAATGGCGCCAGCGGGATGATTGTGGGGCGGGCGATTTGGAATGAGGCGGTGCAAATGCCCGATCCGGCGGCGCGGCGGGATTTGCTGCGAACCGTATGCGCGGGCAGAGTGCGGGAATTGGACGCGATTTGCAGCGCGGGGCGGCCGTGGCGCGAGAAAGTGACGATCAGGCCGTTCGCCGCTGATTGGACAGCGGGATATGCGGGAATATAGATTGATTCGGGCGGCAGTATGTGACTGGTTCATGGTAGTTACGCTCATATGTTCTATTTAGATAGGAACAGCGTAACACAGTTTTAACGGGAATAGGTATCTATACTGCTAACAAAATGGACTCAAAATTTGAGAGAAAAAACGACGCAAATTGCGTCGTTTTTTGATTTTATTAGATTGATGTAATAGAGGCGGTTAGACGGTTACAACGGCGCTGGCCTGCTGACCTTTAGGGCCTTCCACGATTTCAAACTCAACTTTTTTTCCGGGTTCAAGCTTGCGATAGCCGTTCGATTGAATAGCGGAGAAGTGGACAAATATATCTTGCCCGCTATCGTCCTGAGTGATAAAGCCATACCCTTTTTCGGCACTAAACCATTTTACCGTGCCGCGCATCCGTGCTGACATGATGCAACAACTCCATAAATCGCTGAAAAAAAATACGAGCGCCGCCCATTCACAACCCAATGCCTGCGGTTGTGCGTGGTTAGACAACCACAGAATAAGCGAAATTTTGAGGGAATGTCAAGCGATTCAAACAATGGGGGAACCTCACCCCGTAAAAGGAACCTCACCCCTCAATCCCCTCTCCACAATGGAGCTGAGGAGGAAAGATGGGGGCAGGGGGGCATCATACATGATGCCCCTACGGAGGGACGGACAGAGGGGGGGAGTAATCCCTTGATTCGAATTGACGTTTACGGCATGATGGTCAAAGAGGGCTTCAATCGATCTGTGTTGTGCAGCACTATTGGCTTGATCGACTTAGATCGCGTTGAATTTATGCCAATAGACGCGCCGTTTCGCAACCCGGCCTTAGAGGCGCTCAAAAACGCCGATGATATTCGTCGTTACGACTATGAGGCGGCGCTCATAGACTCGTATTTCAAGCGTAAAAGCTGCAATTTTCGGCAGTTTTGCAACGTTTTTTAAGCTGTCGCAACTCGGCCGTGTTTTTGAACGGTCAACGAGTTGCGAAAACAAAGAGGTTTTAATGGTTTCTCTATACAAAAAATCCAAAAAGTGTGTCACAATAAGGCATCTGTTTGCGATTAAAATGGCGATAGAGGTTAAAACAGCCATTAGCACCATGCAAAACCCAAAGCGGCTTCTAACCGCTTCGATCCGTAGAGGATATTGAAACATTACCGGAAGGATCGGAATAAACCGGAAGAGCCGGCTTCTAACCGCTTCGATCCGTAGAGGATATTGAAACACCTTCAATATTCCCGCTCACCTCTGCTTCTAAAAGTGCTTCTAACCGCTTCGATCCGTAGAGGATATTGAAACGTGTCGGCGGAGATCACTTTTGCTTTGTGTTCAATGCTTCTAACCGCTTCGATCCGTAGAGGATATTGAAACCATTGGTGCGGTTGCCATTGGCGTGATGGGTGGACTGCTTCTAACCGCTTCGATCCGTAGAGGATATTGAAACCCCACTCCCCAGTCATCGAATTGTATTGATTTATCACAAGCTTCTAACCGCTTCGATCCGTAGAGGATATTGAAACTGGAAAGCGGGACGACTTGAGAACTGGCACCACACCGCTTCTAACCGCTTCGATCCGTAGAGGATATTGAAACCGTGACTGTTGAGTATGACAAGCACGGGCAAACCATTGCTTCTAACCGCTTCGATCCGTAGAGGATATTGAAACTCAGTTAAGCTCAACGTTGATAACTCCACGACGCCGGGCTTCTAACCGCTTCGATCCGTAGAGGATATTGAAACGCTACGTAATGCGGACATCATCGCTGAAACGGGAAGCTTCTAACCGCTTCGATCCGTAGAGGATATTGAAACCACAGGGGCATAGGCTTTATAGTCGTAGCGTGAGCCAGCTTCTAACCGCTTCGATCCGTAGAGGATATTGAAACCAATAGACAAAGTGAGGAAAGCACAATGTCCACAATGCTTCTAACCGCTTCGATCCGTAGAGGATATTGAAACGCGAAGCGGTCTGCGCAGCGGTTGATGATCTCGAACGCTTCTAACCGCTTCGATCCGTAGAGGATATTGAAACTGCAAGTGCGGTTTGAAGATACGGGTGAGATTTGGCTTCTAACCGCTTCGATCCGTAGAGGATATTGAAACCGTTAAACGCAATTAAGCGTGTCCCCACGCTCTTTGAGCTTCTAACCGCTTCGATCCGTCGAGGATATTGAAACCGCTAGTCATCAGACTAGCAACGAACTGGAAATGTGGCTTCTAACCGCTTCGATCCGTAGAGGGGAAGAATGGGCGCAGCGTGCTACGCCCCTACGAGGGGAAGAAAGATGGGGCATGGGCATCATACATGATGCCCCTACGGGTGGGTTTGGGTGGGATAGTTAGGTTCAAGAGAATGTTCAAAAAAACGGACAAGGCATGCCTTGTCCCTACGGGGAAACGATAGGCAGAGGATATTGAAACGACGGGGATTCGATAGGCGGCGGATCGGGGTGGGGCTAACCCTCTCGTAAGAAGAGTGCAACCGTATCGAAATACGGGGTTTGGGGCATGGTATCTATCGGGCGAGCTGATTGCAGTTTCCAGCCGGTTTTCGCCAGAATGCGGGCATCACGGGCTAATTCCGCGGCATCATCGCTGACATAAACCAGTTTATGCACGCCAAGATCATTGAGGCCGCTGATCACAGGGTCATTGAGGCCGCGAGCTGGATCCACAACAGCGGCATGATACTGGCCTTCGAGTTCAGGCAGAACGGTTTCTACGCCCCCTTCGATAATGTCAATATGGTCATATGCTTCAAGATTTACATCGGCGTCGGTGACGGCGGGCGGGTAACTTTCAACCAGCGTAAGCGCGGAAACCTGCGGCGCGATAAAGGCGCTAAAGACGCCAACGCCGGCATATAAATCCAGCACCCGTTCATGCCGCTGAGGATTGAGCTGCGAGAGGACGGCATCTACGAGGGGCGGGATCATGGTCAGGTTGGGGCGGAAGAAAGCGCCGACGGTTGCGCGGAGGGAAACGCCGTTCACGAGATATTGGTTGTAAGAACTGCCGATGAGGTTGACGGGGGAATTATCTGGCAGAACGAGGTTAATGCTGGCATCAATATCCAGTTCAAGTTCGGGCGCTGCTTCGGTTTCGGCGTGGAGGATGAGCATCAGCGCGCCATCGCTTCCCCGCTGAATACGGAGGCGGGAAATACCAGACAAGCCGCCTTCGCCAAAATCCAAGACTTCAAAGAGATTCAGAATATCGGGATGAATTAACGCACAATCACGGTGGCGAACGGGGCTGCCATCGCGGCCGGGCAGTTTGGGATAAGCGCCGCCGGTGATAAGCCACATGACCTGCGAAAGATAATGCCACTGTTCAAGGGCGGGTTCGACGGGCAGCACGACTGGTTCTTCGATTTTGCCAAGCCGGATGAGTTGTTCGCTGATCAGATCGCGCTTGAGCAAAAGCTGCGCCGGATAATCAATGTGCTGCCAACCACAGCGCACACAACTGGCGGTGAGATAGCCTTCGCAGGCGGGATAGACGCGATCGGCGCTGGCTTCAAGCAGATCCAGCCCTTCGGCCTGCATGACTCCATCACGCTTGCCGATTAAGCGGGCGCGCACTCGCTCGCCAGGGATGGTGAAGGGGACAGCAA
>DAOTUZ010000053.1:0-36311 GCA_034437295.1 Anaerolineae bacterium | reverse complement strand
GGCTATATCGAGGTCAGCGCTGAGGGCGACGGGCTGGATTCCAACGGGGCCATCGAAATGACCGGCGGCGTGGTCATTGTCAACGGGCCAACAGGGTTCGATAACGGCGCGCTTGATTATGACCGCGCATTCGACATCAGCGGCGGCCTGCTGATTGCAACCGGCAGCGCCGGAATGCCACAAGCGCCCAGTGACAGCTCAAGCCAGTTCTCGATGCTGATCAACTATGCTGAGCCGTACAGCCCCGGTACGCTGGTTCATATCCAGACCAGCGACGGCGAAGAAATCCTAACTTTTGCGCCAGCCAAAGCCTTCCAATCCGTCGTATTCTCTTCTCCGGAGCTTACGCAAGGCGTCACTTATGCCATCTACGCTGGCGGAAGTTCATCTGGCATTGCGACGGACGGCCTGTATGCTGATGGAGCATATACCCCCGGCACGCTGTTCGAGACGGTCACCATCACAAACAGCGTGACGAATGTAGGTGAGGTGCGGCGCCGGCGCTAGAGGCGCGCTTACCTGAATTTTAGATAGACAGCATCTTTTATCGCTCACCTGTCGCCTCATGAAACATGTGAAGGCGGCAGGTAAGCGATTTATCACAATCCATATTCACCCTAAAAATTCCTCCACATTCGGGACAAAAGTCCCACATGCCCTGAATTTTTCCCTAATGCCGTGCATTCTTAACTGGTCATCCCTTATACTGGATACAGTGTGAGCAGCGTCCATTGAGGCAAACTTTTGGCTGGCGAACGCATCCTAGTTGTGGATGACGGGCAGGAAAACCGCGAATTTATCGTCGAATATGTGCTGCGGCCGTATGGCTATGAGGCCTTCACCGCGCGCGATGGCGGCGAAGGTTTGCAGATGATCGCAGAGCATAAGCCGGACATGATTTTGCTGGACTATCAAATGCCACGCATGAACGGCATTGAAATGCTTCAGCATATGCAGGAGATGGGCTGCAATATCCCCGTAATCCTGATGACCTTCTACGGTTCGGAAGAAGTCGCCGTAGAGGTCTACCGAATGGGCGTACAGGACTATATCGCCAAGCCGTTCACCGTCGAAGAAATGATCGTAGCGATTGAGCGCACGCTCAGCAATGTGCGCCTGATCCGCGAAAAAGATGCCCTCACTGAACGCCTGATCGCCGCTAACCGCGAACTTCAGAATCGTCTACAAGAATTGAATGTCCTGCACAGCGTTGGCAAAAGCGTAACCGCGCTGATGAGCATCGAAGATCTGCTGCCACGCATCGTTGATGCTGCCGTCCGGTTGACCAACGCAGATGAAGGCTATTTACACATCGTGGTGCAAAAGCGTCTGCTCTGCCAGGCGATGAAGCGCGCCAATCAAACCCACGCCGAACCCGCCAATTTTGAAGCCAACGACGCTGCCGCGATGCGCGTAGTGCAGCACGGGCAGCTAGTGCTGCGTTCTGGCGCTGGCGACAACGAAGCGTCTCTGGCCTATGCGCCGCTAGCCCTGCGCGACGAGATCATCGGCGTGCTTGGCGTGCGCGCGAAGAAAAATGCCTTCAGCAAACATCAGGCGGCGCTGCTTTCCACGCTGACCGACTATGCCGCAATTGCGATTCAAAATTCGCGGTCGGTAGAGCAGCTCCGGCAGCAGAAAGAGAACGAAAAAGGGCGCATCCGTACCCTATTCCAGCGTTTTGTGCCGCCGCAAGTTGTGGATCAAATCCTTGAAAATCCCGACTTACTGCGATTGGGCGGCCACCGCCGCGAAATTACCATCCTGTTCACTGATATTCGGGGCTATACCGCCTACAGCGAAAGGCTGCCGCCTGAGCGCGTGGTCGAAATGCTGAATGATTATCTCAGTCTTGCCGCCAACACTATCATGTCTTATGGCGGAACGCTGGATAAATACATGGGCGATGGAATCATGGCGATCTTCAATGCGCCGAATGAACAGCCGGATCATGTGCAATCGGCGCTGGAGGCGGCGCTCACGCTTCAGCAGGCAACACGACAACTGGCAAGCCAGCGCGGCGACGGGCTTTCCTTCAGCACCGGCATTCACTCTGGCGAGGCGGTAGTCGGCTATATCGGCACCGATGTCGCCATGAATTACACCGCAGTAGGCGATGCTGTGAACGTTGCCAAACGCTTACAGGAAGCCGCCCGCCCCGGCCAGATTCTGATTGAAGAACACACCGTCGCCCGTGTAAGCGATCAGGTACAGGTGCAGGCGCTGGGTGAATTGAAGGTGAAAGGCCGCCAGCAAACGGCCATCGTTTACGAACTACTCAGCGTGAAAGCGCAGTAACATTCCTAGCCCACCGGGAACATATAGTAGCTGCTGCCCCGTCCTTCAGCTGTATAGCCGGTAATCCCGTTGTATTCCACCAACCAGAAACCGATGCCTTCCGCGCAGTATGGCCCGGCGACAACCCTGACAATCTGCCCGCCGGGAATTTGCCCGATCACTGCTGATGAGGTTGTCGGCCCGGAGCGGATATTGTTCGGGTCGCCGGGGGTAACCTGTGCATGGGTACCGGGGGACAGCATTGGGGTGAAGCCCGCGCAGGGCGCGTTAGGCGCAATCGCTGCGGTTGTTGGTGCCGGCGGCACAATCGGTGCGATTTGCGGCGCGGGGAATCCGGCACCGGTCAGCGGCGGGGCGTAAGTGAGGCGATAGCCCCCGCGTAAATAAGGCCCGCTGCTTTCGGTGATAGTGAAGGCCTGATTGATGATGCTGCCGCCATCCACGGTATAGCGCGTCAGCACGTGTCCAGTCCCCACCTGTACCGACGCGATCCAACCGTTGGGGGTACCGGTGTAAAGAACCGAGTTAGTCATCCCATTCATTGGCACGCGCGCGCCGTCGCGGCTGACCAGCGTCCATGTATCTCCAGCAGGCGTCACCAAAAATTGCGCGCCATTCGTCACCCACTGCGCCCCACCACTCAAATCCAGCGTCGCCGGATCATGATAGATCACCGCTCCGGTTATCGAAGTCCCGAAAGGAGGCAGCGCGCCACCGGACTGGTAGACAATCGCGTTCGGCACAGGGAACATGCCCCCGGTTGGATCAGCAGGAAGCCCTGCTACTTGCGCCCAGATCAGAAATTCACCGGTTGAAGCCAGGCGATTTCCAAAAATGCTGAAATAAATGCTGCTGTGAGGATTCACCAGATTGGTAAATGGATTCCAGAGCATCCATTCATCTTGTAGATTCCCCTCGCAAGCATAGCAGCTTGGCGCGAAAAGGGCTTCGCCATGTTGCCAGTCCCCCATCAACGCCCATGGAGGCGCCGAAGCGGGGTCAGCGGCACCAGTAGCCACCGCCATATCGGTAGAGGCCACAATTTCGCTAGTTTCAGGGTTGGCAACGGCCATACCGCCCTTTTGCACAATACTTCCAGAGCCAGCGTTCACATAGCCCACATAGGAAAATGAGAGCAAATTCGTCTCCGGCTCAAAACCGCCAAGGCTGTACGCAGAAATTGGCTCTTGGAGCGGAGGCAGCGTCACACAGCAGGTTCCTGCCGCAAGATCGGCAATCACAATCGGCAGAGTCTGTTCAGCATGAATCATCTGAAAAGTTCCCGCCAAAAAGCGCCCATCAGGGGATGTCACCAGATTACTTAATAATGGTGAGCTATCGTCCGTACGCCCGGTATAACTGGTTGGGTAAAATGCCGCTGGCACTGGCACCGTAGTCATAGTGCCAGCGGGATCGAGAAACAAAATCTCGCCGCTGATCTTCCCACCATCCGTCAAATGTTCAGTATAGAAGGCATATTGGCCGCTGAAATCCGGCATGATCGGTTGTGCGGCAGCCTCAGAAACAGAGATCAGCAGCAAAATCAGCAGCAGCGAAATACGTTTCAACATCTTGATCCCTCAAAACCGGTATTTTCTACAACTATAGTTGAGCCTGCCATTTTTAGCACGCACGCCCGACCAATTACGTTTCCGGTTTGTGGATTAAGAACGAATGGTCTAAACTCTAGAGTATGCAATAGCTCTCTTAACCTAATCCTTTGGAGGGAATCCTGTGAGCGAATTTCTATCTCAGGACACGATCAATAATTTTGTCGTTGCGGCACATCACGATCTACCCAAAGTGAAGGAGATGCTCGCCGCGCACGCCGGCCTCTTGAATGAGAGCGCCGAATGGTTCGAATCGGGAATTCAAGCTGCCGCGCATACTGGTCAGCGCGAAATTGCTCAGTATCTGCTCGATCAAGGCGCACCGTTGGATATTTGCACAGCGGCTATGATGGGGCTGGAGGATGATGTGGACGCCATCCTGAAAGATGAGCCTGAAGCCGCGCAGTACACCGGCGCGCATGATATTCCGATCATGTTTTTCGCGGCAATTGGCAATAATATCCCGATTGCCGAAAAACTTTTGAACGCAGGGGCGAATGTCAACGCTGGTGAAGGTGGTAATACAGCGTTACACGGCGCTGCCGGAAGCGGACATCTAGAAATGGTACGCTGGTTGCTGGCACATGATGCCAATCCCTATGCGCTGGACTACAATGGGAAAATGCCAATTGATCTAGCGGAATCGGAGCATTTCCCCGATATTGTAGACTTATTGCGCCCGTATATGAAAACGGATTAGTACCCACTCAATAAGAGGCAGGCATGAGCAAAACTGAAGCCTTCACCCAATCGCTGTATGAAGATGCAGATTTGCGCGAAGATTTGACCGATGATGAAGCTGAGCCACTGTTTCAGTGGGCTGGTGAAATTGCGGGGCAGCTAGAACAATCGGGTGTATCTGAAGAAGAATTTGAGAGGAAGACGAAGCAGCTTCGCCAGTTGATTAAGCACGCAAACCGTTTCGTCGGGCAGCGCAGCTATGCGGGCGCCGATGTACATCAGCAGCAGCTTGCTGATCTGCGCGCGGCGGCGCAAACGCTGGGGCTAACACCGCCTGATGAACCCATCACGGCCAGCGCAGACGACTCCCCTGCCTATATGGGTGCGCTGCTGGCGCAGATGGGGGCATCAAGTCACGAAGCATCGATTACCCCGGAAGAAGCACCCACGCCCGCTGCACCAGTTGATCCTTCAACCCAACAGGAGTCAGCAAGCAACCTTCACGGTTGGCGCAGTTGGTTAAGCAAACTCAATGAGGCGCTGGAAACCGGAAATGATGAGGGGTAGCCCGACTTTATTTTCCGATCATCAAGCCGTCAACGCCATTGATCAGCGTCATTTACTGTATTGGAATATCTATTTTTCAAGCCGCCAAAGGATTTCACCCGCGTGAGTAAACGGAAATCATCTTCACAAACCGAAAAGTCAAAAGCTGCAAAACCACTACCTCTATCTCAGATCGTGATCGGGGCAATTGTCGCGATTGTAATTTTCGTCGTGGGGAACTGTGGTGGCAATCAAAACCCGCCAACACCCACGCCGACACAGCCACCCACCAGCACCGTGATCGCAGCAACAGTACCGCCTACAATCAACGTCACTGCCAGCGCTGCGGTTGCGACGATTGATCCGTTGGCGCTGGTTGAGCGTGTTACGTTCCCACTCGGATGGGGGGCAAAGCATGATTTCTGGCAGGTGTACTTCACAACTCCCAGCGGTAGCCGCGATCCTTCAACCTATGTTGGCGGCATTGATCTCGCGCTAGTAGAGGCCATCAATGGCGTGGAGCGCACGCTTGATATCGTCGCTTATGAATTCAATAATCCAGCCATCACCGCGGCGGTGATCGCAGCACGCCAGCGCGGGGTGCGCGTGCGCGTCGTGACTGACAACGAAGACGGTTTAGCGGACGACAATACCACGCTGAACCAACTGCAAGCAGCGGGCATCCCGATTGTGACTGATACCCGTTCCGCGCTGATGCACAACAAATTCATGATTCTAGACAGCTCAACGGTGGTCACTGGATCATGGAATTTCACCATTAACGACACCTACCGCAATAACAACAACGCGCTGTTTTTGCGCTCGCAAGATGCCGTCACCGACTATCAAGCCGAATTCAACGAAATGTTCATCGAAGGGCGATTCGGCCCCACTTCGCCGCGCAACACAATCTCCAGTGCTTTCACGCTTAACGGCATTCCGGTTCAATTGTTCATGGGGCCGGAAGATGACCCAATGCCCGGTATGGTGAATGCAGTTTCACAGGCGCAGCATTCAGTTCGTTTCATGGCGTTTTCTTTCACTCATGCCGATTTACGCGAAAGCCTGCTGGAGCTGGCAGCACGCGGTGTTTCAGTGGAGGGGATTTTTGAAACTACCGGCAGCACCACCCAGCATTCAGCCATGCCACCACTTTTTTGCGCCGGTTTGGATGTGCGCCAAGACGGAAACTCATTTGTGATGCATCACAAGGTGTTTATCATTGATGAAACAACCGTTGCGCTCGGCTCGTTCAACTTCTCGAACAATGCTGCTGATTCAAACGATGAGAACCTGATCATCATCTCAGATCCGCTGCTTGCCAATATTTATTTGGATGAGTTTCACCGCCGCTGGCAAGAAGCTGTTATCCCGTCAAATCTCACTTGCAGCTAATGCGCATCACTAGGACGTAAGGGAACTGCAAAGATGGCTTTTATCGAAGCGCCAACCACATTTTATCTCGGTTGCCAGTTCAACCCGACTACGAAAACGCTGACGAACAACATCGTCTATTATGACTCCCGTCACCTGACCACCCATGCCATCGTGGTGGGCATGACGGGCAGCGGTAAAACCGGCCTATGCCTGAACCTACTGGAAGAAGCCGCTCTGGATAATATTCCGGCCATCGTGATCGATCCCAAAGGCGATATCACGAATCTGGCGCTCAATTTCCCGAATTTGCAACCAGCCGATTTTGAGCCATGGGTGAACGTGGATGACGCCCGCCGCGTCAATCTGGATATCCCCCAATTTGCGGCAAAAACGGCACGCGGATGGCGTGACGAATTGAACAATTGGGGGATCGCTCCAGAGCGCCTGCTGTGGTTAAAACATGCGGCTCAAATCAGCATTTATACCCCCGGTTCAGATGCCGGGCTGCCGGTCAGCATCCTAGCCTCACTTAAAGCGCCCAAAGACGATTGGCAAAGCAACGCAGAAGAACATCGTGAAGAAATTAGCGGCATTGTAACAGCGCTGCTCGGCTTGATCGGGCGAGACGCCGCGCCGGTGCAGGACAAAGAACATGTTCTGCTCTCCAATATCTTTGAATACGCATGGTCACGGGGAAAAAACTTGACCCTGCAAGACATCGTGAAGCAGGTGCAAGAACCACCTTTTCAGCAGTTGGGCGTGTTTCCTCTAGACGAATATCTTTCGGGGAAACAACGCGCCAAGCTGGCTGCTGAACTGAATAATATTCTAGCAGCACCGTCCTTTCAGGCGTGGCTAAACGGCGAGCCGCTGGATATTCAAAAAATGCTGTACCAGAGCGATGGCCGCCCGCGCGTATCTATTTTGTATCTCGCGCATTTGAGCGAAGCCGAACGCCAATTTGTGATGACGCTGCTGCTCGAAAACATAATCAGTTGGATGCGAACCCTCAGCGGCACCACCAGCCTGCGCGCCCTGCTTTACATTGACGAAATGTTCGGCTACTTCCCGCCCTACCCGTTCAACCCACCCACCAAAACGCCGCTGCTGCGTTTGCTCAAACAGGCGCGCGCGTTTGGGCTTGGCCTGATACTGGCGACACAAAATCCCGGCGATCTGGATTACAAAGGCCTGAGCAACACCGGAACATGGTTTATCGGGCGGCTAAACACCGATAACGACAAACAGCGCCTGATGGCCGGGTTGCAATCCATGTCTAGCGCCAACGATGAGGTTAATCTCAGGGCGTTAGATTCGCTGATTTCCGATCTTGAGCCGCGAACCTTCTTGCTCAGCGACATCCACGATCCCAACAGCCCGTATATCTTCAAAACCCGGCAGACCATGAGCTATCTGCGTGGGCCGCTGACCAAACAACATATTCAAACGTTGATGCGGGAGCAGCGCGCAGCCTCGCTGGCAAATACCCAAGCGCCGCCACCCCCACCCCCAACTTACGTCAGTGACTCGCAGCCTGCCGCCAATTTCGCCGCGCAGGCAGCTTACTACCGCCAGCAAAGCGCCGTCGCAGCGCCGCCCACCCTTCCTGAAGAAGCACTTCCCCCTCCGCCGGAAGTGCCGCAGCAGCCCGAGCCTATCCCCCCCCCGCTGCCGACGGTACCGGCACAGATCCAACAAGCGAATGCGATCACACCTGCACAGCCAGCAAATAACGGGCTGGCGATAGAGCGCCCGGCACTCAACCCCGATATCCCGCAGTATTTCATCCCTCCCGTGCTGGCAGCAGGGCAAGCATTAGCGGCATGGCAGCAGCGCACCGGCTTTAGCGCACCCGCGCTGAACGATGTAACGCTGGCCTATATGCCAGTGCTTCTCAGCCAAACGGCTGTCCGCTTTCAAGATCGGAAAAGCGGCACCTTCACTATTCGGTTATTCACCTATCAAATCCCAAATCCAGCGCGCGCCGGCATTATCCACTGGCAGGATTACGCCACGCCCCCCCTTGATACCCGCGCCGTCACTTCTGATCCACTCCCTCAAAGTTTATTCGGGGAAGTTCCCTCGCATATTACCGATATGAAGCGGATAGCCGCGCTGCGCCGCGAAATGACAGACCTGATCTATGCTACTGCCCGCTTAAATATTCCCTACAACGCCACATTAGGGCTGTACGGTGAGGCAGATGGCGATTTGAACAAATTTCGTACGCAAGTACAGCAAGCCGCCCGTGAACGCCGCGACGCCGACGCCGACGCAGTGGGCAGAAAATATGAAGACCTATTGGATAAGCTGTCCGATAAGCAACGGCGCTACCAAACCGCATTCAGCAGTTCACAGGCGGAGCTTCAAACCAATAAACGAATGAAAACCTTCACCACGGGCGAAGCGATTCTCGGCCTAATGCAGGGGCGAACCGCCTTCACCCTGTCGCGCATGAGCATGGCTGAAACTTGGAAACAACGCTCACAGGGTAGGCTGGATATGAATCAGCTTCAGATTCAGCAGATTAATGAAGAGTTTGAGGAATTGCAGCAGAAATTCAACGCAGATATGGCCGCGGTCAACGAAAAGTGGTCGCGCGTCGCCGTTACGGTGGAGGAACATGCGGTTCAGCCTTATAAAAAGGATATACTAATAGAGCTGTTTGGAATCGGTTGGCAGCCCTATTGGTACGCACAGTCAGGCGGTCAACCACTGCTGTTGCCCGCCTTCTAGCTCCATTCGCTCACAGAGGGGTTCGTAATGAAAAAGTTACTGTTGATCTTGATTGCATCACTGGCCTTACTGGTACTTGGCCTTCCTGCATTCGCCCAACCCGCCAATCTACTACAAGACCCGGGATTTGAAGGGCCATACGCTAATCGGGGCCGTTCAGATTTGAACACTCCGGCGGCATGGCCGCTGTTTGCACAGCAAGGGCCTACCGGTCAGATATGGGAAAATCGCGCGGATCACCTCTTCGCATTTCCCCACTGCACCGCCCCGCAAGTACTTTCCGCGCCATGTTCGCTGAATCTAAACGGGGGCTTTGTGACATGGAACGCGGGGGTATACCAACAAGTCGCAGTTCCGGCAAATGCCAATCTGGTCGGCAGCGTTCAGGCATGGGTACAAACCTGTAATTCGCGCAACGCTGAAAACCAGTTTGTTGGTTTTCCTTGCGGCTCATCCCCGGATTCAGGAGTCTATGTGCGCGTCGGTATTGATCCGAACGGAGGCACCAATCCCTACGATCCAGCAGTAATCTGGGGGGCAGCCATTGCGCCTCACGATCACTGGGGAGAAGCCACCGTCAACGCAACCGCAAATGGCGGTATGGTCACTTTCTGGATATTTACAGGGCAATCATGGCCTAGCGATTTCAACAATCGCTGGTTCGATAACGCCCTGTTGTATGTGGGCGGGCCGGGCGGCAGGTCGCCCGCTGGATCAACCGGAACAGGCACGCAAACGGGCGGCGGTGAACAGCCCACGCCGCGGCCAACCGCCTCGCTGCCCACTCGTCAGCCAGCGGAAGCCAGCGGCGCGCAGTATCACGCCGTGCAGTTTGGCGACACGCTCAGCGGCATTGCAATCGTATATGGCGTTTCGCTTCAGCGGGTGCTGGATTTGAATGATCTGACAATGGCGACTGCACGCAACGTGCCGCTGGGAACCCGACTCTTAATCCGGCCGGCTGGCGGCTAAGCACGAACACCAATTGACGAATTCATTCCCACTCTCAGAAATTCGCGTCCTCGACCTCACCCGGTTGCTGCCGGGTGGGGTCTTGACCTTGATGCTGGCTGAGCTAGGCGCAGAAATCATCAAAGTTGAAGCGCCAGATGGCGGCGATTATGCGCGCACCATGCCACCCTACACTGCCAATCATACCGGCGTGATCTTTCACGCCACCAACCACGGCAAGCGAAGCATCGTCATTGATTTGAAGCAGCATGAGGGCGTTCAACTACTGCACCGTCTCGCAAAGACGGCAGATGTGCTGGTTGAAAGTTTTCGCCCCGGCGTGATGGCGCGGCTTGGCTGTAATTATGAAGCCCTAGCGATTGTAAATCCGCGTTTAGTGTACTGCGCGCTTTCCGGTTGGGGCAGTACCGGCACATATGCACTAAAGTCCGGTCACGATCTAAACTATGCCGCAGCCGCTGGCGTGATTGGCGCGGCGAACATGCCGCAGCCTGCCGGCGCGCAAATGGCCGATATTGGCGGGGCGTATGTGGCGCTTTCTGGCATCCTAGCGGCGCTGCTGCGGCGGGAACGTACAGGTACAGGTGGCTTTGTAGACACGGGGTTGTTCGATGCTGCTGTTCCTCTAAACATCGTTCAGTTTGCTGAAGTGACTGCTGCTGAATCACCTATCGCTCAAGGCACGCTAACCGGCAGACAAGCCTGTTACAGCGTATATCTCGCTTCAGACGGTCAGGCCGTCGCATTAGCAGCCCTTGAGCCGAAATTCTGGGAACGCTTTTGCCTTGCGGTAAGCCGCCCCGACTTAATCGAAAATTATCTTCTGGCAGAGCGTCAGACCATGCTGATCGCTGAACTCAAAGCGCTGTTCGCGCAAAAAACCGCATCAGAATGGGCAGCCCTCTTAGAACCCGCCGACTGCTGTTTCTCGCTGGTTTTAACGCCGGAACAGTCCTTACATAACCCGCATTTGCAGGCACGCGGCGCGCTAGAAATTGATGATCAGGGGAGTGTTCATCTTCGCAGCCCAATCCATCTGGATGGCATCCCCCCGAATATAGAACCTACTCCGCCGCCGGCAATGGGTGCAAATACAGATAGCATTTTGCAAAATATAGGCTGTACGGAAGAAGAAATTATCGCCTTACGATCCGCCGGTGTGATTGCCTAAGCTAGGATTGAATCAATGACCATCCTCTACGATGATTTCGATAAGGTAGACATTCGCGTTGGCGAAATTGTCGCCGTTGAAGATTTCCCCCGCGCACGCAATCCATCTTATAAGGTACAGGTATTCTTTGGCGACGAGATCGGTCACCGCTGGTCATCTGCGCAAATTACCAGCTACTCAAAAGAAGATTTAATCGGCAAGCAAGTGGTGGCAGTGGTCAATTTTGCGCCCAAGAACATCGCCGGATTCATGAGCGAATGTCTAATTTTAGGCGCGCGCACAGCAGAAGGTCATGTGTCTGTTCTCACGCCTTCCAAAACTGCGGTGATCGGTGAGCGGGTATTTTAACGCATCTTCATCCTCAATATCCGGTCATGTCCTGCATAGTCAAATAAAATCTCGCTGGTTGCCTCTGGTACAGCTTGTCGCGCAAATTCCAAAATCGTCTCGCCCTGCCCCGCGCCAAATTCCAGCAGCGCCAAAAACTGCGGCGCGCAAACTTGATTCAATTGATTCAGCAGTCGCTGGATCAGATCAAGCCCATCAGCGCCGCCATCTAGCGCCAGCAGCGGCTCATAACGGCTTACCGGCAGCGAGCGCGCTTCATCAGTGGGGATATATGGCAAATTCGCCATCACCAGATCAAGCCGTATGCCCATTTCCGCTATAGGCAGCAGCAAATCGCCCTGCAAAAATCGAACCCGATCTGCCACGCCGTTTTTAATCGCATTTTGCATGGCAACTTTAAGCGCCGCCTCACTTTGATCAATCGCAATCACTCGCGCTAAGGGTGTGTGCGCGGCGAGCGTGACCGCTAATGCCCCGCTGCCCGTCCCAACATCCGCCGCCATGATAGCCCCGCGATCTTTCGCCCATGCCAGCGCCTGTTCCAGCAGCAGTTCGGTTTCAGGACGCGGGATCAGCACATCCGGCGTAACCATAAATTCCAGATCGTAAAAGCCGCGCCTGCCCAGAATATAGGCGATGGGTTCACCCTCTGCCGCCCGTTTCAGATATACCCTGAAATGCTCAACTTGCGCTTCATTGAGCAAATGGTCGCCATGCGCCAGCAAATAAGCGCGATCAAAACCCGTCACTTCTGCCAGCAGCAGATCGCAATCCAGCGCTGGCGTTGGCGAAACTACGCCAAGCCGCTTGATGGCTGAAGCACGAATAGTACCAATAGTGAGGTTCGATAATGTCACAGAATACCTATGTATATATCTCGAAAACAGGCGGAAATCTATAGTCTATGCGAACATTATATTTAAGCTTTAAAATCCCTACGAACCTTTTACACCCCCATTGGAGACAAAATAGGTATAGTATCTTTCTTGAAATCTAGTTGTGGTTGTACATTATCATGGATAAACACAGCGTCAAAACATACGATAACCTCAGTAAAACTCACAGTTCTAATTCGAAAATATCCCCGAAAGTTCCCAAAGAGTCATTTTCACCAAGATTCCAGCTTCAAAGAACAGTCGGCAACCGCGCCTTCACACAAATAATGGGCGGCGCTATTCAGCGAATGCCTACTCGCAATAATATTGTGGGGACGCTGGGCAAACCGCATCGAGACGTTAAATTATTCGGGTTTGCTGGGCCAACACTTAAAGAGAATTCAACAAAGTATAAGACCACTCTGGATGAGGTAGATGGGTATCACACTTACATCAACAATACCGCTGCTGGAAATTCTCGCGCTGACGTGATAGATCGGCTGGGTCAGGTCTTGACGCGCATGGATCGCATCATCGCTGCCTGCGATGCCTATCAGGGCGAGGAAGGCGACAAGGCCGAATACTTCTTACGCATGAAGATACAGGTACAGAATGAGAAGACAACCGCGGTCAGCGACATGATGGGCTACGCTGGTCGTATCAATTCGATCCCGCAGTTTGTGCGCAGTCAAACTCGAATCAGCGGGGTTCTACGATCCCAGCCCGGCCCACTGGATACTAACGAAGGCAATTTTGTGAGGAATGTCGGCGGCGGCATCAATGAACTGGCGATGTATCAATCCGGTCAGGATAGTTCGTTCTTCAAGAAGAACGTCAACCAGATCAATGCGCCTGAAGATATGAATCCAGATAACCCGATGACCACGGCAACCTATACAGCACAGGATGCGGGTATTGATACGGATGACGTGCGTTCAGCCAACCGCGACGTTGCTACCTACCGGCTCGACCAACTGCTCAGCGCAAATGTGACTGCGCGCACCCAGTTTGCGCTGCGGAACATCAATGGCGGCACCCAACTCGGCAGTTTGATGGAAGGCGCAAAGGGCGAGCGCGCAGGCGATTTAGGCAAGCAGGACAGAATTAAGAATACGAGTAATCATGGTAACAACGAAATCACCACCCAGGATCCAAACCTGATGCGCCAGCTTTCCAAATTGCAGCTTTTAGATGCGCTCACCGGGCAGATTGACCGCAATGAAGGGAATTATTTCATTCAGTTTGACCGCGCTGGTAATGTCCTTCGGGTGACCGCAATTGACAACGATGCTTCATTTGGTACTCGTGATCAGGTGAGCGGTCAATTCCGCGAATATCCGGGCTTCAGCAAATATGTTGATAAAGAGATGGCGACGGCCATCACGACCATCCCGAATGCCCTTTTCCAGTTGATCTTAAGCGATCTGCTCACGCCTAATGAGTTTGCGGCATTCATGGAGCGACTGCTCAAATTGAAGACTTTGCTGGTCAGCAACACCACACGCCTACTTGATCCTAACGAGTGGGATCAGGCAGTGCAAAAAGGCTTGCTGCAAGAACAAATGAGTTTCACAGCGCGTATTGGTCAGGCAGGTTGGGACGGAAACTAACATGCTCATAAAATAGCCGCTGTATTGAACGTTAGGCCTTTGCCCCACTACTTATCAAGGCATCACCTTATCAGCAAAGGCCTCTAGCATGCTCGCCGCATCTTTCAATAACGGCTTGCCATGCCCAAAGCAAATCACTTCCGGCTTCAGCACAGCAACACGCTTCACCGAACGCCGATTTTCATCCATATCTGCCGTAAACGCGGCAAAAGGCAGGCGCAACCCAACCAACGGAGGATTCATCATCACATCACCGGTAATCAGCACCCGTTTTTCCGCCTGCCACAGGCTAATATGGCCGGGGCTGTGGCCGGGCGTGAAAATCACTTGCAAGCCGCCAAATACCTCAGCAATCATATCGCCATCGCCTACTTCCCGATCTACCTGCGTGCCGGGCATCGGTTTTGGGGGTGAAGCCATCAGCCGGTCAAGCGCTCGCAGTGACTCTTTAGGCGGAGTTGGCACCGGCAGCTTGCCCTCTATATAGGGGCGCTCAACATATGAGGTAATCACTTCCGCGCCCGTAACCCGTTTCAGTTCAGGCAGTCCCCTTACATGATCAAAATGTGCATGGGTAACAATGATCCGGCGCACCTGTCCCGCCCGTCCGCTTTCCTCAAGCTGGCGTAAAATTTTAGGCGCAGCCGATTCGATGCCCGTATCTATGAGCGTCAGGCCATCAGAGTCTTCAATCACGTAAACCCGCCCGATAAGCAGAGCCGTAAAGGTATAAAGCCCGGGGATAATCTGTTTCATGCTACTCTCGTTGCCTTGGCGCTCTGCTCAAGCCTATATTCTGATCATGGGAGAGTATCCGCGCAAATATTCTCTTAGCACACTTGACAATCCCGCTCATTTCATTTAGACTATGAAAGCTCACAAGAGTTCATAAAGGTCTAGAGATGAAATTAGCAGAAGCGTTGATTATGCGCGCAGATGTTCAAAAGCGGATCGAGCAAATACGCTCGCGGTTGGGCGATGTTGCCCGTATTCAAGAAGGCGATATACCCGCCGAAAATCCCGCCGATCTGTTCGCAGAGCTGGATCGCGCTTTGAAGCAGTTTAACCTGCTGATCAAACAGATCAATCGCACCAATTCGCAAACACGCTTTGACGATGATCGCACCATCACCGATGCGCTTGCAGATCGTGATACACTCATGATTCAGCGTACAGCCCTACAAGGTGTAATTCGAGACGCTACGGGGAAGCAGCGGCGTTACGGCCTGTCCGAAATCCGCGAGCAGGTTACGGTTGATGTTGGCGCCATCATTCAGCAGGTAGATGCGCTGTCGCAGCAGTTTCGCCTGCTGGATACCGAAATCCAGCGGCTGAACTGGCTCATTGATCTGATTGAATAGATCACAAATAGGCTAGCATGTCTAATATTCATTGAAGCATCGAAAGTCGGTAGTACAACGCAAACAGGGGCGAGCGTGACCCCCAACAGGGGCAATTGTTGGAGAATTAGGTTTAACCCTATGACAGGGGGCAAGTCGAACCATTACGGTGCAGCCCAGTACCATGTAAATGGCACAAGAGTACACTGCAAAACGTATTACCATGCGCTGACCTGCAAGCGTTGTACGAGGGTGGGTTCGGGGACTTTTGAAAAATACAGAGGCCAATTCTGCCAGAATTAACCATATTCATCTACTGGCAGAATTGGTAATCTGGATGCTTCGAAATATATTCAGTGAATATTATGTCTGCTATCTTCCACATCGAACTTACGACTGGTTGGGATCGGGATTACACTACCGGAAACGATGCCCCCTCTGCCCTATTCACGCGCACATTCTGGCTAGACCCCCTAGACGTTTGCGTCGGCTACTGGCTTCGCGCCGAAAAGCTGCCCGCTGGAACTTCTATCCAAATCAACAATCAGCACATTTGTGATCTCGAACACGCAGAGGCAATCAATCTTGAGGTGACCGATGCCGTTTGGTTGGAGAAAAACATCATCACCGCGAACCTAAAACACCCAGCCAACAGCCTCCCCTTCAGCGGCCTAATTCTCGAAGCCATCCCCTGCGAGTAATCCTCTTTCAAAATTGACGATACCCGCCGCTGACTTTACAATACGCTGTAACTGTAGTCATTCTGGTAATTAGAAATGCAATATCATATCTGGACGTTCGGCTGCCAGATGAACACTGCGGATTCGCAGCGGTTGGCTTCTGAACTTGAACGCTTAGGACATTCTGCGGCAGAAGCCGTTGACGATGCCGATATTCTGGTGGTCAATACCTGCGTCGTGCGCCAGCAGGCTGAAGATCGCGCGATGGATAGGCTCTACCGCCTGCGCGATTTAAAAAAGACCCATCCACAGAAAGTGGTCGGCGTAATGGGTTGCATGGTCGGCGTGCGCGATCCGCTTGCGCTGCGTAAACGCCTTCCCTTCGTTGATGTCTTCATGGCGCCTTCCGAGCCTGCGCCAATGGTTGATTTCCTCAAAACCCGCGCGGGCGAAGCAGAAATCATCTCCATCGAATCAACCCTGCGAACCCGTCGGGATCAAGTTCAGGATGGCGATTTAATCCTACCGCTGCACGAGCAGAACAAGCTGATCAGCGCGCATGTGCCAGTAGTCTATGGATGCTCTCACGCCTGCACCTTTTGCGTAATCCCCTTCCGGCGCGGCATTGAACGCAGTCGCAGCGTTGGCGAAATCGTCGGCCATGTGCGCAGTCTTGGCAATCAGGGTGTCAAAGAAGTGACGTTATTAGGGCAAATTGTAGATCGTTATGGCAAAGATGTTCCCGACGGCCCAGATCTATCCGATTTGCTACGTATCGTTCACGACGTAGCCGAAGAAATCGGAATCGAGCGTATCCGTTTCCTGACCAGCCATCCTAACTGGATGACCGATAAGCTGCTGGATACCGTCGCTGAACTGCCCCGCGTGATGCCGCATATTGAAGTGGCCGTGCAAGCCGGAGACGATACGGTACTGGAAACAATGAAGCGCGGCTATACCGTTGATCAGTATCGCGCACTAATTCAGCGCATTCGTGATCGTATTCCCAATGTCGCTATTCACACCGATATCATCGTCGGTTTCTGCGGGGAAACAGAAGAACAGTTTCAAAGCACTTACGATATGCTGGCAGAACTCAAGCTGGACAAGGTACATCTAGCGCGTTACAGCCCACGCCCGAATACGGTTAGTGAGCGCCGAATGCTGGATGATGTTCCCGAAGAAGAGAAAGAGCGCCGGTTGCAGATACTTGATGATTTGCAGGCGCAAATTATCGCTGAAATCAACAGTCATTCCCTTGGGCAGACCGTGCAAGTGCTGGTTGAAGAGCAGCATAAAGGCAAATGGCGCGGGCGTACCCCGCAAAATAAGCTGGTCTTTTTTGAAGATGCCGGCGATTGGCAGGGGAAACTTGCCGATGTCGAAATTACGTGGACCGGCCCGTGGAGCATGCAGGGTAGGCTGCAAAGCGCAGGAGTTCCCAATTTCAAGCATGATCCTTTAATCGTGATTGCAGGATAAACCAGACGTTATTGTAAAAGGATGCTGGAAACGAGCAGCATCCTTTTTTGTTTCACGGATAATTTGCATAATATCGGGTAGCTATTCTGGATTCCTTAAGCCTTCGTCAGCGTCTTAAGTTGGGACAAGGCACTATATAGCGTATACTGAAATCGTTACGCAGCATTCGGCTTAATTCATCACTGGCGGCACAATCAATGTGCATACTGCCAGCACAACCGGAGGACATGGCTTATGCCACCGCAGAAAAGCGGGTATTACTATCCCAACAAATTCGCACGTCTGACCATCGACGCGATGGAAGAAGTAATGGGGCGAAATGGGTTAAATGCCATTCTTACGCTTGCGGGGCTGAACCAGTATTTAGACAACCCCCCGCCTGATAATCTCGATAAGCAGTTTGACTTTAGTGACTTCACAGCCCTGAATATCGCACTGGAAGATATGTTTGGCCCGCGTGGTGGTCGCGGCCTTGCCTTACGCGCTGGCCGTTCCATCTTTGCCGGCGGCTTGCGTTCATTCGGCGCGCTGGCCGGTGTAGGCGATCTGGCTTTCAAAGTGCTGCCGCTGAATGCTAAACTGCGTGTTGGCGTTCCCGCCATGGCGAACATCTTCACCCAATTTTCAGATCAAATCTCCAATGTATACGAAGAAGGCAGCGATAAGGTCATTTATACTCTTGAGCGCTGCCCAATGTGTTGGGAGCGTAAAGTTGATCGTCCTGTGTGTTTCATGGGGCAAGGGCTGCTGCAGGAAGGCTTACGCTGGCTTTCTGGTGGCCGCGAGTTCAAGGTAGATATGTCTGCTTGTATTGGCAAGGGCGATCCGATGGGCAAGTATATCATCTATAAAGAACCGCTTCCCTGAAGTAGTATTCTTGCTTGGCGTCACAGGGTGCTTGATGCACCCTTTTTTATTTGCCATACAATTTTTAGGTGTAATCAAAGACGATATGTTAAAATGCGGTTTATGTGTGTCCACCCACAACGCAGCATAAAGGACTTCGCGATGCGACCCGGAATCAAACGGTTACTCAGCGTGCCAGTATTACTTTTGGGCGCGTCCATCGTATTGGTTGCCCTCAGCGCCTGCAACCTGGTCACGCAAGCTCAGTATGATGCCATGCAGGCGGCAACGGCCACACAGCAGGCCAATCAAAGACCAACTATTACCATCATTTCACCACCAAACGGCGCTGAATATACCGTTGGGTCTACCGTGCTCATCAGCGTGAATGCCACCGATCAAATCGGCGTCACGCGCGTGACTCTCTCTATCAGCGGGCAGGTGGTAGACAGCGTTCAATCCGAATCGCCAAACGGCAGCACGAATTTGAACGCCCTGCTGGATTTCACCCCGCAGCAGGCTGGCGTGGTACAGCTCACGGCAACCGCCTTCCGCAACAACGTTTCCAGTGACCCGGCAATCATTGAAATCAATGTCCGTCAAAATCAAGCACAAGTCACAGCAACGCTTCCGCCGCAGCCGATCCCTTCGATTAATCCCAACGATCCCACCTGCCGTGCGCTGGTGAATGTTGGCCTGAATGTTCGCACCGGGCCGAGTACAAATTTCCCGCTTATCACCACGCTGGCAGCGGGTTCAGTGGTACCTATCGTCGGGCGTACCGCTGCCAATGATTGGTGGCAGGTGCGCGTGAACGCCGTTTCAATTGGATGGGTCGCCTCATCTTTCACAACAGTATTCGGAAATTGCACGCTCATTCCAGTGGTACCTTCACCGCCCACCCCAACCAGCAGCGCGCCGACGGCAACGGATACGCCAATTCCGCCTACGAATACGCTGACGCTGACGCCAGTACCGCCTACGCTGACCGCAACGCCCGGCCTGCCCGATCTGGTGGTGACCAGCATCGTCGGCCCGAACGCGATCAATCTTGGGCCTGGCAGCACGCCCACCACCTCTGCATTCTTGGTCACCATCACCAATACCGGCCAGTCTGCGGCATCGCAGTTCACCACGACGCTGCAAATTCAGGGTGTTGGCACTGCCCAGCCCATTGGGGTGGTCGCCAACCTGCTGCCAGGTGAAAGCATTGTCTTGAACGGCAACCTGACCTTCGATACCGTCGGTACCTTTACCGTAGTTGCCGTGGCCGACGCCTTCGATCAGGTCGCAGAAATCACCAAAGTGAACAATTCAGGTTCCGTGAATATTGTGGTCAACCCACCGTTGTAGAAGAAGCTGCGCTGTACGGCTGTGATGAATTAATCATTACAGCCGTATAAATGCTTGTGCCTAATATATGATCGGCGTTATAATTTTGTTATGCCAACGACGATACTGCTGATTCACCGTCAACTCGCCTTTGCCGTCTCTGTGAAGCAGGCGCTTGAACGCACCGGGACTTTTGAAGTCCACCCGTTCACGATAGTCGATTCAGCAATTGAATATCTTGTCGCGCATCCTCAAGATTTAGCGATCATTGATTTTGAAATGCCTTCGGCCAGCGGTGATGAAATTACGCTACTGCTGCGAGATACACAGGCCGAAATCCCGATCATCGCCACACCCTTAACGCCCGATCCCGTCTTAACAGCACTCAAACTTCAGGGCAGCGTTGAAGCGCGTTTTACCGCCCGCGAAGTGATTCCACTGATCGAACAGATCATAGCAACCCGCAAGCCGGGAACAATTGCCCTTTCGCAAGACCCGGAATCCGGGCGCTCTGGCCTGCTTACTCGCGTCATTGAGCAGAAGAAAACTGACGTACTGCCCAAGACCCGCCCGCAGCCAAACGATGTAGAAATGCCGCCGCGCTCTGAAATGGTCGACTCTGACTATGATCCGTATTTTCAGGATGAGCAGGAAGACGATGTAGATGTATCGGCGCTCTTTGATGATGCTAGGGCAGCAGAGTCTGCTAGCGTTGATCCATCCAGCCTGTTTGCCGATTTCGAGCATTGGGTAGAGCCGCACGAAGAAGATGCGCTATTTGATGATCTCGCTGATAACGAAAATTTCGATGAGCCTGCCGATACTGGTTTCGATGATGTGCTAACGGCCATTGAAGGTTCGCCAGAAACCGGTGATCGCCCGCGCGATAAATTTGATAACCTTGTCGATTCTATGCGTACGGGTGAAGAACGTAAGCCGCTTCCTGCGCGCCAGCAGTTTATTGAATTTACGCTGGCAACCGGAATGGACTCACTGGTTGAGCAAATTGAGCGCAAACGTACCACCGAAGTTCCTAAGGTTGATTTGCCCCCAGAAGATAATCTGGCTGAGCAACTTGCAGCCGATGAACCGCCGCCGCCCTCTTTCGAAGACAGCGGCACAGTTGGCGATCTGATTACCGGCGTGAACGACAGCGGCTTTCAGAATGTGCTGTCCATCCTTCGTGGTGAAGAGGTTGCCGAAGAACCGGAAGATGCTCCAACGCTGGATGATCTCCGCGCAAATTTTGATGACGATGATTTTCTATCGGCTATCGAATCTGATTTGGGCATTGCCCCGCGGCCTGCCTCTTTTCCCGATGAGCGGGTGGAATTCGACTTTGACTCGCTGGTAGCCATAGATGACACCCCCGGCGAATCGACTCCTGCTAAGCTCATACTGGAGAAAACCGGGGATGCCTCGCCAGATTCCGACTCATTCTCGATCAATGACCTCTTAGACAGCATCGAACGGGAACTACCGGCGTATCGCCCCAAAATCCAAGCGCCGCCCTCATGGCTTTCTGAAGAAGACCCTGATATTCAAGAACTGCTGGCCTCTATCACCGCAGAAAACGACGTTCAAAACGCTGCGCCAGAAACACTGCCCGAGATGCCCGTAGCAAGTGTTGGGGCCGCCGCTATCACCAGCGATATGGCTGAAACAGCAGATTTTGAAGACATCTTCAGCGAAGCCGCATTTGAAGCCACAGCGGAAGATGAATTTGATTTTGATGCGCTACTCGCTGAAGACGAAGATGCTGATGATTTCTACGATCAAACCACCATCCCCTCGCGCTCGCAGCAGATACCAGATGATCTCAGCAGTCTTGAAACCGAGATGTACGAGATTTCCAGCGACGATGAAGAGCCGGAGTTAGTCCCCGCTGACTGGGGACTGCCAGAAGATTCCGTCCCCGAAGAGCTGCACGCAGATGAAAATTTCAGCGATGACTCTGAAGGTGATGTAGAAGATATCGTCGCCACAGTAGACGCGCTGGCATGGGATGATGAATCTGACGATGCGCCGTCAAGTATTCCTGAAATGGATACCTCGTGGGGTCAGGCTGCCATTGCAGCAGCATCGCAGGCGGCAGAAGAACCTACCAGCACCGATGCCATCACCCACGAGCCACCGCGCATCCCCGGTTATGATACAGAATTCGAGCGGATGGCGACTTTCGCCTTTACGCCGGTGGGTGATGAGCCACCACCTTTAGAGACTACGCATATTGATGATCCCTACATCGCGCAGTTGGCGCTTAGCCTGACTGATGTTTCGCTAGAACTGACCGCTGATGCTACCCTGCTCAGCCGGTCAAGCGAGATTGTCGCCTATGCAGGGCGCATGCCGCGCGAAGAAATGACCGAGCTGCGCGAAGTTCTTGGCGATGATTGGGATGCGAAAGAAGAGGTTTCCCGCATCCGCTTCGTCAATCTTCCCGCCAGCGGCAAAGACTACATGGTCTACTCTCGCCGCACCGTAGATAACTTGACGCTGACGCTCATTTTTGCCGGCGAAACGCAGTTGCGCGATATTCGCCAGCAGGGAAAACGACTGATCGGCGCGCTGCAATCCGTACCTGAAGTCCCCACCGATCTGCAATCTCTCGAAGCTGCGCAGCAAACGCTTGATGGCGCCTCGATGTTGGATAGCGCGGGGAGTCTTGCCGTCATCGAAGATGATATCGCCCGCAGCCCCTTCGCCTATGTCTGGATTCTGCGCGACTCCGAAAATCAACTGCCCCGCCAAACGGCACAGGCCATTGTCAGCGGCATGAGCGTACAGCTTCGTGAGCAGGCGTGGCGCGTGCGTGAACTTCGCGCCGCCGATGAATACGTCTACCTACTGGCTGATGTTCCCGGAGAAATTACGCCCAATCACATCATTCGCGAGTTAAAGCGCCGCTCAGCCCACATCGCCTCGGCACAGAATAAGCTGGTCGATGCAAATACCCTATGGGCAGACAGCTATCTGGTTGTCACGCCGGGGCGCTCGCTTGACATGGATGAAATACAACAGTTCATCAACTTTGAACGGATGCTGTAAACGCGCTATAATAGCTCACGTGTTCGCATACAACCTTCGATAACTTACGAAAAAGAGAGGCGTGCCGATGTCTTCTCGCCCGCTGTTCTATTTACTAGACGGTCACGCGCTGGCTTACCGGCATTATTATGCCAATACCGGCAGGCCGTTGATGACCAGCACCGGTATCGTCACCAGCGCCATCTACGGATTTACCCGTACCATTTTTGACGTGCTAGATAAAGAACAGCCCGCTTACATGGCGGTTGCCTTCGATGCTGGATTGGGCGGGCGCGAAGAATACTACCCTCAGTACAAAGCGCACCGCGAATCATCGCCGGAAGATTTTGAAGTCCAATTACCCACCATCCGCGACATCATCGCCGCTTTCGGCATCCCTGTCCTGATGATACCCGGTCAGGAAGCCGATGATCTGATCGGCACGGCCACCCTGCAAGCTGAAGCTGAGGGCGCGAATAGCGTGGTCTTTTCTGGCGACCGCGATATGTTGCAGTTGCTTTCCGAACACACCCGCGTGCGCCTGTATATTCCGCAGGCTGGCGCGCCTGATGAAACCTACGATATTCCTAAATTTCGTGAAAAATATGAGTTGGAACCGCTGCAGCTAATCGATCTTAAGGCGCTAGAAGGCGATACCAGCGACAACATCCCCGGTGTTCCCGGCATCGGCAGGAAAGGCGCAACCGCCCTGCTCAAAGAATATGGCACAGTGGAAAACCTGTATCAGAATCTCGACAAGCTAAAAGACGGCGTGCGCAAGAAGCTGGAAGCAGGCCGCGATCTGGCGTTTGTCAGTAAGCGCCTCGCCACTATTCAGCGAGATCTGCCCATGGATTTCGATCTAGAAGCCTGCGCCGTGGGCGAACGGGACGGCGAAAAACTGCTCGAACTCTTCCAGATGCTGGAATTCACCAGCCTGATCAGACAGCTTGAAAAACGTAATGCCGCCCCCGTAGAAATTGCCGTTCCGGGCAAAGCCAATGGTTCTACCCAGCTATCGCTGTTCGGTGATCAGGTTGAAGCCCCGCCCATCTCTGAAACACCGGCGCTTTTCCCCACCATCATCGTTCAGGATCAGACGGCGCTCGATGCGCTGGTCAGTGTACTGAATAATGCGGAACTGATCGCCTTTGACACAGAGACCACCGGCACCGACCAAATGCGCGCCGATCTAGTCGGCATTTCTCTTTCGACAGACGGTGAAACTGGCTATTACATCCCGGTTGGTCATCAGGAAGGGCAGCAACTTCCCCTTGAGATCGTGTTATCCGCAATTCGCCCCGCCTTAACCAACCCGGCCATTCCCAAAGCCGCGCATAACGCCAGTTACGATGCCATCGTGCTCAATCAACATGGGCTGGAAGTTACGCCGATCACTTTTGATACCATGCTTGCCGAAGGCGTGCGCGATCCGATCAGTTCCACCTTTGGCCTCAAACGGCTGGCTGGCCGCGTCCTGCACGTCATGATGACCGAAATCAAAGAACTGATCGGCACCGGCAAAAAGCAGATCACCATGGATCAGGTGCCGATAGAACGCGCCGCGCCCTATGCCGCCGCCGATGCCGTCTGCACCTATCTGCTGGTGCCAAAGTTGAAAGCAGAGTTAACCGCGATCGCCGCCGAAACACCCGCTGTTGATCCGCTGTGGGGAACGGAGAACCCGCCTACTATCCTGAATGTATTCAAAGATATTGAAATGCCGCTGCTGCCGGTGATCATCAGCATGGAGCAGGCCGGCGTAATGCTCGATCTGCCCTTTCTTCAGGAAATGAGCGTGCGACTGCATGCCCTTTGCGCCGAGCTTGAGCAGGAAATCTATGCGCTTTCCGGGGGTTATGGGGTGTTCAATATCAACAGCCCCAAACAGCTTAACGACGTGCTCTTTGGCAAACTCAACCTGCGTGCGGAGGGCGTCCGCAAAACAACGCACGGCTTTTCTACCGCCGCCGATGTTCTGGACAGCATGCGCGGCGATCACCCGATCATCGAAAAAATTTTGCACTACCGCGAACTCACAAAGCTCAAAGGCACTTATGTAGATGCCCTTCCCCACCTGATCAACCCGAAAACTGGCCGTGTGCATACCAGCTACAGCCAGATCGGCGCAGCCACCGGGCGCATGAGCAGCAGCAATCCAAACCTGCAAAATATCCCGATTCGTACCGAGATCGGGCGTGAAGTGCGCGGGGCGATTATCTCTCAGCCCGGCTGGAAGCTGCTCTCTGTAGACTATAGTCAGGTTGAGCTGCGAATCATGGCGCATATCACACAAGACGCAAATCTGCTGGAGGCATTCCGACAAGGACAGGATATTCACGCCGCCACCGCCGCCTTAGTCAACCGCATCCCGATTGATCAGGTGACTAAATCGCAGCGCATCTTCGCCAAACGGGTGAATTTCGGGCTGCTATATGGCATGGGTGCGCATCGTCTCGCGCGAGACAGCGATCTAACCTATGCCGAAGCCACCCGTTTCATTGACGAATATTTCGCAAAAATGCCGAGTGTCAAAGAGTATCTAGATAACGCCAAACGGCTGGCTTCCACCACAGGAGTCCTCACAACGCTGTATGGGCGCAGGCGTAATTTTCCGGCGCTCATGGTCAGCGGCAACCGCGCACTCCGGCAGTCTGCTGAGCGCGAAGCGATCAATATGCCAATTCAAGGCACCGCAGCCGACATTATCAAGCTCGCAATGATCAATTTGCACCGTGAACTCAACCAGCGCCAATCGCCAACCCGTATCTTGCTACAAGTACACGACGAATTAGTGCTAGAGACGCCGGAAGATCAGATCGAAGATGCTGCCGCGCTGGTGGCGCAGGTGATGGAACAGGCCGCCAATTTACGCGCACCGCTAAAAGCTAACGCCGCCTATGGTGATAACTGGCGCGACATGACCGATATTGAATAACTTATGTTTTGGGGGTCATGGTATCATTCCTTTATAGTGTGGGAATCCGAACGTCTTTAATCGCAACCATACCCATCCCGGGTAGATTCCACATCAGCAATCCGGTTGACCCCCGTATAGGCCATCTGTACTATCGCTTGCGCCTACACCTCAATCGGCGCCACTGTTTCCCATGTGCCACTATCCCATGAACGGGCGATAGCCGCGCTCACCTCGGCCACCGCCAGCGCCTCGGTAAAGCCCGGCATATGCGCGCACCCCGCGGCGATGGACTTCAAAAATTCCAGCACCTCAATCACTTTCAGGTCTTCATAACCGATAGAATTACCATCCCCAGGCACGAAATTGCCATGATGCGGGTATTTATCGCCGCCCAGTACGCGGGTATAGCCATCATCCACACCATCCGCGGTTGGCCGATATAAGCTGAGTTCATTCAGCCGCTCGTGATCCCATCCCAATGCCCCGCCGCTGCCATGCCATTCAAAGGCGAACTGGCTTTTTGGCCCAACGATAGTACGGCAGGTTTCCAGCGTACCGACCATGCCATTCATAAATTCGACCAACACGCCGACGTAATCTTCGTTGTTCACTGGGCCTCTAGGATCATCAGGGTGTCCTGCTGAGTAATGCGTACCTTTTCCCGGTATCGGCAGCGGGCGCTCGGTGATATAGGTGTGTTTCTGCCCGAACACCTTCTTAATCGGCCCGACCATCATATGCGTCATATCAATCACATGTGAAAGTAAATCCCCCAGCGCCCCGGTTCCGGCAATTTCCGAGTCGAAACGCCATGTCAGCAGGCCAAGCGGATTCGCCCCATACATCGAGAAGAAGCGGCTTCGCCAGATCTGCATTTCGCCCAGCTTACCTTCATGGATCAGATCGCGCGCATGCTGTACCATTGGCGCCCAGCGATAGTTATAGCCCACGCCAGTGATTACGCCCGCTTCCCGCGCTGCCCGCTCAATTATTGCCGTCTCCATAGGCGAGCGTCCCACCGGTTTCTCGCAGAAGATATGCTTTCCAGCCGCCGCCGCCGCGATAGCGATCTCCACATGCAGATCGTTCGGCGCACAGATATTGACTGCTTCAACTTCAGGATCAGCAATAACATCCCGCCAGTGAGTGGTGCTGCGCTCAAAACCCAACAGTTCCTGCGCAGCTTTTGCCCGCGCCTCTACATTGTCAGAGCAAATTACAAGGCGGGGTTTGATGCCCACTTCTGGAAAATTTAGCGGCACTGAAAGATAAGATCGGCTGTGCGCCTGCCCCATCCAGCCCATGCCAATCACGCCAACATTGATCGTTCTCATTTCATTCACCCCTCCCCCGAAAGAATTATTCCTAATAAAACCACTCCGCGCTTGTGCGGTTCTCTGCGAAACAACGCCGATTGTAGCGCAGTATAGCGCTGTGGCAGTGTTGGCGAATCCACAGAATCAAAAACGCCGGACGGTCATCCGGCGTTCGCACCCCAAAAAACAAATACAGTTGGCTAATTAGCCGAAGGCGGATATTCGATTTCGACCAGCTTCTGCTCAATCACCTGCCATGTAGCCGGCTCATTCCACTTCACGGTGATCTGCTTGGATGCTGGATCACCCTGAACTTCGGTCACGCCGGGGATCTGCCCCACTTCACTCTTAATGGTCTGCACGCAGCCATTGCAGCCGATTGCAGGAACCATGACTGTCTTTAATTCCATGATGCCCATCCTTTGAATTATGCACACAGCGTATTGATAGCGATGCCGTCAAATTTCTTACCACTATAACAGACGGCACGGCCTATCCGTACCCCCACAAGCCATGAATTCACATAGCTCATCCCTCGCCGCGATCCGCATTTAACTCCCAACCCACTTATAGATGAAACCAGAAGAATCCGGTAGCATAAATCCTGGGAAACGGCCATCTATCGTGATGATCGTTTCTGGTCGGTCTGGTTGATAATTACCCTCTGGCGGCAGATCATTCACAAAGTCAATATCTGCTAATCTTGCCCATTTGCCCGGAATCCCCAACTCCAGATCAATCTCAACATCATAATTTTCAAAGTTGAGCAGCACAACCATCGCATCCAGCGGATCAGCCGTAGGTTTAGCCCACCAACCGATCACCCGCCGACCTGCCCCGTGTCGCGCATCTAGCCATGTCCCGGCAATCCATCCAAACTGCCCATCATCTGCCGGGTTGTAGCCGTGCAGTTTCAGCCCCGAATAGCGCCGGCGCAGGCGAAATAAGCGCGATGCCCAATCAAAGAAACCGCTGTCGTCTAAGTTCTGAGGCATCGGGTAATAGACCGTATTCCGCGCGCGCTCAACGCCAAATTCTGCCCCCATGTAAATCATCGGCTGCCCTAAAGCCACTATCGTCGCAAATAACCCCAATCGAGATTTACGCTCTTTCGATGCCGGGTTATTCAGCATTTCAACCGTGCCGACCTCGAAAGCGACGCTGTTTTCGTCGTGGCTCTCACAGTAATTAACCACGTTGTTGGTATGCGCGGCAAATTTGTCTTTTGAGAAGTAGAAAATTGAACCAATCGCCCGTGGGTCATTAGTTTCAGCTTCAAACACCCCTTCACGCAGCAGCGCCTTAATCGTGTCATGATATTCATCGCACCACTGCCCATACCCATCAAACCCCCGACGATTCAAATCCTTCTCGTTGGGCATATTTTCGGCAATCAGAATTACGTCTGGCTTGACCGCTTGCAATTCATCAGCCATCCGAAGCATGAACCCGTGATCCATGAGCGAACTGTGCGTGAAATCGTAACGAAAACCATCTATATGATATTCCTTGAGAAACAGCTTGCAGGTATCAATCAACAGGTTTTGCACTTCAACCCGCTCAGTAGCGACACGGTTGCCCCACGGCGTTTCGCCGCTAAAATACAGTCCCCCTTCTTCTCCACGCTCGGTTTCATCGGGGTGATTCAGGATCAGTTTCCATAATGGGTTGAAGTCGTTAGCGGTATGGTTGAATACCTGATCCAAAATCACCGAAAGCCCGGCTTTGTGCGCCGCATTGACCAGCGCACGCAGATCGTCAGGGGTGCCAAAATCGCGCTCAATCGCGGTAAAAACCGCCGAGTTATAGCCCATCGTATGCTCGCCCTGTGGCGAAGGCGATTCGGCAATCGGCATCAAATAAATTGCCGTCACCCCCAACTTATTGAAATAACCAGCGCGTATCCGATCCGTAACGCCAGCGAATCGCCCCTGATTCTGCGCCGGAACATCCTCATGTTCATAGGTGAAACCGTGTGCGTGTAATTCATAGATCAGCAGATCGTGAACCGCCGTCGTATTGAAATCACCATCCTCCCACACAAAGCGGGAAGGATCGCTGATCATGCTGTCATTACGCGCCATATCTGCGCCTAAAACCCGCGCATAGGGATCAACCGCCAACCTTGTGCCTAAATCACCTTCTCGGGTCAGTGCGCCATAGTCCACATAAAACCGATAGTGATCGCCGGGGCTGGCATTCTCAACCTGCGCATACCAGATATTCGGCAGATCAAAGTAGCCTTTATGCAACGACATCTCAATAAACTTACGATCATCAGCGCCCTCTGCGCCGGGATACGCCCAGTCATTGAAGTCACCAGTCAGATAAACACGTGCCGCATGAGGATGAAAGAATCCAAAAGAAGCGCCGCCCCCTTGCAGCACATTCGCGCCCAACCCAAACATACCGCCAGTGTCGGTGATATACGCCCCCGCCCTGAAAGGTAATGCTGCGGTAAGTTCACTCACAGTTTGGGCGGCAGTCGCCGCTGGCTCAACCATATGCACGAACACATGCTGGCTTCGCGCCCAAACATCACTTAACCTGCGTTCGTCGCTTGGTGGTAGTGCGCGCCACTGCCTATCATCCTCAAAAACCGGCTCAACGCCTTCAGTCCCCGCCTGCCCAAATTTGAACTGCCGCCATTCCTGCGCTTCAGGAATTTCAAAAAATACCCCAAAGGCATCCCAACCAGCGGCAGCTATCAACTGCGCTTCCTGTTCACTAGTTCGTAATAGCAGCGAGACCGGGCTGAAATTTCCAAGATTGTCAAAATGGATGATCACGCCGCAACTCCCCCCACCGAATACCCTAACTATTGTAATAACTATTGCGTCAATGTATCACTTCCGTGCAAACTACAACATCCCAGATCGCACGTATGCCGTTTGCTCAGCTAGGATAACGACAGGATAACGCCTATGCGGGTGCTGATTATCGAAGATAGCCTTGAAGATTCGCGCCTCATTCACGAATTATTACGCCCGCAGACACACGATTTCGATCTAATTCTCGGCAGCACGCTCGCGGCGGGCATCGCTGAGCTTCGTAAGCAGTCCTTCGATGCCGTCCTGCTCGATCTCACATTACCAGACAGCGCAGGATTACAAACGCTCAGCGCGATAAAAGCCACATCGCCCGATATCGCGGTGGTGGTCATGACCGAGTTCAACGATCAACAAATTGGCGTACAGGCAGTTAAAGCAGGCGCACAAGATTATTTGGTGAAAGGCGAAACAGACGGGCGGTTATTGGCTAAATCGCTGATCTACGCCGTTGAGCGCCAGCGCATTGAAGCCGCCGAGCTTGAACAGCGCCGCTTTGCAGAGGCGCTGGCTGAATCCACCGCCATTTTATCCAGCACGCTTGAGTTAGATGAAGTGCTTGATCGCATCTTAATGACCCTCGGCCATGTGTTTGTTCACGACGTCGCCACCATCGCGCTGATCGAAAATGACTGTTTTCAGGTAGTACGCGAGCATGACTTCATTAACAATATTTCCCGCCCGATCCAGCACAGCCATAATATGTCAATCCGGGGATACCCGACTACCAGCAGTTTAGTCGCCTCGCGCCAACCGCGCGTCATTGCTGATGTTCATACCACGGCCTTCAATCCCGATATTCTGCAGGGATACGAGCAGCGCAGCAAAATTCGTTCCTATGCAGGAGCGCCAATCCTCTTGCGGGAGCAGGTTTTAGGCACCATCAGCCTCTTCAGCCACAATTGCAATACCTACAGTGAGGTAATCGGTCAGCGGTTGATAGCCTTTGCCAGTCAAGCGGCGATTGCCATTCAAAATGCGCGGCTGTTTCAAGAGTCAGCAGCGCTGGCCGCAGTTGAAGAACGCCAGCGGTTAGCCCGTGATCTGCACGACTCGGTCAGCCAAACGCTGTTCACCACCAGCGCCATGGCCGAATCTTCACTTCGACAGTGGGATAACAACCCCGAAAAAGCGCGCAGTCTGCTGGAAGATGTGCATCGTTTAAGCATGAATGCGCTGGCAGAAATGCGTGTTCTCTTGTTTGAGCTGCGCCCCGGCATCATGAACCATGCCACCCTGAAACAGCTTTTTGAACAGTATCTTCAGCCCATACAGGCGCGCCGTGAAGTACATATTCAGCTTGAAATTGATGAAGATCTTGATCTTCCCGGCGAAACCCAGCTTGCGTTGTACCGCATCGCACAAGAGGCGCTGAACAACATCGAAAAGCATGCACAGGCAACCGAAGTCTCAATTAATCTTTCACAACAGCCCGCAGGTCTCACCCTGAGCATCACCGATAACGGGCTTGGCTTTGACCCGACCACGGCCTATTCGGGTAGTTTTGGGCTGGCGGGCATGCGTGAACGCGCAGAAAAGATCAATGCTGCAATTAAAGTTCAGTCACAACCGGGAAGCGGCACTCAAATCTTCGTGATCGTGCCATACATAAAATGAAGGAATAACCAGATGTCCACTCAGGAAAAAATTCGTGTGCTCATCACTGACGATCATGACATGGTACGCAAGGGTTTGATGGTTTTACTTGACAACTTTGAAGATATTCATGTTGTCGGTGAAGCGCATAATGGTCAGGCCGCCGTTGATTTTTGCCGACGCTCTCCCGTAGATGTGGTCTTGATGGATCTGATCATGCCGCGTATGAACGGGATAGAGGCAACCATCCTGTTACATAACGCCGTGCCAGAGACTCGCATCATCATCCTGACCAGCTTCAGCGAAGATGAAAATGTACAGGACGCCCTAAAAGCTGGGGCAACCGGCTATTTGCTCAAAAATGTGACCGGTGACGAGTTGGCTAACGCGATACGCAAAGCGCATGATGGGCAGTCAACCCTTGCTCCAGAAGCGGCACAGGCGCTCATCCACGCAACCACCCGCCCCCCGCCACTTGGTCATGATCTAACTATCCGCGAACGGGAAGTTCTGAGCCTGATGCTCGGCGGCCTGAACAACCGCGAAATTGCTGAACAGTTGGTCATCAGCAGTTCAACCGTGAAAAATCATGTCAGCAGCATTCTGGCGAAGTTGGGAACCACCAGCCGTACTCACGCTGTGGCGCTGGCAATCGAAAACAAAATTGTTCAGCCCACCTAAAGCAAGCTAATTTGTAGGTTCAGGCGCTTATTGCTATCCTCATCGGTCACTGATCACGCTCATCTATTCAGAATGCGCTGATGATCCCCTTACTCTCCCCACCATGCAGGCGAAGCATCCCACGCAGAATCATCCGTTAGCTGCCGCACATTCGCGCCATCCCTATCCATTATATAAATATCCGTATAGCCACCTCGACCTGAATAGAACGCAATCTGAGTTCCATCCGGTGACCACGCTGGCGCGTAATCTTCAGCGGCGTCCCGCGTCAGGCGGCGCACATCACTGCCATCAGCATTCATCACGTAAATTTCGGTGTTTCCAACACGATCCGAATCGAAGGCGATAGCTGCCCCATCCGGTGACCACGCCGGCGCGTATTCCTCATATTGGTGATCGCTCAAGCGAGTTTGCTCGCTGCCATCGGCATTCATCACATAAATATCGTTGCTGCCTTGGCGGTTCGAGATAAACACGATCTGCCGCCCGTCTGGCGACCATGCCGGCACATTATCTTCAACCGGATTATTGGTTAAATTCCGCTGCTCGCTGCCATCGGCATTCATCACATAAATCTCTGGATTACCGTCCCGGTTAGATTGAAAGGCAATCTGCGTGCCATCTGGCGACCATGCCGGCGTTCGATCCCACACCTCATTATTTGTCAGCCGCCGCACATCGCTGCCATCGGCATTCATCACATAAATCTCGCGGTTGCCGTCTCGATCCGACATGAAGGCGATCTGCGTGCCATCTGGCGACCATGAAGGATAGCGATCCTCAGCCGTATTCGTGGTTAGCCGCCGCACGTCGCCGCCATCGGCATTCATCGCGTAAATTTCCAGATTTCCATCCCGATGTGAATAGAAAGCGATTAACCCATTCCCCGGCGTCGTTTCAGAAACGAGTTGATCCTGCGCGTAGCCGATTGAAGATGCGATGAGTAAAGCAGAAAAGAATATGGAGATTCGTCGGTATTTCATACCATTGACTCCAATCATCGGCCAGTTGAGCCGGGTATTACGCTAAGTGTAGTGAGAAAATGATCGTGCTGCAATGAGCGCAAACTCCGATGAGTAAGAACTCCATATGGGAATCGCGTCAAAAGAGAGACTTGACCTTGTAGTTAAGTACAAGGTGTATAAAGGAGGCTTATGACGGCCTTAACCCGTGGAAAATTAGCGCAGCAGTGCGGCGTAAACCGTGAAACCGTTCGTTTTTATGAACGCAGCGGCTTACTACCAGAACCCGCGCGCTCCGAAGGCAATTACTGCCTGTTTGATGATCAGGCCGTAGATCGCCTGAATTTCATCCGTAAGGCGCAGGCCGCTGGCTTTTCGCTGGATGAAATCCGTTTACTGCTGGAGCTTAAGTTTGATCCAGTATCCACCTGCGGCGATGTCAGCGCAGTTGTTCAGTCGAAGCTGAATGACATTGACAGCAAAATTCGGGCTTTGTATGCCATGCGCGAATCGCTGGTAGTTTTGCTAAATAACTGCCCCGGCGGTGAAGTAACCAGCGAGATATGCCCGATTTTGGAAAGTTTTTCAACCTCTGATGTTGAAGCGGCCGTTTAGCCGCTGCCTGAAGAAAGATGAAGATAAGCCATGCAAACTACAACCGCCCCCAACAAGATTGATGCGCCAAAAACGGCGTCAATCTCCCTGCCGATCACCGGCATGACCTGCGCCAGCTGCGTTCGCTCAGTTGAGCGCGCTTTAAGCAAAACGCCCGGCGTAGTAGAGGTGAGCGTCAACCTCGCCACCGAAAAAGCCTCAGTCAATTACCTACCGAATCTTGCTCAGCGAAGCGATCTGGTGCAAGCTGTCGAAAATGCCGGCTATGGCATCCTCGAAATTGCCGAAGCCGCCGTCCCTGAAGATGCTGAACGGGCGGCGCGGCAGGCTGAAATTGAACGCCAGAAACGCTTAGTGCTGATCGGCGCCACCTTCACCATTCCACTGTTCATCTTGAGCATGGCGCGTGATTTATATATGGCGAGTTTTGCCGGCAGCGATATGTCCGCGCACATCCTCGCCGGAACGATGGCTGGCCCCAATCCGGCATTGAACTGGCTCTTATGGTCAGGGTGGCCGTTCATTTTTGGTCTGCTGGCGACGCCGGTGCAAATTCTACTAGGGCGGCAGTACATCGTTGGCGCATATAAAGCAGCTCGTAATCGCAGCGCCAACATGGATACGCTAATCGCGCTTGGTTCAATGGCCGCCTATCTCTATAGCATCGTCGTGCTGATCGGGCTAGTTGCAGGCATTACGGCGCTCAGTGGACATGTCTACTTTGAAACCTCAGCCGTCATCTTGACGCTGATCACGCTGGGCAAATATCTAGAAGCGCGCGCCAAAGGTCACACCAGCGACGCGATCAAGAAATTAATGCGGCTTGCCCCTAAGACTGCTACGCTGCTGCGCGACGGCGTCGAAACCAGCGTGCCGGTTGCTGAACTCGTCGCTGGCAATCTGCTGGTGGTTCGCCCCGGCGAAAGCATTCCGGTAGATGGTATCGTCATTGAAGGCCAATCCTCAGTTGACGAATCCATGTTGACCGGCGAAAGTTTGCCCGTCTCCAAAACCACTGGCAGCACAGTGATCGGCGCAACCCTAAATAAGCAGGGCCGCTTGATCATCGAAGCCCAAAAAGTAGGCGCAGAAACGGCGCTGGCGCAGATCATCCGGCTGGTTGAGCAGGCGCAGGGGTCAAAAGCCCCCATTCAGCGCCTTGCCGATCAGGTCTCGGCGGTATTCGTTCCGGTAGTGCTGATACTAGCGGCGCTCACCTTTATCGGTTGGCTGCTCATCGGCCAAATTGGTTTCACCGCGGCGATGGTGAACGCGGTTGCCGTGCTGGTTATCGCCTGCCCATGCGCTTTAGGGCTGGCAACGCCAACCGCGATCATGGTCGGCACAGGGCGCGGCGCAGAAATGGGCGTGCTGTTCAAAAATAGCGAAGCGCTTGAAGCGGCGCGGCAGGTACGGGTGATCGCGCTGGACAAGACCGGCACCATTACGAAGGGCGAGCCATCGGTAACCCAGATCATCGCCTTTGATGGGATAGGTGAAAGCGACTTACTGCGCATCGCTGCCAGCGCCGAACGCAGCAGTGAACACCCTTTAGGCGAAGCTATCGTCAAAGCTGCAAATTCCCGCGATATAGCGTTAACACAGCCCTCAGACTTTGAAGCATCTAGCGGGCGTGGCATCAGCGCCACTGTTGAAGGCCGGAAGGTGTGGATCGGCAGCCCTAGTTCAATCAACGAAAAAGGCATCGGGTTGGATGCCGCGCAAGGGCAAATTCACAAGCTGCAAGCCGCCGCCAATACAGTCGTCGTAGCTGTCATTGACGGAAAATTGGCGGGGCTTTTCGGCATCGCCGACACCATCAAGGATAGTTCCCGCGAAGCTGTTGCCGCGCTGCACGCGCTGGGGTTGGAAGTGGTCATGATCACCGGCGATAACACGCGAACAGCAGAGGCTATCGCTCATGAAGCGGGCATAGATCGTGTCATTGCTGAAGTGCTGCCAGATCAGAAAGTGGAAGCGATCCAGCGTCTGCAAGTAGGGAATAAGCGCGTCGCTATGGTTGGTGACGGCATTAACGACGCGCCGGCGCTGGCGCAGGCCGATGTTGGCGTCGCCATTGGCACCGGCACAGATATCGCCATCGAAGCCTCAGATGTCACGCTGGTAAGCGGCGATCTACGCGGCGTAGTGCGTGCAATCGAGCTAAGCCGCGCCACCATGCGCACCATCCGCCAGAATCTATTCTGGGCGTTCATCTACAACATCATCCTGATCCCAGTGGCGATAGCGGGGTTATTAGTCCCCGTATTGGCCGCCGCAGCGATGGCCTTCAGCTCGGTTTTTGTCGTTCTAAACTCCCTCCGGCTGGGAAAGCCATCGTCCCTGCAACTGAAGGCTCACGAGACAGATACGCTTCGTATGTCTCACCGTCTTCAAGATGACCAGACTCCGGGATTACCAACCCCGGACCGCGTAACAAAATAATCCGGCGGCGAATTGCC
>DAOTUZ010000052.1:0-9621 GCA_034437295.1 Anaerolineae bacterium | reverse complement strand
GCAAATTTATGCGCTTACTGCTTCGCGGCTAGATATACACTTAGAATCCTAAGCTGCGTTACGGGGTGCTCGAATTTTTCAGAAGCTCAATCAACCGTTCTTGATAAGTTCTATCCCGGTCAGGTAGTTCCGGAGAAACCTGCGACGCTTCGCTCAGGAAATGCTCAATGCCTCGCCCCATCTCTTGACCACGGCGGGTGTGCATATCAATTGCATAATCAGGAATGACTGGCAGAACGTCTCCACTTTCGCTCACACGCGATAACCAGTTCAGCAGGTGATCGCTGCCTCGCTCTTTTAGAGAGGCGCAAAGGTAGCGTACTGCGTGAATGGCAAATAAATACCGATCATGCCGCGGCCTTGCAAGGCGGCTGTGCTGTTGAAACAGCGTTTCAATTAAGATTGGCGCCTGCACCGCGCCAAAGCCAACATCCTCAACGGCAATCACCTGCACCCGTTCCCATAAATAAGCTTCCATCTCGGCGCTGGTCGTAACCATTTCGTATGCGAGAAGCGCAGCATTATCAAGGTTGCCCCGGCGAATTTCCTTTTGTAGAGAGGAGATAACCTCATCAGCGGGAAGGTCGTGCAGGGTGCGAACGCGCGTCCATGGGTCTTGCCGAAAGTTGGGTACGGTCATCGTTATTTTTGCTCACTTTCATCAGCATCAGCTTCTATCGCTTTAGGGGGAGGCTGCCGTTCTCCAATAATGATACCACTACGTAACCTGCCCAATTCCTGCCCGAATTGAGATACAAACCGCCGCCGCTGTAGTATTTCATTGCCGCGAATACGCAGCGCCACAGCGATCAGCGCGCCCAATGTGACGATCTGCGGTAGTGCTAGGAATAAATCTGGTGGTAGGCTCAATTCAGGACGACTTTGCAGGTAGAAAGAACTGGCTTCAGAGAAGCCGAAAAATAGGGCTGTGAGAAAAGCGGGAATCGGACGCTCAAAGGCGAAAAGAGCGACCACGATTGCCGTCCAGCCTCGCCCATCAACCATGCCTTCAACATATTGACTTAGTACGCCAATAGAGAGGAATGCGCCGGCAATGCCTGCAAGCATGCCGCTAAGCGTAAGTGCGAAAACTTGAACGCGGGTAACATTGATACCGACGCTTTCAGCAGCGCCAATATTTTCACCTACTGCGCGAATGTGCCGCCCAAACTGAGTGCGATACAAAATTATGGCTACGACAATGACCATGAGCCAGCTGATATACACGATGATATTGTAGCCACTTAACAGCGGGCCAATGACTGGAATATCTGCAATCAACGGCAAATTTATGCCCGATAGCCCGCGAATACTGGGATCGGCCAGTGTGCCAAATGAGCCGAAGGAAACGCGCATAAAGAAAACGGTGATGTTTTCAATGAACAGATTCACGGCCAGCGCTAGAATCACCAGATTGATTCGGAGTTTCAGGTAAAGCAGGGAAAAGACAGCTCCCAGCAAGCCGCCCGCCAGCGTCGCTGCAAGCACGCCAGCCGAGGAATCTAATCCGGTGCGGTATAAAATTGCGACTGCAACAAATGATCCCAGTACCATCTTGCCTTCAATGGCGAGATTTAGCACCCCGGCTCTGCTGGCGACCAGCGAAGCCAACGCGCCCAGCGTATAAGGTGTTGCCAAACGGATGCTGCTTTGCAGCAGGGAGGAAGGAAGTACGGCGACGGCTAGGGCAAGAAAAAAGATACCGATAAAGATCGGTAAAAAGCGCCCCCAACGATTGGGCTGCCTCGTAGGCGAACTCGCGGCAATAGTAGTCATTAACTCGCCTCCGTTGGCGCAGGTGTTATGCTTTTTCCAGAGAAGATGTGCCGCTTACGCCAGATTGCCGCAATATAGCTGCGTAAGAAGTATTCCATCGCATTAAACAATATGATCAGCGCAATAATAATATTCCCAAGCTGGCGTGGAAGGTTGCCAAATTGGAAATTGATTGCGCCCTGCTCAAGCCCTGCGACAAATGGCGCAACAAACAAGATGCCAATAATCGATTCTCTTGCAAGGATTGCGACAAGCACGCCATCGAAGCCAGTTCCCGCCGTGGCGAACCCATCAACAATCCGCCGTTCCACCCCAATGACCTCAATAGCGCCGGCAATGCCGCTCAGTGCGCCGCTGATCAGCATGGCGCGAAGCATAGCGCGTGCGCCGGGAATACCGCTGAAACGCGCAAACAGTGGAGAGCCATTAACCATGCGCTGCTCATAACCTCTCGTTGTGCGGTACAGGAAGTACCACACCAACCCGGCTGCTATAATAGCGATGATGAAACCAACACCAAGGCGCGACCCCGAAAACCATTCAATATCGGCATTTGCAAACAAACCGCGGTTGAAAGGAATTAACCATGCAGTTTCGTCAATACGCGCCGTCCGTGCAATATTATTCATATCCGAACGAAGTGGATAATTGACCATATAGCCAACAAACTGAACTGCAATCGCGTTGAGAATGATCGTACTAATGAGTACGTTGATATTGAGTTTGACTTTTAGATAGCCAGCAATCCATGAATAGAATGCGCCTGCCATCATCGCGGCCCCAAGGCACACCGCAGGGACGATAATGTGCATAATGGTTTTTAATGCTTCTGGGGCCAGTTCGGGATCGGTCACGCCAAATAATGTGTATAGTTGCGCGGGAAACCAGTACCCGAGAAATGCCGCTGCCAGCGCGCCTAATACAAATTGGCCGTCCATACCAATGCTAAACAGGCCCGCTTTGAAAGCTACAGTTGCCGAAAGCGCCGTGAGGATGAGCGGTGTGGCGCGTTCAAGTACCAACGCTAGGCTGTGACCGCCTGTTCCGTGAAGTGGGCTAAATACAGTTTGTGATTCACCAGTATCTTCATTAACAACAGTCTGTACCAGTAAGTTTCCAAATGTCTCGCAGCCCTGCGCGCCAAACCCTTCGCAGAAAAGGCGTTGATATGCGTCAACCGGATTGCTCCCCGCAATTATGACAAATATGCTGCTGGCAAGTAAACCGAGGAAGATAGCCAGTAGCGCGACACCGATAGTTTCGAGTGAGCGGCGGAAGCCGGTATGTTCGTTCATGAGACTGCTCCCGCATGTACTGCATTGTCAAGGCTGCCACCAGTCATCAAAATTGCGATTTCCTGTTCCGTTGCTGTTTCACCGTCCAGAATACCGGTAATTCGCCCCTCATACATCACTGCAATGCGATCGCTCAATGACATGATTTCTTCAAGTTCTACCGAGATCAGCAGCACTGCGGCGCCAGCATCACGCGCCGCAATTAATGTTTTATGCACAAATTCAATGCTGCCCACATCCAGACCTCGCGTTGGTTGGTTAGCAATAATGAATTTGGGATGCCCCTCTAGCTCACGACCGAGTACAATTTTTTGCAGATTGCCCCCTGAAAGCGTGCGTATATTACCCTTCACGCTGGCAGATTTAATTTGAAAGGCATCAATCACACGCTGGGCAAAAGCGCGCACCTCTTCAAATTGAAAACGCCAGCCGCGGGAGAACGGCTTTCGATAGTATGCCGTTGAAATCACGTTCTCATCCAGCGTAGTTTTTAGGTTGAGTCCAGTGTCCATGCGGTCTTCAGGAATGTGCGCCATTCCAGCAATTCGCCGTTCGCGCACCGTACAATTCGTGATTATCTCATTCAGAAAACGAATTTCCCCGCTTTCCACAGGCCGCATCCCGGCAATGGCGTCAACCAGTTCAGTCTGTCCATTTCCACTCACACCAGCGATGCCCAGAATTTCCCCGCTGCGCACTTCAAAACTAACGCCGAATACCGCCGGCACGCCGCCGCTGGCTGCAACTAGCAGGTTTTCGGCAGAGATGACCGTATCTCCGGGTTGTGCCGGTGTCTTTTCAACTTCGAGCAGCACAGTACGGCCAACCATCTGGTTCGCCATCTCATTGACGGTCAAGCCAGCGACAGGATAAGTACCAATGTGTTGACCGCGGCGCATGATCGTTACCTGATCTGCGGCGGCTTTTACTTCCAATAGTTTATGGGTGATCAAAATAATTGCGCGGCCAGTATCTGCCAGATTACGAATGACCGTATATAGTTCATTCACTTCTTGCGGCGTCAGTACAGCAGTTGGCTCATCCAATATAAGAATTCTCGCATCGCGTTGAAGCGTCTTCAAAATTTCAACACGCTGCTGCATACCCACTGGTAAATCTGCAATCCGCTGATCAGGATCAACTGCCAGCCCAAATTGAGCGGCCAGCCGCCGCACATCATCAGATTCGGCGCGGCTGTTGACGAAGCCGGCGCGGTTGCGCTCAATTCCCAGCATAATATTTTCAGCAACGGTAAACGACGGCACCAACTTGAAATGCTGGTGCACCATACCGATACCGTTACGAATAGCATCATTCGGGTGTTTGATGTGCGCCCGGTTTCCATTGATGAAAATTTCGCCTTCATCTGGCGAAACCATGCCATAAAGAATACTCATCAACGTTGTTTTACCGGCGCCATTTTCTCCAACTAGCGCATGAACCTCGCCTGGGGCGACGGCAAGATTAACGCCATCTACAGCGAGCGTTTGTGTTGAAGTAAAGTATTTCCGGATGCCTCGCATTTCAATAGCGTTGGTCATAGTGTTTTATTGTGAGGAGTAGGGTAGGGGGATTAAAATCAAAATAGACCTATGATGAATGAAGGGGCGGTCAAATAGTGATCGCCCCTCACAAATTAGAAATTGACCGGTTAGCTGCTTGCTTCTTCTAGCGCATTAGTGACAACAATATCTCCTGCAAGGATCGCCGCACGTGCTTCGTCAATTGCGGCGCGAACAGCCGGCAATTCTGCGACCATATCTTCAGGGCCATATTCGTCAAAGGTGCGCGAACAAACGCCAACATCCCAGCTGAGGCCAGCGTAACCCTCAGCCATGCCGTAATTCTGGGTGCCGCCCACAAAGGTGCCATCTACAACACTTTGCACGAAACCGAAAACAGCATTGTCTACGCGCTTCATTGCAGATACGATCACGTTGCCCGGATATAAATCGTCCTGATTGCCATCTACACCGATGGCGAAGTTGCCGGTTTCTGCCGCAGCCTCAAGCACGCCTTCACCGCTGCGCCCCGCTACCTGATACAGAATATCTGCGCCCTGCTCATAAAGCGCCAGCGCCTGTTCCTTACCGGTCACAGGGTCAGAGAAATCGCCAACATAGCTGCGAAGTGTCTGGCATTCCGGGCAAACTGAGCGAACACCCTCTTCGAAACCAACGATAAACAGGTTAATTCCAGGGGTATCCAGCCCGCCAACCGAACCAACAATCCCAGTTCGAGACAGCATGCCGGCGGCAACACCAGCCAAATAACTGTTCTCATGGGTAAGGATGGTTGTAAGGGCGAGGTTCGGGAAATCTACTGGTTCAAAGAAGAATGTCTCTTGCGCTGCAAAGTTCTGATCGGGGAACTCATCTACAATTTCTTCAATTGTGCTGGCATCAACAGCAATCATGACCACCAGATCGGGAGAGTCCTGAACGGCGCGGCGAATAGCAGCGTCATGCTCCTGCACGCCTGCAGTTTCAACAATTGTGCCCTCTACGCCTAATTCAGCGATTGCGCGCTCTGCGCCACTTGCCGCCGAGTCAATAAATGAGCGGTCACCACGCGGGTTTGGTAGAATAATGGTGAAGCTAATGTCGCTATTATCTGCGGGAGGAGCAGCCGATTCCGTTGACTCCATTGATGCATCAAGACATGGGTCTACATATGCGGTATCTTGCGCAGCAACAGCACTCGTTGCAAGCAACAATGATGAGGCTAACGCTGCCATCCCTATCCATTTACGAAATACCATTGCCTATGCTCTCCTTATTAAAATCACACAATAAAGTGAAACGGTTCTTTCTTCTCATCTATTCTTGTGAGAATACGATAAAAATAACCCATAGCTTGTTTATAATCAACAAGTTGCGTGGGTCTCTAAGATATTTGATCTGATCTATTCCCAACACGCATTTTCTGTCGCTTGGTTACTATTACCAGTAAGTTAGTACTCGTATTTAGGATTTGCAATGACAACTAAGCTTTTACATGATGCTTTAATTTTAGTTTTAGGCGAGAAAGATCATGTTTTTGATCGCGGCTATCTTCTGATCGAGGATGATTTTATTGTCGAGATTGGCGACGCGGCGCAAACGCCGCAGGGTACATTTGATGAGCGCATAGACTGTGCCGAACGGCTGATTATGCCGGGGTTGGTCAATGCCCATACGCATACGCCGATGACTCTGTTTCGCGGCCTAGCTGAAGGTGTGTCTCTGTTCACATTGGATGGTTGGTACAACAGCATACGCACTCTGGAAATGGTAATGTCGCCGGAAATGGTACCGGCTGCCGTGGAAATTGCTTGCGCAGAGATGATCCGAACAGGCACAACGTGCTTTGCCGATCAATATTTCTATATGAATCAGGTGGTTCCTAAAGTGCGCCAGAGCGGTATGCGCGGCGTGCTGGCTTATGGGGTTGTAGAACTCAACGATCCTGATGCTAGGGCACGCGAATTAGCGCAGCTTAGCGCATTCCTTGAAGGTATGCGAGGGGAGGGCAGCTCACGCTTGAAGGGTTGGGTTGGCCCTCACGCATTTTTTGTTGACAACAGCATTGAAATGATGATTTCTGAACGGGTAGTTGCGCAAAACTATGGGGCAGGGCTGCACATTCATCTCTCTACAACGGGTGAAGAAGATGTGTTCTGTCAGAGTCAATTTGGCACTACAGCAGTTCAGAAAATGGATAAGTTGGGAATGTTTGATCAGCCGCTGCTTGCTGCCCATTCGATTACCATCCCGCAGGAAGATTGGCCGTTATTGGCACAACGCCCATTTAGCGCAGTGGCCTGTGCTGGGGCAAGTATGCGCGCAGGCGTGGAGGCCGCTCCTATAGCTGGTATGCGCGCCGCTGGTATTAATGTAGCAGTCGGAACAGATAATGTATGCAATAACAACGATTATGATTTGTTCATTGAGATGCGCACCTTAGCGCGGTTAGCATCTTATCGGGAGCGGAGGCCGGGGGTATTGTCTGCGCGAGAGGTGCTGGAAATGGCTACCGCGAACGGCGCGAAGGCGCTGGGCCTACAGGACGAGATCGGCGATCTTACCCCAGGAAAGAAGGCTGATTTGATCATGCTGGATCGCTCCGATATAGGCTGGTCACCATTTCCAACGAACGATCCTTTTACGGCGCTGGTCTACAGCGTCAACGGCGCCCACGTCACCGATACGATGGTGGATGGCGCATGGTTGATGCGAAACCGCCAGCTTCAAACACTTGATTATCGCGCTGCGACGCGGCAGCAAGCGAAAGATGCCTCTGAATTAATATACCGCCGCAGCCTGAGCAGTCAGAGTTTCGGATAGGCATCACTCTAATCTCTGACCAGACCCAGATCAACTACATGCGATTCATTGAAGTAGCTGAACGGGCGGGGTAGGGCAGCAAAAATCCTAAATATCTATTTTCCAGCTTGGCACGCGGTGCGACCAATCTACATCGTGGCCGATGTATCGCTCGGTGGTTGTTACGCTGGAGTGGCCTAATTGCTCCCTGATTGCGTCCATTTCCATGCCAGATTGCCGGCACAAAAAGGCATAGGTACGGCGAAAATCATGGAAGGCGGGGATAACCATTTCGCCGCGATATTCGATACGATATGCTTTTCTTCCCTCAAGCATGCGCTGTAAGCCACGTTCGGTAATCGAACGCTCTACAGAAATAAAATCACCCTCATGGCGGCGCACGCGGCGGATAATCGGTGCGCGCTCGTGCTGGGGTGGGGCGCTTCGCAAGTAAGCCTCAACGGCTTTGTACACCCACGAGTTCCAATCGGTCATCACGACAGCGCGCTTGCGGTTGTGCTTGCCCCGGCGGATCAGTATGGCAGGTTGCCCTAGTCGGTTGCGGCTGTACAAGTCCAGCTTCGTGAGGGCAACAATTTCACTGATACGCAGCCCCGCACCAAGTGCCAACGCGCACACCGCCCGATCCCGCTTTCCTTTGAGATGCGTAGGGAAACTTTGTATGAATTGCTGTACAGACCCAAGCTCGAAGCGCCGCCCATAATCAACGCTATCTTCGCTCTCTACTTCATCTTGTACCAATGTGCGTTTAACATCTTTGATATTCGCCCAGTCGCGCAGTGCAATTTTCATCTGTAAATCAACAACGTCATCCGCCACAGAGCGCAGCCATTTTCGCGCTGCTGCTAATCGCGCATTGATCGTGCTAACGGATAACTGCTCACCACCACGCGGCCACCGCCCATTCGCCATATCATCACGAAAACGTTCGAGCACGGTGCGGTTTGGTATCGGGAAATTGTTATCGCTCATGTAGGATGCAAGCGCATTGATTGCGCTGACAAAGTTACGCGCTGTTAGCGTTCGTTGTTTGGATGGCAGATCAAGCTGGCCTAACAGCTGATACTTTTGCCCCAAAAGCTGTAGAAATGCCTCTTCGGCTTGCGGATCGAATCTTTGCAGCATGGAATATTCAGTTATCCCAATAGTCACTTCGTATATGGCACATTATACGAACTAAATGATTTTGTCAACTGATACTCATTTGTATGACATGCGCTTGAAGCCGATATTTAAATCGATTGTGGCGATTTCTGGGTTCTAATTATCAACTCGAAATGGGTTGAACTGTGTATCGTAGTCGTAGAAATCTTCACGCTCCGCTTTCTTCAACCAATTGATGATGAATACTGTAATTGGCGTCATGACGACTTCGATACCAACTTTGAAAATGTAATTTGTGATCACCAACCCTAAAAACTGATCAGGATGGAAAACACCTAACGCCGTAGCGACACCAATGAATGCAATTGTATCAACCGCCTGCCCAACCAATGTGCTGCCGATTGTGCGTAGTGGCAGCCACTTTCCGCCGGTGGCAATCTTCATTCGGGCAAGGACATAGCTGTTAGAAAATTCGCCAGCTAAATAAGCAATCAGACTGGCAATGATCAGCCCGCTAATTCCCCCTAGAATAGCATCATAGGCAGACTGACCAGCGTAAGCTTCCCATGTAGATTCACCGGGCAAAATTCCGGCCAACCATACGAACAGCCCCATCAAGACCATTGCTAGAAAACCACTCCAAATGACCCGACGCGAGGCTCTGTAGCCGTAAACTTCGGTCAAAATATCCCCGAAAATATATGAAATAGGAAAAACCAGCGTTCCGGCATCAAAGATCAGGGGTATAGGCCCAATCGAAATGTTCAAATCAATAATCTTGGCGCTGCTCAAAAGATTGCTTAGCAAGAGGATGGTGACAAACATCGCCCCTATGAAACCAAGATAACGATACTGTTTCTGCATGCTTATGACCCCTCGTGACACGGAAATTAAAACGCGCTATACTGACCAAGTGTTCTAAGCAGGATAATACGGTATTAGTGGGCAATCGCCAATATGAACAATCAACGGCAATATCCTCTTGAGTTTCGGCATGAAGAAGTGGCGCAAATTTTACGCTGTTGGGATGCATCTGAGGCTGCGTCTGTCGTAGGGATTGGCAGTGTTGGTAAGTCGAATTTAATTCAACATTTATCGCGCAGCGACGTAAAACAAACAGC
>DAOTUZ010000051.1:0-12392 GCA_034437295.1 Anaerolineae bacterium | reverse complement strand
GCTTAAACGACCATATCGAACACGGTCGCCCCTGGGATTTAGACCGTTCTTTCACCGGCGGCGTGCAAATCTTGCAGCCGTTCAAAGGTAGTAAAGATACAGACTGGTATGCAGGCACCGCTGATGCTGTCACCCAGAATCTGAACTTTGTGCGTCGTGGCCGGCCTGACTATGTACTCATCCTCTCTGGCGATCATATTTATGAGATGGATTACGATGTGCTGGTGCAATACCACCGCGATAAGGGCGCAGATGCCACGATCTGCGTGATCAGCGTGCCGCTGGACGAGGCCAACCGCTACGGCATCCTCGCTATTGACGATGATTATCGCGTCAACAGCTTTGTTGAAAAGCCAGCCAACCCACCTAGTAACCTCGCCAGCATGGGCGTCTATGTCTTTACCTATTCCGCGCTGGAACAGCTGCTCAATGAAGATCGCGAGAATAAATCTTCCAGTCACGACTTTGGCAAAGACATCATCCCGCGCATGGTTGCCGAACAGATGGAGGTGTTTGCCTATCCGTACGGTGGCTACTGGATTGATGTTGGAACAGTGGATGCCTACTGGGAAGCACATATGGATTTGCTGTCTTCGCCACCCTCCATCAATCTAAATGATCGCACATGGATCGTTCATACCAAAAGTGAAGAGCGCCCCCCGGTCTATATCGCTGCTGGTGCTACCGTGCGTAACAGCATGATCACCCATGGTTGCGTGATCAGCGAAGGCGCGCTGGTGGAACGCTCAATTCTTTCGCCGGGGGTATTCGTTGGCCCGAATGCGGTTATCCGCGAGTCGGTCATTTTGAATGATACCTATATCGAGTCCGGCGCGGTTGTCGAGCGCTGCATTCTGGATAAGATTGTGGTCATCGGCCATGATGCGCAGGTCGGCAGTATTCCCGCTATGGGGGAGCTAGGTATCACCTGTATTGGCAAAAACACCCATGTTCCCGCTGGTTTCACAATCGGGTCAGGGTCAACGTTAGGAACCGATCTGCGGATGGAAATGTTTGAAACCTTCCGCGATAAAATAGTACCCAACAACAGCAAAGTAGGTTACAGCGGCAAAAGGTAGGCTTGTAGGGATGCTCTATGGGGCGTCCGCCTTTTGCACCTCATGATGCGCTGGTCTGCTTTTGCTTCTTCTCTTGTATCTTAGAAAGACCATAACAAGAGTCGTGAAGAGATGAGGGGTTCTGAAAGCAAACTGGGGCGCATTTCGCGCCCCAGTTTGCGGCTTTGTGGCATGTGTTTAGCCTAGACGACGATGACCGAATTATCCTCACCGAAGCCATTAGGGCTGTATTTGTCGGCTGATTCGTCGTTATGCCATTCCGTCTTATTAACCAGATAGCGGAATTGGTATTCCCGCCCGGTTTCCAGATCAAGAGTCAGCTTAAAGCTGCCATCTTTTTGACGTTTCATGAGGTCGTTACCCTCACTCCACCCGTTGAAATCGCCCACAATTGCGATTGACTCGCCGTCCCACGTATGCGGCGCGGTGAACGTCACTTTGCAGATAGGCTTCGTCTTCAGATACTTCTTTTCGAGCATCTCAGTCATATGTCCTCATCCACTGATTGATTAGTCATTGATGCTAATTTTGCATTCTAGCATATCCGCAGAATTGCTGAATAGTCTGACTAACCTAGTTTTTGAATAGTGAAATTGAGCAAACAACCGTTGTTTTAGAGCCTCACCCGCGGCTCTCGCCTTGCTTTTCTCACCTGAGCGATGGTAGGAGTTAGCCGCGGAAATGATGCTCATCTAAAGCTCAGACGAACCCTTTTATGTCTGAATAAATTAGATTGTTCTTCAGGTTGAGGTTAACCATTGATGGCTGCATCAGGTAGAATACGGAGGTTTGCTGTCGAGATTCGGGATCTATTTCTCAAACATTTACTTTAACCCGGTCTGTTAAAATTACACCCTGTTGCGGTTAAGGTAAAATGACGGCTCAACTTGACATTGCAACCTTCCAGAAATTTCACGTTTCTGGCTGACTGTCTTTGACACAGGAGTTTTATATCAATGGTAAAGCCAATCGCAAAAGTGAGCATCGTTCCCCGCCTGCCTGAGCAAATTGTTCGATTGATGGAATTGGCCTGTAATTTGCGCTGGTCATGGGATGACGATACCCGTGCGCTGTTCCGCCGCCTCGATCGTGATTTGTGGCGATCAACAACCCATAACCCGGTCGCATTTTTGGGCAGTATTGATCAGCGCAAGCTGGAATCGGCCTCTGAAAACCAGGCATTTCTAGCGCATTATCGGCGGGTGTGTGATGCCTTCGACAGCTACATGAAACCCGAAGAAACATGGTTTCATGATCAGTATGGCGCGGAGAATCAACCGCGCATCGCTTACTTCAGTATGGAATTTGGCCTGACGGAATGTTTGCAAAATTATTCCGGCGGGTTAGGCATTCTCAGTGGCGATCACCTCAAAAGCGCCAGCGATTTAGGCGTGCCGCTGATCGGTGTCGGCTTGCTCTATCAGGAAGGCTACTTCCGCCAGTACCTGAATGCCGATGGTTATCAGCAAGAGTTGTACCCGATCAACGATTACAGCCTACAGCCGGTATCACTGGTGCGGGATGGCGATGGCAAGCCGCTGCATATCAGCGTTGATCTGCCAGATCGCAAGCTCTACGCGCAGATTTATCGCGTGCAGGTAGGGCGGGTCGCGCTTTATTTGCTGGATACCAATATCCCTGAAAATCCGCTTGAAGAAGATCGTAATCTGACTGACCGGCTTTATGGGGGCAATCGTCGTACCCGTATCCGTCAGGAAATTCTGATGGGTATCGGCGGCATTCGTATGTTGGAGGCGATGAATCTTCGCCCCGATATTTGCCATATGAATGAGGGACATTCCGCATTTCTGGCGCTGGAACGCATCCGGTTGTTCATGAAAGAACACAACGTTGATTTTCAAGAGGCGATGACCATCACCTCGGCATCAAACATCTTTACCACCCACACCCCCGTACCTGCGGGTTTGGAACGCTTCGGCTTTGATCTGATTGACGAACATTTCACCGAATACAGTAAAGAGCTTGGCCTCACCCGCGAACAATTTATTGGTATTGGACGCGAAAATATGGGGACATACGAGCTTTTCTCGATGGCCGTGATGGCGATGAAAATGTCCGCCGCAACCAACGGCGTCGCTAAGTTACATGGCGATGTTTCGCGGCATATGTGGCAGTGGATGGCGCCTAATTTCCCGGTCAATGATGTGCCTATCGCTTCGGTGACCAACGGCATCCATGTGCAAACGTGGATCAGCCGCGATATCGGTACCCTTCTGGATCGCTATCTTGATCCGGCGTGGCGCTCAGAAGAATGGCGTGATGATATTTGGAAGGGCATTGATCGCGTACCCGATGCTGAATTCTGGCGCACGCATGAATTTCGTAGGGAACAACTGGTGTTGTTCGCCCGCAAACGGTTGGTCTCGCAGTTAGAACGCAAAGGCTCCAGTCAGTCTGAAATCGCTCACGCTTCCGAAGTGCTGAGTCCATCTGCCCTAACTATCGGTTTTGCGCGCCGTTTTGCTACTTATAAGCGCGCAACCATGCTCTTCAAAGATCAGGAACGCTTGCTGCGCATCCTGACCAACCCTAACCGTCCACTCCAGTTCATCTTTGCCGGTAAGGCTCATCCACACGATGAAGAGGGTAAAGAGTTCATCCGGCAGATCGTTAACCTTGCCCGGCAAACGCCCTTCCGCGATCACCTCGTGTTCATTGAAGACTATGACATGCTGGTTGCGCGGCAGATGGTGCAGGGCGTAGACGTCTGGTTAAATAACCCACGCCGTCCCCAAGAAGCCAGCGGTACCAGCGGCATGAAGGCTATTTACAACGGTGGCCTGAATTGCAGCATTCTTGATGGTTGGTGGGCTGAGGGCTATGATCCCGAAGTTGGTTGGGCTATCGGTAATGGCGAAGAGTATCCGGAAAGCGAGTCTGAGCATCAGGATTACGTAGAAAGCGAAATTCTCTACAACATCCTTGAGCATGATATCGCCGCCATGTTCTATAACCGCCAGGCCGATAATGTGCCGCGCGAATGGATGGGCATGGTCAAAGCTGGCTATAAAAAGCTGGCGCCCTTTTTCAATACCGGGCGCATGGTGCAGGAATATACCGAGCACTACTATATGCCCAGCTTTGAACGCTTCCAGCAGTTGATGGAACCTGACTTGACGCTTGGTAATGCCTTCACTGCCTGGCGGAAGAACGTGCTGGCTAGTTGGAATGGTATTCGTATCAGCGATGTGCATGTTTCCGAGCAAGAGGTACACGTTGGTAGTGAAATTGAAGTGTCTGCCCTCATCGCCCTCAATTCCTTGACGCCTGCCGATGTGCGCGTGGAAGCCTACTATGGCACGTTAACTGCGCGTGGTGATATTAACGTAGGCGCACAGTCAGTTGAGATGCGCCCCGAAAGCATGACGCCAGCAGAAAACGGATCCTATCGGTTTAAGGCGAAAATTGTCTATGAAACCAGTGGTGATCGCGGCATATCCGTTCGTGTGATGCCCAATAACCCAAGCCTGCCATCGCCCTTCGCCCTCGGCGTCATGACTTGGGCGAAATAGGTTAAGAGAGCGTGGCTTTATAAACGCCGCTTTGCTTCCCCCTCAGCCGCTTACTTGGGCTGAGGGGGTTAGATGAGAGGTTGTAATTCTACCCTTATAGGGTAAACAGATACGCGATCAGATCGTTGATTTCTTGCTCAGTTAGCACTTCGCCAAAACCATGCGGCATGTGCAGCGCCCAATCTGGCTCGCCTTCACGAACCGGCGCGAAAAAGGCTTCAGGGTCCACGATGGACTGATGCAAATATTCAACCGCTGTTTCGCCTTCTACACGGGTTTCAGCGCGTACCGCCACGTTCCCAAGTCCTGGCCCAATCAGGCGCAGTTCATCAGGTGTAGTCGAGTGGCAGGCATTGCAAGACCATGCCGCGCCATCAGGTAACGTGTGTTGAGTGGTGAATACCACCTGCCCATTCGCGGCGTCTCCCGTCACTTCGCCGCCTGAATCCGCTTCTGTTGGTGGCACCGTTGGCGGAAGTGCTTCTGTGGGCGCAGTCGTCGCAGTAGCCGGTACAGATGTCGCCGTTGGCGGAACTGCCGTTGCTGTAGGTGGCACAGTGGTAGGCGTATTTGTCGCCGGCAGTGGCGTAGCTGTCGGCGCAATCGCGGTCAAATGCTCGCTGGTTGCTGCCAGCGCCGCTTGAGTTTCTTGAGCTTCTGCTGCCCATTCAGGGGTGGCGACGGTACCACAAGCTGAGGCGAAAAGCGCAGCTGCACTTATGCCAGAGACAAGGATAAGACGCACTGAATTAGTGTGCATAGGTCTTCTCCAGAGGTCAATTGAAAATGAAGTTGTGTGCTTCGGAATAATGGCGTCAGTATAGCGCGCAGATGGTGGCTTTCCAAGACCATCTCTCTATTGAGCATTGGGCAATTGCATCTAAAGTTAAGCTGGCGCTTTTTCTTCAATTAAGCGAATTTCAAATGATGGGCGACATTGATTCAAAACACTTTGGCTTGGCGGTTTAGCTTCTCCCCTTCGTGTTCCCTGTGTTTCTGTGGCTCACACCTGCTGTTCCAATTTAGTAGGGCTGCTGTATCAAAATAATGAGAAGATTATGACTGGTCAAGATATGTCGCGATGGTATGTTTTTCCCGAATCCCCCGATCCGCGCCTTGTTTAGAGGCCAATTTCAGGTTAAGTTAATGCTCACCATCTATGCAAGAGGATGTTGCTTCAATGGGTACGTTGAACCCTGATTTAGTCACGAAAGATCTCGACGCCGTAATAAACGACGCTGTCGCTATTAAAGACAAATACCATAAGACGACGCTTACGCCAGAGGTCATTTTGCTGGCGCTGCTGCGCCGTAAAGAGATGGCTTCATCTCGATTGCTGGAAACTTTTCGTCAGACTCGCGGCGTGGATCTTGGTAAGCTGGAGCGCCAGACCGAGCTTGCTGCCGAAAGCCGCCGTGATCCTGACGGCAATCTAGATTACATCGCCCGTGGCAATCGGCAGGTGCCGCTGTCCCGCAGCGCCATCATCCTGATTGACGATGCGCTCACGCTGGCAAATTCCCGCGATGAAGTGCGCGTAGATACCGATCACATCCTCAGCGTGATGGCCGAAAGCGCGCAAAGCACCAGCGGTTTGCTGCGCCAGCAGGGTATCACGCCGAAAGCGATCAGCGATGTGCTGGCCGACAATTCCCAATTGGCGCGTAAAGACACCACCACGCAAGATTTTGTCGCCGGCGCTAAGACCGGCAACTTGAAAGCGGTCTACTTCCGTGAAAATCTGCTGCGTGACATGATCAACATTCTCACCCAGTCGGTCAATCGTCATATCATCCTCGTCGGGCCGGATGGGGTAGGTAAGCGCACGCTGGCCTACAGCCTTGCGTTGCTTATCTCTGAAGGTAAAGGCGCGAAAGGACTTTCTAGCCTAGTTCAAATTGATGAAACAGCGCTGCTCGATAATGATCAGAAGGCCATACGCGCCGGTATGAATCAGGCGCGCGGCGGCATTCTCTTCATCCCCCATCTGCATCGCTTCTTTGGCGGCGCGCTCAAGGCTGAATTTGCCAAAGCCACGCCGATGATCCAGCGCGCCTTTCTGGAGAACGATCCCGTAATTATTGGCTCTACCACCGAACAGGAATACCAGCAGCGGCTGCTGCCCGTAACTGCCGTCTCGGAACACGCGCAGGTGCTTCGCGTCCCTGAGGCTACGCCCGAAGAAACGCTGGAAATCTTGAAGGTGATCCGCCCCCATCTGCAAAGCGATTACGACCTGAACATCACTGATGATGCGCTGGTGGTCACGGCGCGCTTGGCGAAGCGTTATTTAGGCGCTATGCCGCTGCCCCGCAGCGCCGAACATTTGCTGCATCGTGCTGCGGCGATGGTCACCATGAGTCGCCAGAATCCGCTTGATTTGCGCGGTGAGCCTACGACTCCTGAAAATGCCGCTGATAACACCCTCGATTCTGAAGATATCACCCTTGCCGCCAGCCAGATGACTGGCGTTCCAGTCAATAAATTGGGTGAAGACGAACGCGCCCGCTATGCCAGCATGGTCGAGCATTTGCGCGAGCGTCTGGTCGGGCAGGATGCCGCCGTGATCGCCGTCAGCCGCGCCATTAAAACCGCGCGAGTCGGCCTTAAAGATCCGCGCCGCCCAATTGGCGCATTCTTATTTCTTGGCCCAACCGGTGTGGGTAAAACTGAGCTTGCCAAAGCCCTCGCTGAGTTCATGTTTGGCAGCGAAGATGCCATGCTGCCGTTAGACATGAGCGAGTTCAAGGATGAATCTAGCCTGAATCGGCTTGTCGGTTCGCCTAGCGGTTACGTAGATAGCGAAGCGGGCGGCCAGCTCACCGAGCGCGTGAAGCAGCAGCCCTATATCATTGTGCTCTTTGACGAAGTTGAAAAAGCTCACCCGCGCATCATGGATATTCTGCTGCAAGTGGTCGAAGAGGGCCGCCTGACTGATGGGCGTGGCAACACCGTCACGTTCAGCGAAGCGGTGATTATCCTCACCAGTAATCTTGGCTCTGAAGACCTTGCGGTGCCGGTGCTCACCGATGAAACCCGCGAAGCTGCGATGGATGATGTGCGAACATGGTTCCGGCCAGAGTTCTTGAATCGCTTGGACGAAGTGATCATGTTCAATGCGCTTTCGCAGGAAGACCTCTATAACATCCTCAAGCTGATGCTGAAACAGGAAATCAAGATGGGCGCCGAGCGCGGCTTGACCTTAGAATTTACTGAAGATGCCGTTCAGTGGATGCTGCGCCAGAATGACGAACCGGAGTATGGCGCGCGCCCCCTCAAGCGCATCATTCGCCGTTCCGTGCGTGAGCCACTTGCTGATTTTCTGCTGCGCGCCAACCCGCCTGCCGGTACCATCGTGCGGATTGATGCGCCCAATGGCGGCGACTTGACATTTGCCGCGGTTGTGAACGGCAAAGAAGTGAGCGTTAACGCCGGATAATCGAATCAGATCGCCTAATTTTGCCCGTTAATCACGGAGAGACTCCTCATGACCGAAATTAACCGTACCATCTTTCGCAAGTACGATATTCGCGGCACTGCAACTGGCGCCGATGCCCAGCTAACCCCCACCGTCGCCCGTCTGGTCGGGCGGGCGCTTGGTACTTATCTGCCCAAAGCATTCCAGACCGAGCGCGTCTTTGTCGGCATGGATAACCGGCTCACCTCGCCCCCACTGCACGATGCGCTCATCGAAGGCTTGCTCTCTACTGGCATGAACGTTACCGACATCGGGCAGGTCATCACTCCCACCGTCTATTTTGCATCCGCCAGTTTCGCAGGGCGGGCAGCGGGCGTGCAGATCACTGGCAGTCACTTGGATACCCGATACAACGGCATCAAGATGGCTTATGGCGCGCTGGCCTTATTTGACCAGCAAATTCAAAGTCTGTTGGAAATTATTGATGCCGATTCCTTTGCCATTGGCGAAGGCCAGCTTGATACCAATTTTGACATGATGAACCAGCATATGGCGCATATTCAGCGGATGGTGACGTTATCCAAGCCGATGAAAGTGGTGTTAGATGCAGGCAATGGCTTGGTCGGTACGGTGTTTCCGCAGGTGCTGCGTAATCTAGGTTGTGAAGTGGTTGAGCTGTACTGCGAGAGTGACGGGACATATCCCAATCATCTGCCGAACCCCGAAGATCCTGAAATGACCAAAGACCTTGAAGCTAAAGTGGTCGAAACCTCAGCCGATCTTGGCCTTGCTTTTGACGGTGACAGCGATCGCTGCGGGTTTATTGATGAGCGTGGGCATCATATCGCCGCAGACCGCTTGCTGGCGGTACTGGCGCGTGATCTACTGGTGCGTATGCCCGGCGCGTCTATTGTCTTTGATGTGAAATGCTCGCAGGTGCTGCCAGATATTATCCGTGAAGCCGGCGGCGTCCCCGTGATGTGGAAATCTGGTCACAGCCTGATGAAGCAGAAGATGGCCGAAATCGGCTCGCCGCTGGGCGGCGAGATCAGCGGTCATCTGTTCGTGGGTGAAAATTACTATGGCTTTGACGATGCGCCGTTGGTTGCCTTGCGCGCGCTGGAGATCTTCGCAAAAGATGGCAGGCCAGTATCGCAGATTTTTGATGAGATGCCGAAGTTGTTTGCCACGCCTGAAGTCATCCTTCCCGCTCCGGACAACCTCAAATTTGCCATCATCGATTCCATCACCGCCGCGCTGGACAAAGATTATGATGTGTTCACATTAGATGGTGCGCGTGTGCAGTTTGAAAACGGGTGGGGCGTAGTCCGCGCCAGCAATACCCAACCCGCCATCACCTTACGCTTTGAGGCGTATACTGCCCCCGAAATTGTTGCCTATATGAAGCTGTTTAAGGCCGAGCTAGACAAATATCCTGAGGTAGACACGGCCATCTTACAGGGGCATATTAACGCCTTCAGCGCTGTCTGAAACCTACCCCGTCGCCGCCTTCGATTAGTTTTGCATCCCCTCTCCTCAGATTGCGATGGAGAGGGGATGAGGCTTGAGGGCGTTTTTCCCCCCGCAACATTACCCTTACTGGAAGGCATGACCGGTCACGTTCTGGATATAACTTAGCACAGCTTGATAGGCTTCCTCATCCACACTGCGCATGATATGGAATTTATCATCCTGTATCTCAAACGTGACTTGCGATTCGTTGCCCTTGGAAGTCAGGCGAAAATAATGCGCTTGATCCAGATTGTAAATTTCAACCGTGTGTTCGCCAACGCGATACCTGACCCAGTTGATAGAAGCCATTCATCCTCTTCCTTGCTGCATATAATCAAAAGGCCCGATCATATCATCAGGCCTTTTGATTATAACCGCGAGTGTGCTTAAGAGCGTACCAGCGAAATGGTATAGGATCCGCTGGCGGCAGCATTACCGGGGTCGGCAATGACAATATAATAGGTGCCGGTAGCAGGCAGCGAAAAGGCCGTGAGCATAGACAGCGCCTGTCCTGTATTCTGCCCTCTGGCGATAGAATTATGCTGGCTGTCCAGCAGCGCCATACCAGCATTGAATCCTGAAGCGGTCACCACGATATTGACAATATCCGACTGGCGGCCTTCGAATGTGTAGATGCCTAACTGCCCGGATGCCAGTTGGCCGATCTTGGTTTCGCCGTAAACGATAGAAATTTCATTTGAACTGCTGGTTTGCGTCACTACCGGCGCTTGTGTCGGCGGCGGTGTGTTTACAGTGGTATTGGTGCCTGTGCCGCGATTATTCAGCGAAATCGTATACGCTTGCCCGGCGGCGGTTGTCGCATTGAATGCGTTTACCACAATGCTGTATGCGCCAGCTTGCGATAGGCGGAAGTTCTGAATTAAGGCGTTCAGTCCATCGCCGCTGTCGTCGTCACGCGCTGCTTCAGTGCCATCTGGCCCTAGCAGTGTCACACTCGGATCAAAGCCCGTGGCATCAACTGCGATAGTGATCACGTCGCCAACCGCGCCCTGAAAACTATAGGTGTTCAAACCTTGACCGGAGAATGTGCCTTGATTAGTCGCGCCATAGCTCAACACGTTGCCAGTTGCTGTGTTCGTATTAGTATTTGTGTTCGTATTGGTATTTGTATTGGTGTTGGTGTTGAAATTTGGTGTTGTGCCAACAGAAGAGGGCAACCCTAAAAGCGCCGGGTCTCCAGCGCCTGCGTGGAAAGCTAGCACGTAATCTCCAACGCTGCTCTGCCCGTAACTGCTGATCAGAAAGTTGAAATAGGAAAACTCAAGTTCTACTGTCGGATCAAGATCGGCTATCGGAATCACCAGCAGCGAGTCCAGATTGTCCGCGTTGAGCTGACCATCCTGATTACCAAGGAATGATCCTGTCAGCGGCATATTGCCGCCCTCGCCATAGCACAGGTTCGTCGCGCCTGCATCATCGCAGGAAATTTCGGTGCCGCTGCTGTTTGTGATCGAGTTGTTGTCGGCATCCACCAGCAGAATCTTGGGATCAAATTCCTGAGAGACGCCGATGGCGTAAACGCTTAATGGCACCCCCGCCGCGATCATCGTTGGGCCGGCTAGCGCATTGATCGGGTGTCCGGTGCCATCATCGCTGATCAGCGATAGGCCTTCAATGATCAGCAGAAACTCGCCACTCGAACCATTCACTCCGCTAACATATAGCGAAACATCCATGAAATCTTCAGTGGTATTTTCAAAGACGATGGATGCGTTGCGGTTGTTTGCCGCAAATGCCCCTGTCGTCGGCAAATTTCCAAAATAACTGGCAGCATAAGCATCATCATCGTTACAAAGGGCCTCATTCGTAGCCGTCGCGTGTACTGCCAGCACCGGGTCAAAGCCGTTTAGCCCTACCGCGGTTGCCATATAAGTACCGGGGCGCACGCTGGTGTTAAATTCAATCCCATTGATGATCGTCGGGCCATTTTCTGGGCACTGAAAATCAATCTGCGCAGCTACACCTGCGAAAGGAATCATCGCGGATGCGAGGATCACGATAATAAGAATAAAAAGACTGGCACGGCGAATATTCATTAATTCCTTCTCCTTTTTGAAGGGTTTATCTGACCCTATTAAAGCATGGATTTTGTTAACCTACTTGCAAAAAAGATGAAAAATTATAATTTTCAAACGTAGAAGCTAGGGCGCGGTGCTTCCGGCGGGTAAATCCTCTCCTAATGTGATTGCTAATCGCCCTCGCGCCGGGGCGGCTCCGAACAGAATGTCGCAGGCTGCTGGTACTGCTGGGCGGGCGGGGCTGTATGTTGTCATATATCCGCTGATGTTTGAATAAGTTTGCCAGTCGTAAGGCGACCACAGCGCCACCGCCACCGTTTTATTTTGCGGCAGCGCGTTTACCAGTGCTTGTTGTGCCGGGTTGCTGATCGCGTTCTGCGTAAAAACAATGACCGTATCTGCATTTTGCGCTGCTGAAACTGCCCAGCTAATCTCATCCTGCCCCGGTGAATCGCTAATACCTACCCACTGTGTTAGCTCCGGGTTGGTGTACGGTAAACAGGCGTCGCGAATTTGATAGCGTGTAGCTAGAAATATCACCGCCACGCGGCGGGATGTATCTACCGGTATCAGGTCTGATTCGTCGCTCGCCAGCGTCACTCCAGCGCGAAACAGGTTAGCCACCGCTTCTGTGTGGCGTTCACTATTCATCCTGCTGGCGGTGGTTTCCACATCAAGCGGTTGCCAGTTGAACAGATCATACTGCTGTTTCGCTTCTAATATTCGCCGCACAGAGTCGTCTATCCGCGATTCTGGAATGCGTCCGTCACGTACCGCCGCCGCCACGGTCTGTATCGCTTGAATCGAAACC